>JANNAV010000220.1:0-18324 GCA_031384695.1 Paracoccaceae bacterium
GCGGATGGGGGCAGGATTTCCGTTCCGTCTTTGGCGCGGCGCGTGTAGGCTTTGCGGGCAAGGGATGCAGGATGTTGGCCGATCAAACCTGACCGACGCAGGAACACAGGAGACACCGATGAGCCAAACCTATCGCCACGGAACCGAGCCGTTCAGCCTGCAACGGCGCAATCTGCGCGGTGGCACGGCGCCGCTTGAGGGCTGGGGGTTTCGCAATGAAACCGATCCGTTGACCGATGTGCTGCTGGGATCGCCCGCGCATTTGCGGCATCTGGCGACCTCGTCCTTGTCGCGCAAGCATCTGCGGACGGGGCCGTGCAATGTGCAGGTGGGGCAGGCGCAGCACGCCGAACTGGTTTCGGCCTATGAGCATTTCGGGGTGAAGGTGCATTTCCACGCCCCTGAACCGGAACTGCCGATGCAGGTTTATGCGCGCGACAGTTCGGTGATGACGCCCTACGGCGCGGTGATCACGGCGATGGCGAACTGGTGGCGGCGGGGCGAGAATTACGCGGCCATCCGCACCTTTGAGGCCTTGGGCATTCCGATCTACGATATGGTGACGGCGGGCACTTTTGAGGGCGGCGATTTCAACGTCATCGAGGAGGGCTGCGTGCTGATCGGTTGCGGTGGCGCGCGCACCCAGGAAGAGGGCGCGCGGCAGGTGCAGGGCTGGTTCGAGGCCGAAGGCTGGGAGACGCGGCTGGCGTTTATCGACGAGTATTATGTGCATATTGATCTGATGGTGGTGCCGGTTGCGCATAAGCTGACGGCGGTGTGTCTGGATTGCACCGAACCTGCGATTGTCGATTGGCTGCGCGGCAAGGGGCACGAGATCATTGACGTGCCGTTTCCCGACACTATGGCGCTGGGGTGTAACTTCATGTCTTTGGGGCGCGACCGGGTGATTGCGCCGGTGGTTTCCAAATCGCTGATCGGGCAGTTGCGGGCGCGGGGGTTTGAGGTGGCGGCGATTGACATGTCGGAAATCTCGAAAACCGGGGGCGGGATACATTGCATGGCGCAGGCGCTGCGGCGCGAGGCGGCGTGATCTGCGAACCCACCGATAGCGCCCGACAAATCGAAAAAGGAAGCCTGGTGTGACCAGCTACAAGAACTCGCAGCCCGCACCGCCGATCATGCTGGGCTCACCGCCTCCGAAAGAGATGCGCATCCCGATGGTTGATTGGGATCGCCCACCCTGGAATCGCTGGGCTTTTCAACACGTGCGCGAGTTGCTGCCGACTGCGGCCATAGCGCGGGGGGACAGGGTTTCGCCTTTGCCTGCCGCGAGTGGCACGCTTGATGATTTCGCCTACCTCGGCATTGACGGGCAAGAGACCCGGTTCTCGCAAATGCTGGACGACACCTATACCGATGCCATGTTCGTGTGGAAAAACGGTCAGGTTCTGCATGAAAGCTATCACAATGGCATGGATGCGCAGCGCCCGCATCTGCTGCAGTCGGTCTCAAAATCCATCACCGCCGCCGCCGCCGGTTGCCTGATTGCCGACGGGTTGCTGGATCCGGCCCGGCTGGTGACCGACTATATGCCCGAGTTGGCGACGACCGCATGGCAAGGTGCGACGCTTCAACACGTACTGGACATGACTTCTGGAACGCGGTTCGTCGAGGACTACGATGTTCGTGACAGCGATGCCGGCAAGATGGATTATTCGTCCGGCTGGAAGCCTGCCCCGCCCGGTGTTGATGTCTCGGACTGGCCGACCTGCATCTGGGACCAGATATTGGGTCTGAATGTGGCAGAGGCGGAGCATGGCGCGCGTTTTGACTATCGCTCGATCGAGACGGATATTCTGGCGCATGCGATGGAAAGGGTCAGCGGGAAGCGCCTGCCGCAGATCATTTCGGAGCGGCTTTGGCAGCCTTTGGGATGCGCGGATGACGCGAGCATCACGGTTGATACCGCGGGATATGGCCTGGCTTGCGGCGGGATAAGCGCCACTTTGCGCGATATGGCGCGGTTCGGGCTGATGCTGTTGAACACTGGCCAGACCGAGGGGCGACAGGTTGTTCCCGCAGATTGGTGTCAGGATATCCGGCACGGCAAACACGGGCTTTATGACGCGGAAAACTACAAGGAATGGCCGCGCGGGGCTTATCGCAACCAGTTCTGGGTGGAAGACAGCCAGTTGGGCCGGCATTTTTGCTTTGGTGTCTTTGGGCAAATGGTGATGGTCGCACCTGACATCGGGATGATGGCTGTCAAGCTGTCGACCTGGCCGGAGTTCATCAATGAAGAGTACTATCGGTTGACAATGGCTGGGCTCAGGGCGGTTGAGACGGCGTTCAAAAGCGGTTTGCCTTCAATCTGAATCAGATTGAAGGCAAACCAAGACAGGCCAAACGCCGGGAATGTTGCGTTTTGCATTTGATCTGCTGATCCAGATCAAATGTAAAACGCTGTAGCGGCTTTGGTCCTACCAGATATCGCTTGGCGGTGACGTGCTATTGGTGTTCAACTCTGTCTGGAGCGGATTGCCGTCAATCTGATTCAGATTGACGGCAATCCAAGACAAGAACGGGTTGTGTAAGCTGCGAGTTGCATACAATCGGGCGAACCCGTTTGAATGCAACTCGCTATGGGTTGAAGCAACCGGGGGGACGGGATGGACGAGATAAAAGGCACGTCGCTGCTGCCTGATCTGGCGCGGATTGACCGGCTGATGGAGGCGGCTGGCCTGGATGTGCTGATCGCCACATCGAAGCACAACACGCAGTATCTGCTGGGCGGCTATCGGTTCATCTTCTTTGCGGCGATGGATGCGATTGGCCACAGCCGGTACTTGCCGGTGGTGATTTACCGGCGCGGGCGGCCCGAAGAGGCGGCATTCATCGGCAACAAGATGGAGGCGGGCGAGCATGCCAACCATCCGTTCTGGACACCCACTGTGTTGCCCGCGAGTTGGGGGTCTGCGGATGCGGCGGCGCTGGCGGTGGCGCATCTGCGCAAGACCGGAGCGGAGGGGTTGCGCGTGGGCATTGAGCCATCGTTTTTGCCGGTGAATGCGTGGCAGGTATTAAGTGCCGGTTGTGGGCAGGCGTTGGTGGATGCGACGGCGATGCTGGAGGCGATGCGGGCGATCAAGACGCCTGCGGAACTGGCGTTGCTGCGGCAAGCCTCGGAAATGATCACCGATTCGATGATGGCGACGATTGCGGTGGCGGATGCGGGCTGGACGAAGGCGCGGATCATCGAGGAGTTGCGCCAGCAGGAAACCCGGCGGGGGCTGCATTTCGACTATTGCCTGCTGACGCTGGGGGCCAGCCACAACCGGGCGTCGTCAGGGCAGGAATGGCGGGCGGGCGAGGTGCTGTCGATTGATAGCGGCGGCAATTATCGCGGCTATATCGGCGATCTGTGCCGGATGGGGGTGCTGGGCGCGCCGGACGCCGAGTTGGTTGATCTGCTGGCCGAGGTGGAAGCCGTGCAGCAAGCGGCCTTTGCCCAGGTGCGTGCGGGTGCGCTGGGCGGGGCGATGATCGAGGCGGCGGAGGCGGAGTTGCGGCGGGGGCCATCGGCCGCGTTCAACGATTTCTTTGCGCATGGCATGGGGCTGATCAGCCATGAGGTGCCGTTCTTGATGACCAATCATCCGGTGGCTTATGAGGGGGTGGATGCGGAGCGGGCGCTGGAGGCGGGGATGGTGTTGTCAGTGGAGACGACGATGCTGCATCCGACGCGGGGGTTTATCAAGATCGAGGATACTTTGGCGGTGACCGAAAGCGGCTATGAGATGTTCGGCACGCGCGGGCGGGGGTGGAACCGGGGCGGCGTGCAGGCGCGGAACGGCGGCACATAGAGCGGTATTTTTGCCTTTGGGTCAGCGGATGGGCGGCAGCAGCCGGAAATCCGGCAGATCGCGCAGGGCAAGTTCCGGGCCGGCGGGGGAGTAGACCACGAACAGGGTCATCGGCGTGGGGCCGGTGTTCAGGGTGGAATGATAGCGGCTTTCGGGCACATAGATGGTTGTGCCGGGGGTGACGGTTTGGGTGATGGGGGTGCCATCGTCGTCTTCCACCATCTGCGCGCCGCTGCCTGCCATCACGAGGATGATCTCTTCGGCACCGGGGTGGTTGTGGCGGGCATGGCCGCCGCCCGGAGCGACGGTGACGATGCCGCCGGAAAACCGCGCGGCACCGTTTACTTCGGGGCCGACGGTCAGGGCAAGCTGGCCCCAATCGAAGCCGAAAGCGGAAACCTGATCGGGGTGGATGAAATAGCGGCTCATGGTTTCACTTTCAGCGCCTTGAAGGCGCGGGTTTGGGCGGCGATGGCGGTTTCCACCGGCAAACGCTCCATCGAGGAGGCGCCGTAAAAGCCGTGGCAGGTGGCGGCGTTTTGCAAGATGAAAGCGGCGTCTTCGGGGGTGGCGATCGGGCCGCCGTGGCACAGGATCAGGATATCGGGGCGAAACGCACGGGCGGCTGTGGCGATGGCGTCGATCTCGGCCACGCAATCGTTGAGGGTTTGCGAGGTGGTGGCACCGATGGCGCCGCCGGTGGTGACGCCCATGTGGGCGACGATGATATCGGCGCCGGCGCGGGCCATTGCGGTGGCCTCGTCCGGGGTGAAGACGTAGGGCGTGGTCAAAAGGTCGAGCGCGTGGGCGGCGGCGATCATATCCACCTCGAGCCCGTAACCCATGCCGGTTTCCTCAAACGAGCGGCGCATGCGGCCATCGAACAAGCCGATGGTGGGGAAGTTCTGCACGCCGGAAAAGCCCATGGCTTTGAGGTCGCGCAGGAAGGGTTCCATCAGGATGAACGGGTCGGTGGCGTTGACGCCTGCGAGCACCGGGGTGTGTCTGACCACCGGCAGTACCTCGACCGCCATTTCGCGCACGATCTGGTTGGCGTTGCCGTAAGCCAGCAGGCCCGAGGACGAGCCGCGCCCGGCCATGCGGTAGCGGCCGGAATTGTAGATGATGATGAGATCAATGCCGCCCGTCTCTTCGGATTTGGCGGAAATGCCGGTGCCGGCACCCCCGCCGATGATGGGGATGCGGGCGGCAGCGAGGCCGTGGAGGCGGGAGAGGATTTCGGCGCGGGGGATGTAGGGCATGGGGGCCTCAGATGCTGTGAAAGGCCGCGACGCAGGCGGCGGCGAAGGCGGGGTGGTTGATGTGATCCGGCAGGCGGATGATCTGGCGATTTGGGGTTTGACGGAGGGTGGATTCGAGGGCTGTGAACAGGGCAGCATTGGCGGTGGGATCGTGGAACGGGCCGCCGGGGGTATCAAGGGCGGAAATGCCGCCTTCGGGGATCAGCAGGCGGATCGGGCCGGGGCAGAGGTTCAGCCGTTCGGCAATCCATGTGCCGATGGCGTGGCATTCGGCGGCGGTGGTGCGCATCAGGGTGACTTGGGGGTTGTGGTAATAGAAAAGCCGGCCTTTGAGGTGCGCGGGCACGGTTTCGGGCGCGCCGAAGTTGACCATATCAAGAGCCCCTGGCGAGCCCACCCAAGGCAGGCCGCTGCGGGCGACGGCACCGAAACGGTCGGGCGTGCAGGCGAGGACACCGCCGCAGAGCAGGTCCGCAACCTCGGTGGTGGTGATGTCGATGAAAGCGGTAAGCAGGCCGGAATCGGCAAGTTTCTCCATCGTGCGGCCACCGGTGCCGGTGGCGTGGAATACCAGACAATCGTGGCCGGGCAGGCTTTGGGTGATGGCGGTGACGCAAGCGGTGGTGACGCCGAACATCGTCAGCCCAATTGCTGGTTTCGTGACGGTTCTGGGTGCAGGATTGGCGACCATGCCGAGAAGGGCCTGGGCTGCGTTGTGCAGGATCACCCGGTTGAGGCGGTTGAGGCCTGCGAAATCGGTGATGGCGGGGACCAGGATCAGATCGGAGATGCCGACATAGGGGGCGGTATCGCCCGAGGCGAGGGTGGTGACCATGATCTTGGGCAGGCCGTAGGGCAGTTGGCGCAGGCCCGCGGTGATGATGGACGTACCTCCGCCGCCGCCGATGCCGATGACACCCGCGATATCGGGCAGGCCGGGCAGGAACCGCGCAAAGGCCGTGGCCATCGCCGCCACCGCGCGGCCCCGGTCGGTTTGGCCAAGCACGGCCGCCGCCCCGTCGGGGTGATGGGCGGCGATCAGGCTGGCGGGAAAATCGGCGAGGCCAGCGGGGCTTTGGGTGCCGACATCGGCCAGCCGCACATCGGCGTGGTGCAGGCGCAGGGTGGCGCAGAGAAAGGCGAGTTCCGCGCCTTTGGTATCGCAGGTGCCGACACAGAGAATTTGGGGCAATGGCAGGGCTCCGCGCTGGGATCGGTAGGGTTGCTGCAAGCCTATCTGGTTGGACCAGTTATGCAAGGGCGGATATTGCGGATGGTGGGCGTGGGGGGAGCGGTAGAAAGGCTGTAATACTATGAATATGTGAGGTAATAATCGGGTTCAGGGTAGGCCGCCTTCCATGCAGGCACAGAGTTTTTGCGCGGTGGGTGAAAGTATGGCCTTGACGGACTTTGCCATTTGGTAATACCAGTTGACGGTATCAGATTGGCCAAACTGCCTGGGATGGCCTGATCGGAGGCGATGCATGAATGGGAGGTATACACATGCGCAGTAAAGTGGCGGGGGTGCTTGCTGGGATCGGGTTTTCGGCTTTGGCCAGTTCGGCGAGCTATGCCCAAGAGTTGACGATCTTTTGGGCCGAATGGGATCCGGCCAACTATCTGCAGGAGCTGGTGAACGAATACGAGGCCGAAACCGGGGTGGTGGTGACGGTGGAAACCACGCCATGGTCGGATTTCCAGACCAAAGCCTTTACCGAATTCAACGCCAAGGGACAGGCCTATGATATGATCGTGGGCGACAGCCAGTGGCTTGGCGCGGCCTCGGAGGCCGGGCATTACGTTGATCTGACGCAGTTTTTCAATGACAACAAGGTGGGCGAGATCATGGCGCCCGCCACCGTGAAATACTATGCCGAGTACCCCGGTGCTTCGGGCAAATACTGGGCTATTCCGGCTGAGGGCGATGCGGTTGGCTGGTCTTACCGCAAGGACTGGTTCGAGGATCCGGCCGAGATGGCGGCGTTCGCGGCCAAGTATGGCTATCCGCTGGCGGTGCCGGTGGATTGGAAGCAGTTGCGCGATATCGCCGAGTTCTTCCACCGCCCCGATCAGGGCCGCTACGGCGTGGCGATCTACACCGACAATTCCTATGACGCGATGGCGATGGGGTTCGAGAACGCGCTGTTCTCGTTCGGGGCCGAACTGGGCGATCCGGTCAGCTTCAAGGTGGATGGGATCGTGAATTCTGACAAGGCGATTGCGGCGCTGGATGCGTACCGCGAGTTGTATGGCTTTACCCCTCCGGGATGGTCCAAGGCGTTCTTTGTGGAGAACAATCAGGCGATTACCGAGAACCTGGCGGCGATGTCGATGAACTATTTCGCCTTTTTCCCGGCGCTGTTGAACGAGGCGACCAACCCGAACGCCGCCAATACCGGCTTTTTCGCCAACCCGGCAGGTCCAAGCGGTGACCGTTTTGCAGCCCTTGGCGGACAGGGGATTTCGGTGGTGGCCTATAGTGAAAAGCAAGAGGAATCGATGAAGTTCCTCAAGTGGTTCATCAAGGACGAAACGCAAAAGCGCTGGGCCGAACTGGGGGGGTATACCGCCTCTGCCAAGGTGCTGGAGAGCCCTGAGTTTCGCAACGCGACACCCTATAACGAGGCCTTCTATCAGACGATGTTCATCGTCAAGGACTTCTGGGCGGTGCCGGAGTTTGCCGAGTTGCTGGGCCAGTTGAACAACCGCATCTACCCGCACATCGTGGGCGGTGAGGGCACGTCGAAAGAGGTTCTGGATGGGCTGGCCGCCGATTGGGCCGCCACATTCGCAAAGTACGGACGCGGCCAGTAAACTCCCGCTGGCGGCAGCTTGGGGGGCGATGTTCGCCCCCCTTTTTCATCCCTGAACGCTTGCGGAGGCCGGGTTGGCACAGCAATTGACACCGGGCGGCAGCCCTCGGGCGCGCGGATTGAGCGACCTTTCGATCCGCAATCTGTTCATCATTCCCACGATCATCTTCTTGATCGTGTTCAATATTTTCCCGCTTTTGTATTCGCTTGGCTATTCGTTCACCGATTTTCGCGCCTCGACCAATGCGCCCGCCAATTTTGTGGGGCTGGACAATTACCGCACGCTGCTGGCCGATCCGAACATCTGGCGCAACTTTACCATTACCGCGAAATATGTGGTGATTTCGGTGACGGGGCAGGTGATTGTGGGGTTTGGCATTGCGATGCTTCTGAACCGGGAAATTCCGTTCAAGGGACTGCTGACCACGCTTTTGATGCTGCCGATGATGCTGTCGATGGCGGTGGTCGGCCTGTTTTGGAAGCTGCTGTATGATCCGAGTTTCGGGATCATCAACTATGCGCTGGGGCTTGATAAGTTCGAGTGGCTGGCCGATCCGAAGGTGGCACTTTATGCGATTGCGCTGGCGGATATCTGGATGTGGTCGCCGTTTGTGATGCTTTTGTCGCTGGCGGGGCTTTCGGCGGTGCCGAAGCATCTCTATGAGGCGGCGGCGATTGACCGGGCAGGCGGGATGTATACGTTTTTCCGCATCACCCTGCCGCTGGTGGCGCCGATCCTGATGATTGCGATCATTTTCCGCACCATGGAGGCGTTCAAGACCTTTGATCTGGCCTATATTCTGGCCAGTCAGCCGACGACTGAGGTGATCTCGATCCGGCTTTACAAGATGGCGTTTCAGGAGTGGCAGACGGGGATGAGTTCGGCGCTGGCCTATATCGTGCTGGTGATGGTGCTGGCGATCACCAATATCTACATCAAATACCTCAATAAAGTGAAGGAGCGCTAGGATGGCCGCCGTTCGCACAACCGGCGAAGTGTTCCGCCACCGGGCCGCGGTTGTGACGGTGCTGCTGGTGCTGCTGGTGTTTCTGACGCCGATTTTCTGGATCACCGCCACGGCGTTCAAGCCGAGAAACCTTGCCACCACGGTGCCGCCGACGGTGTTTTTCCAGCCCGAAATTTCGCCCTTCGTCAAGCTGTTCACCAAGCGCAGCCAGTTGCGCACGGCACCTACCGAAGAGGTGTACAACGCCGCCCCCTGGTGGGAGCAGATGGTGTTTGATGGCGGCGAAAAGATCGTGCGGTCGGGCAAGGGGCTGGTGCAGCCCTCGGGCTATCCCAGCCGGTTCATCAACAGCCTGATCATCGCCATCACCTCGACGGTGCTGGCGGTTTCGATGGGCACGATCACGGCTTACGGCTTTTCGCGGTTCAAGGTGAAGGGCGAGGATGACTGGCTGTTTTTCATCCTGTCCACCCGGATGCTGCCGCCGGTGGTGGTGGCGATTCCGATGTACCTGATGTACCGGGTGGTGGGGTTGAACGACAGCCATCTGGGGCTGATCATCCTATACACCGCGTTCAACCTGAGTTTTTCGGTGTGGCTGATGAAGGGGTTCATCGACGAGATCCCCAAGGAATACGAGGATGCGGCGCTGGTGGACGGCTACACGCGGATGCAGGCGTTTTTCAAGATCGTGCTGCCCGAGGCCGCGACGGGAATTGCCGCGACGGCGGTGTTTTGTTTCATAACCGCTTGGAATGAATACGCATTCGCGCTGATCATGACCAACAAGAAGGCGCAGACGGCACCACCTTATATTCCCAGCCAGGTGGGATCGGGCCTGCCGGACTGGACGGTGATCGCGTCGGGCACCTTCCTGTTTTTGCTGCCGGTGGCGATATTCACTTTCCTGCTGCGCAACCATCTGCTGCGCGGCATGTCATTCGGGGCGATCCGCAAATGAGCTTTCGTGGGTTGAACCAGCGTTGGCTGATCCCGCTGGCGCAGACGGTGATGATCTTTGGCATCGTGGCCTTGTGCCAGCCTTGGGTTGAGGTTTTGCACCGCTATGGGATGACGATCATCATCGTGGGGCTGGTCAGTTTCATGATCACCACCAAGATCCCGGCACCCGAGGCCAAAGAATGACCCAGATCGAATTGCGCAATATCAACAAGCACTTCGGTGACTTCCACGTCATCAATAACGTGAGCCTTACAGTGCAGGACCGTGAGTTCGTGGTGTTTCTGGGCCAGTCGGGGTGCGGCAAGACCACCACTCTGCGCGCGATTGCGGGGTTGGAGACGATAGATTCTGGTGAGATTCTGATCGGCGGGGTGCCGGTGCAGGACACGCGGGCGGAAACACGGGATATCGCCTTCGTGTTCCAGTCTTTCGCGCTGTATCCGCATCTGACGGTTTATGAAAACATGGCCTTTCCCCTGCGGGCGGTGGGCACGCCCAAGGCCGAGGTCGATGCCACGGTTCGCCGGGTTGCGGCGGTTTTGCAGATATCGGGGCTGCTCGCGCGCAGGCCTTCGGCGCTGGCGGGGGGGGATTTGCAGCGGGTTGCGATTGGCCGGGCCTTGGTGCGCAACCCCAAGGCGATGCTGATGGACGAGCCGATTGGCAGCCTTGACGCCAAACTGCGCGAGGAGATGCGGGTGGAGTTGAAGCGGCTGCATGTGGAGCAGGGCTCGACCACCATCTATGTGACGCATGACCAGATCGAGGCGATGGCGCTGGCCGACCGGATCGTGGTGATGCATGCGGGGGTGTTGCAGCAGGTGGGTGCGCCGGAGGAGGTTTATGCCAATCCGGTGAACCTGTTCGTGGCGCAGTTTGTCGGCAGCCCGGTGATGAATGTGGCCGATGTGGTGGTTTCGGGCGAGGGCACCGCGGCAAGGGTGATGATGGCGGGGGCGGGCGAGGGGTTTCATTTCCCGGCGGTATTACTGGCGGCTTTGCCTGCGGGAGCGGGGCTTTCGATGGGCATCCGGCCCGAGGCGTTGGAGGTGGCTTTGACGCCAACGGCAGGGTTTATCGCAGCCGAGGCGCATATCATCGAACCGCTGGGATCGCATGACATCATTGATCTGCGGCTGGGGGCGGCGACGCTCAGGGCGCGGACGCGGTCGGGGTTTGTGGCGGGGCCGGGGGCGCGGGTCTTTGTGCGGGCAGACCCTGCGCGGGCGCATTTCTTTCAGACGGACAGCGGCACTTCACTGGGGATCAGGCTCTGATGGCGCATATCGAACTGAGGGGGGTCAGCAAGGCGTTTGGCGCGGCGCAGGCGTTGCGGGATGTGAACCTTGAGATTGCCGATGGGCAGTTTTTCGTGCTGCTGGGGGAAACCGGCGCGGGGAAAACCACCATTTTGCGGGTGATTGCGGGGCTGGAAAAGCCGTCTGCGGGGCAGGTGTTCATCGACGGGGTGGATGTGAGCGGCTGGGGGGCAGCGGAGCGGGATGTGGCGTTGGTGTTGCAGCAATACTCGCTTTATCCGCGCTATACGGTGCGGCAAAACCTTGAATTCCCACTGAAATCGCCGATCCGGGCCGTGCCTGCGGCCGAGATTGCGGCGCGGGTTGCGCGGGTGGCAGCGACCTTGCGGATCGAGCATTTGCTGGACCGCAAGACCGACAAGCTATCTGGTGGCGAGATGCAGCGGGTGTCGATTGGCCGGGCGATTGTGCGGACGCCGAAGGTGTTCTTGATGGACGAGCCGCTGTCGGCGCTGGATGCCAAGCTGCGCGAATCGCTGCGGGCCGAGTTGAAAGACCTGCAGATGAATCTGGGTGAGACGTTCCTATTTGTGACGCATGATCAGGTGGAAGCGATGTCGATGGGCGACCGGATCGGCGTGCTGAACAAGGGCGCGCTGGTGCAGGTGGGCACGCCGCATGAGATATATAATGATCCGGTGAACACCTTTGTGGCACGTGCGGTGGGCTCGCCCGCGATGAATTTGCTGGCCGGGCGGTTGCATGGGGGCCGGGCGGATATGGGGGACGGGCTGTCACTGGCGCATCCGGGCGGGCAGGTGGGGCGGGAGTTGATTTTCGGCGTGCGGCCCGAGGATTTGCATCTGGAGGCGGGGGCTGAGGTGGACGCACGGGTGACGGATGTGGAAAATCATGGGGTGGAAAAAATTGTCACTTTGACGGCGGCGGGCAAGATGCTGCGGGCGACGGTGCCGGTAACGCTGCGGGTGGCGGTGGACGAGGTGGTGCGGCTGGGCTGGAACGCGGCGCGGGTGGTGGTGTTTGATCAGGCGGGAAACCGCGCGCGGTAAGCGGGTTCCACTTCGGGGTTGCAGAAGTTCAGCGGCAGATCACCGTTCAGGATGCGCAGAGCCTCGTCTACGGCGGTGTTGCCCATCCGCCGCATGCTGTCTTCAGTGATCCCGGCCATATGCGGGGTGAGGATCACGTTCTCCAGCGCCCAAAGCGGGCTGGTGGCGGGCAGGGGTTGGGTATCGAACACATCGAGGGCGGCACCGGCGATGCGACGGCTTTGCAGGGCGGTGATCAGGGCCTCGGTATCGATGATCGGGCCGCGCGCGACGTTGATCAGCACGGCGGTGGGTTTCATCGCTTTGAGGCGGGCGGCGTTCAGGATGCCTTGGGTTTCGGGGGTCAGCGGGCAACAGAGCACCAGCACATCCGAGGTGGCGACAAGGGTATCGAGGGGCAGGGGCTGCACGCTTTGCGGCAGCGATTCCGGGCGGCGGGTGGTGGCGGTAACCTGCATGCCAAAGCCTGCGGCGATGCGGTGCAGGGCCTGACCGATGTTGCCGAAGCCGAGGATGCCAAGGCGTTTTCCGGCCAGATCGGCGCCGTGATCGGCGAAAGCGCGGCCCGCGTTCCAACCGTGCTGACGCAGGGTGGT
Organism: Paracoccaceae bacterium; assembly: GCA_031384695.1. Classification (GTDB taxonomy): domain Bacteria; phylum Pseudomonadota; class Alphaproteobacteria; order Rhodobacterales; family Rhodobacteraceae; genus JANNAV01. Next base: position 12,756 of record JANNAV010000220.1, read on the forward strand.
GTCCATCGCGCGAAACTGGCGCAAAAGGCCGATGGCGGCGAAAAAGGCGTGTTCGGCGACGGTGGAGGCATTGGCGCCGGGCACATTGGCGACCAGAACACCAGCTTCGGTGGCAGCCTGCATCGGGATCATATCGAGGCCCGCACCGTGGCGGACAGCGGCGCGCAAGGCGGGGGCTTGGGCGAAATAGGCGGGCGGGACAGGGGCGCGCACGATCAGCACGGCGGCGCCCCGCCCTTCGGCCATGATGGCGGCGGCGGTGGGGGCGGAGGCCACGCGGTAATCACCCGCCGCTTGCAGACGTAGCGTTACATCGGGGTGCAGCGGGTGGGTGGAAAAGATCTGCGCCACAGCTATTCCTTGGATTTATGGCCTGTTATCAAGCCCTTCCAGTATCCTTCCACACCCTGAAGATGGGTGCTCATCAGGGCCTGCGCAAGGTTTGCATCGCGTTTGAACATGGCGTCATAGATCTGCAAATGCTCGGCATGGCTGCGCTGGCCACGTTCGGGATCGGCAAAATAGATCGGCAGGCGGCGCTCTCCCATCGCATAGTAGACGCTGCAGACGCGGAAAAACACGGTATTCTGCGTGGCGCGCACGATCTCCAGATGAAAATCGCGGTCTTCCTCGGCGAGGGGTTCGTTTGCGGCAAGGCGGCGTTCCGAGCTTGCCAGAATCTCCCGCAGGCGGGAGAAATTTTCATCGGTGGCGCGCAGGCTGGCCAGTTCGGCGGCCTTGATCTCGTGGATTTTGCGCAGTTCCACCGCCTCGTAAATCTGGATCGGATCAAGCGGCAGGCCCGCCTTGGCAAACAGCGCCAGCGCCTCCACGGAGGCGGTGCGGGTGGTCAGGAAAATGCCGGATTTGGCGCGGCGTTCCACGATCTGCATCGCCTCAAGGATGGCCAGCGCCTCGCGGATCTGGCCCCGGCTGACGGCGAAATGTTCGGCCAATTCGCGTTCCGAGGGGGTGCGGCCCGACTCCGCGCTGGACGAGGCGTAGAGAAACGCGGCCAATTCGGGGAGCAGGTTCTTGTCGGACATGCCTTCAACTTTTCTTTACATGCGCTTTCAGGAAAGCTTCCGATATCGAAAAACCAAGGCCCGGTCCATCGGGGATGGCGATCATGCCATCGGCGGCGGCAATCGTGCCTTCGATCAGGTTGTGGATCATCGGGTTGGCACCGCAGGAGTATTCGACGGTAAAGCTGGCGGGAGAGGCGGCGCAGAGGTGCAGGCCCGCGAAAAAGCACGGCGCGCCAGCCCAGAGGTGGGGGGCAAAGCGCAAATTGAAGCTGGACGCGAGGCTGGCGATGCGCAGGGCCTCGGTGATGCCGCCGCAAAAGGCGGGGTCGGGTTGGAAGATATCGACGCAAGCGCCCATCGCCAGATCGCGGAAGGCAAAGCGGGTGGCTTCGGATTCGCCGGCGGCAATCGGCATAGTGGCGGCGGCCCGCACCTCGGCCATACCGGGTTTGTCATCGGCAATCACCGGCTCCTCGAACCATGCCAGATCGCAATCGCGCACCAGATGGGCAAAGCGTTTGGCCTCGCCGACGGTATAGGTGCCATGCGCATCAACCGCGATTTCAATGCCGGGGCCAAGGGCAGCGCGGGCGGCGCGCACGCGGGCGGCGGAAACATGCGCCGCACCGTCCATCGACCCCACGCGCATTTTCACCGCGCGAAAGCCGCCGATGTCGATATAGCTTTGCAACTGCGCGCCAATTTCGGCGGCATTGGCCCAGCCGCCCGAGGCATAGGCGGGCAGACGGTCGGCTTTGCGGCCCCCTAGAAGTTGCCAGACCGGATGGTTCAGGTGCTTGCCCAGAATATCCCAAAGTGCGATATCGATGGCGCTGATGGCGGCGACAGTCAGGCCGCGCCGGGCGATATGCGGCATCGCGTGGCCCGCGCGCGCCGCTTGCCCCGCGCGCACGCCGTTGTACAGCATCTCCCAGATGGGGGTGATATCGCCCGCGTTCAGACCGATCAGTTGGGGGGCGATTTCGTGGTTCAGCATATGCACCAGCGCGCCATACTGCCCGGCCGAGCCTGCGGCGTTCTTGCCCTCGCCCCAGCCGACTAGCCCATCTTCGGTTTCAATCCGCAGGATTGCGGCATCAAAGGTGGTCAGCGTGCCGAAATCGCTGCGATGCTGGCGGGCGGTTTCGATGGGAATGGACACCCACCATGCCTGAACGCTTTTGATGCGCATCCGCGTGTCCTTTCTGATGCGCTATCTGATCAGCGGCAAAAGGGTTTCTGCGGTGATGCGCATCTGGGCATCGTAGAATTTCTCGGTCAGCACCGACGAGCCGTGGTCTTGAATGAATTTCAACTGTTCGGGGGAAATATCCACCGGGTTGCGTTCCACCATATCGGGATAGATCGCGGCGGGGGTGCGATCAACCGGGGCCACAAATTCGTTGGTCAGCGCGCCATCATAGCCGATTTCGCGCAGGGTGGCGATGATGGCCTTCCAGTCCAGATGGCCAAGACCGGCGGCAAAGCGGTTGTTATCGGCGACGTGGAAATCGAACAACCGCTTGCCCGCGAGGCGGATGGCGTCGTGGATGTTCGATTCCTCCATGTTGAGGTGATAGGCATCAAGGCAGACGCCGCAATCGGGGTGGACGGCATCGGCGAGGGCGAGGGCCTGCGCCGCGCGGTTGAAAAAGTAGGTCTCGAAGCGGTTCAGGGGTTCAATGGCCACCCTGACGCCCACCTTCTGGGCATGGGCAAAGCATTCTTTCGTGGCCTCGACCACCCATTTCCATTCCTCCTCCTCAGTCGCATCGGGCACCACCTTGCCCACCGTGGCCGGCACCAGCGTGATGATCTGACCTTCCAGTTCCGACACCATCGTCAGCACCGATTTCACATAATCGACCGAGCGGGCGCGCTGCCCTTCGTCTTTGGCGGCCAGATTGCGTTCGCCCAGCGTCAGGGTCACGGCGCCCCAGCAACGGATGCCGTGTTCCTTGAGCAAAGCGCGGGTTTCCTTGACCTTGTACTGCTGCGGCTCGCCGGAAATCTCGATCGACTCGTAGCCATACTTCTTGATCCGCCGCAGCGTAACCTCAAGCGGTTCGGCGCGCATCCAGTTGTGGGTTGAAAGATGCATGGTATCCCCCTGTTTTGCCTGTGACCAGCCCTCGGTGTAGGAGAGGTGGCTGTGTGAATTCTGTGATCTGGTTGGACCAGATTGTTCCATTTCACTGTTAGCGCAAAGTTATTGTTGACGCAAGATGCGACGGGGAAACGCCAGGTTACTTGGTAAAGCACGCATTTTTATACGATAATTCGCCGGAAACGTTCAGGGCGCGGGCTGTGCGTGAAAATAATTTGGTAATACCAGCTTGACGAACCACCCGCACCTGTGAACCACTCGGCTAAACCATGGGCCTGAGGTGGGCCGGCAAGCTATCGGGGAGATGAAAATGGCAGCGACGATGAAGGGGCCGGGGATTTTTCTGGCGCAGTTCGTGGGGGATCAGGCCCCCTACAACAGCCTTGCGGCGATTGCCGGATGGGCGGGCGATCTGGGGTTTCGCGGCATTCAGATGCCCAGTTGGGACGGGCGGTTGTTCGATCTGAAGCAGGCGGCGACGTCGAAAGGCTATTGTGACGAGGTGAAGGGCGTTTGTGCGGCGGCGGGGGTGGAGATAACCGAGCTTTCGACGCATTTGCAGGGGCAGTTGGTGGCGGTGAACCCGGCTTATGACGCGCAGTTCGACGGGTTTGCGCCGGCCTCGGTGCATGGCAACCCGGCGGCGCGGCAGGCCTGGGCGGTGGATCAGATGCATCTGGCGGCGAAGGCGTCGGCCAATCTGGGGCTTCTGGCCTCGGTCAGCTTTACCGGGTCGCTGGCCTTCCCGTATCTTTATCCCTGGCCACAGCGCCCGGCGGGGCTGATTGACGAGGCTTTTGCCGAGTTGGGGCGGCGCTGGCGGCCGATTCTGGATGCGTATGAGGACGCAGGCGTTGATCTGGCCTATGAGATTCATCCCGGTGAGGACGTGTTCGACGGGGCGACGTTCGAGATGTTTCTGGATGCGGTGGGCGGGCACAAACGGTGCACGATCAACTATGACCCTTCGCATTTCCTGCTGCAACAGCTTGATTACCTTGCATTTATCGATATCTATCACAGCCGGATCGCAGCCTTTCATGTGAAGGATGCCGAGTTCAACCCGACGGGGCGGCAGGGGGTTTACTCCGGCTATCAACCTTGGATGAACCGGGCGGCGCGGTTTCGCAGCCTTGGCGACGGGCAGGTGGATTTTGTCGGCATCTTCTCGAAACTGGCGCAGTATGGCTATGACCGCTGGGCGGTGATGGAGTGGGAATGCTGCCTGAAACACCCCGAAGATGGCGCGGCAGAGGGGGCGCCGTTCATCAACAATCACATCATCCGGGTGACTGAACGGGCGTTTGATGATTTCGCGGGCGGTGGCACCGACAAGGCGCTGTTGAAGCGGCTGATGGGGCTGTGAGCATGCGGATCGGCATGTGCATGTTTCTGTGGACCACCCATGTGACGCAGGAACATGCGGCTTTGTTGGGTGATATCAAGGCGGTAGGCTTTGACGGCGTGGAAGTGCCGATCTTTGAGGGGGAGCCGGATCACTATGCCCGGCTGGGCGATCTGCTGGACGAGATCGGCCTTGCGCGCACTGCGGTGGCGGCGATGGGCGATGCGTCGATGAACCTGATCGGTGATACCGCGGCGCGGGCAGCGGGGGTGGCGCATATGCGCTATGTCATTGATTGTGCGAAGGCTTTGGGGGCGGATACGCTTTCGGGGCCGTTGCATTCGACGCTGGGGCTGTTCTCGGGCAGCGGGCCCACGGCGGAGGAGTTTGCCCGGTCGGTGGGGTCGCAGCGGTTGATCGGCGATCATGCGGGGCTGCGCGGGGTGACGATAGGGTTGGAGGCGCTGAACCGGTTTGAGTGCTATCTGGTGAACACCATGGCGGGGCTTTCGGCGCATGTCGATGCCATTGGCCACCCCAATATCCGGGCGATGTATGACACCTTTCACAGCAATATCGAGGAGGCCGATCCGATTGCGGCCTTCACCGATAACCTGCGCAACATCGTGCATGTGCATATCTCCGAGAACGACCGGGGGGTGCCGGGGCGGGGGAATATCCCTTGGGATCAGACGTTTAGGGCTATTCGTGGGTCTGGCTATGACGGCTGGCTGACGATTGAAGCCTTTGGGCGCGGCCTGCCTGCGCTGGCCGCCGCCACCAAGGTTTGGCGCGATTTTGCCGAAAGCCCCGAGGCGGTTTACCGCGAGGGGTATGCCCATATCCGCAACGGGTGGGAGGCTGCGGGTTAAAGCGGATTTCCTTCAATCTGATTCAGATTGAAGGAAATCCAGGACAAGATCAGCTTGGGAATGTTGCGTGTTGCGTACAATCGGGTGAAACCGATTGTACGCAACATGCTTGTCTTATGACTATTCCAGCCTCCCATGCGACAAAGGAGGCACCGTCCGGCACCTTGAACTTGCCGGACGGTGACGGTGGTTGGATCGTCACTGGCTTGGTCGTGAA
>JANNAV010000230.1:0-2455 GCA_031384695.1 Paracoccaceae bacterium
GCATGGGTGGAGGCGTTGCGCAACAGCCCCTCGATCTGCTGGCCGTATTTCAGCAGGCGGGCGACGACCTCTTCCTTGGCGGCCTCGCGCAGGCGCGGCTCGTCGGCCAGCGCCTTGGTGATCGACACCGGCTTCACCCCCTCAAGGGGGATCATCTTCGACAGACGGTCTACCTGCATATAGGGCATCTGCAAAACGCGCCCCACATCGCGCACGCAGGCTTTGGACAGCAAAGCGCCGAAGGTGATGATCTGGCCGACTTTATCGCGGCCATACTTGGCCTGCACGTATTGGATCACCTCTTCACGCCGGTCCATGCAGAAGTCGATATCGAAATCGGGCATGGAAACCCGCTCGGGGTTCAGGAAGCGTTCGAACAGCAGGGCATAGCGCAAGGGATCAAGATCGGTGATGGTCAGCGCAAAGGCCACGAGGCTGCCCGCGCCCGAACCACGACCGGGGCCGACGGGGATGCCCTGTTTCTTGGCCCATTGGATGAAATCGGCGACGATCAGGAAATAGCCGGGAAAGCCCATCTGCTCGATCACATCAAGTTCGAAATCGAGGCGGGACTGGTATTCGGCGGGGGTGACGGCATGCGGGATGATGGCGAGGCGCGCCTGCAAGCCCTCATTGGCCTGACGGCGCAACTCGTTCACCTCGTCGGCGGCGAAAACCGGCAGGATCGGCTTTCTCTTGAAGGCGGCAAAGGCGCAGCGGCGGGCGATCTCAACAGTGTTTTCCAGCGCCTCGGGCAGATCGGCAAACAGTGCCGCCATCTCGGCTTCGGATTTGAAATAATGCTGCGGGGTCAGGCGGCGGCGGGGGGCCTGCTGATCGACATAGGCCCCCTCGGCGATGCAGATCAGCGCATCATGCGCCTCAAACATCTCGGTTTTCGGGAAGTAAACATCGTTGGTGGCCACCAGCGGCAGCGCCAGCGCATAGGCCATCTCGACATGGCCCTGTTCAGACAGCGCCTCGGCCTCGGGCAGGCGGCCACCGGGGCCGGGGTGGCGCTGAAGTTCCACATAAAGCCGGTCGGAGTAGGTGGCGGCAAGGCGTTCCAGCAGGGCGCGGGCCTTGGGGGCTTGTCCTGCTTGCAACAGGCGGCCAAGCGGGCCATCGGGGCCGCCGGTCAGACAGATCAGGCCCGCGTTATAGGTCTGCAACTCGGCCAGCGTCACCTGTGGAAGCTGCCCGCCTTTCCCGATATAAAGGGCGGAGTTCAGCTTCATCAGGTTCATGTAGCCCGCCTCGTTCTGCGCCAACAGCACGATGGGGGCGGGGGCGCGCAGCTTTTCGCCCGGCGCGGTTGGGTCATAGGCAAGGCTGATCTGGCAGCCGACGATGGGCTGCACGCCGTCCTCGGCGGCGGTGACGGAAAATTCGAGGGCTGCGAACATGTTGTTGGTGTCGGTGACGGCGACGGCAGGCATCCGGGCCTTGACGCACAGCTTGATCAGCGATTTGACGGGCACCGCGCCTTCGAGCAGCGAGTGTTCGGTGTGGACGCGCAGGTGGATGAATCGGGGGGCGCTGGACATGCGGGCAGCTTAGCGAAACGGCGCGGCCAGCGAAAGGCTGCGGCTTTCTTCGGCAAAAGGCGAAACTGCTTCCAAGAATATCCGAAAGGTAATGCTGGACAGAATCTTTGCGGGCAGTCTTGATCATGGGGAGAAGCCGGGTGCGAAACCCGCGAGTTGTCAAAGGGCGCGTGGCCCGCTTTACGCCGCATCGGGCGGCCACGCACAAAGCCTGAAACGGGGAGACCGCGGCAGGGTATGACATGGCCGGGATCGCGTTTCTGTTGAACGGAGCGCCGGTGCGCGTGACGGGCGAGCCGCCCACGCGGACGCTGCTGGATTGGCTGCGCGAGACGCGGGGGCTTTGTGGCACCAAGGAAGGCTGCAACGAGGGTGATTGCGGCGCCTGCACGGTGATGGTGACGGATGCGTCGGGCGCGCGGGCCTTGAACGCCTGCATCCTGTTTCTGCCGCAGATCGACGGCAAGGCGGTGCGCACGGTCGAAGGCATCGCCGGGCCTGAAGGCGAGCCGCATCCGGTGCAAACCGCGATGGTGGCGCATCATGGCAGCCAATGCGGCTTTTGCACGCCGGGTTTCGTGGTTTCGATGGCGGTGGGGCATTTGCAGGGCCGTACCGACCACGATGATGTGCTGGCGGGCAACCTCTGCCGCTGCACCGGTTACGCGCCGATCATCCGCGCGGCGGAGGCGGCAGCGGCCGCGCCCGTACCTGAGTGGATGAAAACCGATCCAAACTTCATCTTTGCGAAAATAGCCCCCGGCGATGCGGCAAGACCAACCTCGTCGGATGAGTTGGCAGCATGGTATCTCGCCCACCCCGATGCCACCTTGATCGCCGGGGCCACCGATGTAGGGCTTTGGGTGACCAAGCAATTCCGCGATCTGGGTGAAGTGGCATTTCTGAAC
>JANNAV010000272.1:0-63294 GCA_031384695.1 Paracoccaceae bacterium
GGTGCGCGCCCTGGGCCGGCGGGATTTTACCGCAATGACCTCGGATTACTATGAGCGGGACGATCCGTTGCTGATCGACCATGTGCTGCGCCAGATCCTGCCGCGCCGGGGGATCGCCGCGCGGGAGGATGAGGTTCTGCTGACGCTGGGCGCGCAGAACGCCTTGTGGATTACGGCCACCTGCCTGCTTGGGCCGGGGCGGCGCGCGGTGATCGAAAATCCGGGCTATTCCGGGCTGCGGGCCATTCTGGACGCCTCTGGCACGCAGGTTCTGCCGGTCGATGTTGATGCCAAGGGCCTGCCGCCGGATGCTTTGCCGCGCGGCGTGGATGTGGTCTTTACCACGGCCTCGCATCAATGCCCGACCAATGCGACCATGCCCTTGGATCGGCGCCTTGCCCTGTTGCAAGCCGCTGAAAGCCAAGGGTTTATCGTCGTCGAGGACGATTACGAATTCGAGATGTCCTTTCTGAAACCGGTCTCTCCGGCGCTGAAGTCGCTGGATGCCGAGGGTCGGGTCGTCTATGCCGGGAGCTTTTCGAAATCGGTCTTTCCGGGGATGCGGCTGGGATATCTGGTGGGGCCGCCAAGCTTCATCCGGGAGGCGCGCGCCCTGCGCCTGATGAGCCTGCGCCATCCGCCCGGGCATATTCAGCGCACCATGGCCTATTTCCTGAGCCTTGGGCATTACGACGCCATGGTCAACAGGATGCGCGGCGCCTTCAAGCGCCGTCGTCAGGTCATGGAAGAAGCCATTTTGTTCAATGGGTTGCAGGTCGCAGGCCAGGGCGGTTTTGGCGGGTCGAGCTATTGGATGCGGGCACGGGTGGACACTGAGGTTCTGGCCGCCGAACTGCGCGGGGACGGTGTGCTGATCGAGCCGGGACGCACATTTTTCGATCCGGCGCGACAGGACCGGGTGCATTACCGGCTGGGCTATGGCTCGATTGCAGCGCCCAAGATCCCCGAGGGCATTGCCCGCATTGCCGCAGCCGAGCGGCGGTTGGTTAACGGATAGCAGGCGACCGGCAAACCACCTGGGTTGCACCTAAAGCGCCTTTACGCACGGGCCTTGGAAATCTGGACCTATCCAGGCAGGTGTGCTGGCCCTAAGAGCCTTGCGGCGCCGGGGTTAGAAGGGGCCAACCCATAGGAGTGCGACCCATGAAGATGACCACCGAAGAAGCCTTTGTCAAAACCCTTCAAATGCACGGGATCGAGCATGTGTTCGGCATCATCGGCTCGGCCTTCATGCCGATCTCGGATTACTTTCCCAAGGCGGGGATCACGTTCTGGGACTGTGCCCATGAAGGGTCGGGCGGCATGATGGCGGATGGGTTCACCCGCGCATCAGGCAAGATGTGCATGATGATCGCGCAGAACGGGCCGGGGATCACCAACTTTGTCACGGCGGTCAAGACGGCCTATTGGAACCACACGCCCCTGGTGCTGGTGACACCGCAGGCCGCCAACAAGACCATCGGCATGGGCGGGTTTCAGGAAGTGGAGCAGATGGCGCTGTTCAAGGACATGGTGTGCTATCAGGAAGAGGTGCGCGATCCGTCGCGGATGGCCGAGGTCTTGAACCGGGTGATCGTGAATGCGCGGCGCGCCAGTGCCCCCGCCCAGATCAACGTGCCACGGGATTTCTGGACGCAGGTCATCGACATCGAACTGCCGCTGGTCGTGGAGTTCGAGCGGCCTTCGGGCGGCGAAGAGGCGCTGGCTGCGGCGGCGGCTTTGCTGGGGTCGGCGAAGAACCCGGTCATTCTGAACGGCGCGGGGGTTGTGCTGGGCGGGGCCATTGCGGCCGCGATGGCGCTGGCCGAACGGCTGACGGCGCCGGTGTGCGTGGGCTATCAGCACAATGATGCGTTTCCGGGATCGCATCCGCTGTTTGTCGGGCCCTTGGGCTATAACGGGTCGAAGGCGGCGATGGAGTTGATTTCGGGGGCCGATGTGGTGTTGGCGCTGGGCACGCGCCTGAACCCGTTCTCGACCCTGCCGGGCTATGGGTTGGATTACTGGCCGAAGGCGGCAAAGATCATTCAGGTCGATATCAATCCCGCGCGGATCGGGCTGACCAAGAAGGTGACGGTCGGCATTGTCGGGGATGCGAAAAAGGTGGCCGAGGGCATTCTGGCCCGGCTTGCGGCGCGCGATGTCGACAAAGCGCGGATGGGGGTGATTTCGCAAACGAAATCGGCCTGGGCGCAGGCTTTGTCGAGCATGGACCATGAGGATGACGATGTGGGGACGTCGTGGAATGCCCGTGCGCGGGCGGCGAAACCGGAGTGGATGAGCCCAAGAATGGCGTGGCGGGCCATTCAATCTGCGCTGCCGAAGGATGCAATCACGTCGAGCGATATCGGCAATAACTGTGCGATTGGCAACGCTTATCCGACGTTTGAAGAGGGGCGAAAGTATCTGGCGCCGGGGCTGTTCGGGCCTTGCGGTTACGGCTTGCCTTCGGTGGTGGGGGCCAAGATTGGTTGCCCGGACGTGCCGGTGATCGGTTTTGCCGGCGACGGCGCGTTTGGCATCGCGGTGACCGAGTTGACGGCGATCGGGCGGCCGGAGTGGCCTGCGATCACCATGGTGGTGTTTCGCAATTATCAGTGGGGCGCGGAAAAGCGCAACTCGACGCTTTGGTATGAGGATAACTTTATCGGCACCGAACTGGATCCGGGCGTGTCTTATGCGGGGATTGCAAGGGCTTGCGGCTTGCAGGGCGTGGTGGCGCGGACGATGGAGGAGTTGACGGCGGCGCTGGCGCAGGCGGTGGTGGACCAGATGCAGCATGGCAAAACCACGCTGATCGAGGCGATGATCAATCAGGAGTTGGGCGAGCCGTTCCGCCGGGATGCGATGAAAAAGCCGGTGGCGGTGGCGGGGATTGATCCGGGCGATATGCGGCCACAGGTGATATGAGCCTGCCATTTGACATGGGGCTTGGGGCCGCTGCCTTTATGGCGGCGGCTATACTGGTGGCGGCTTTCGTGCGCGGCTATTCGGGGTTCGGCTTTTCGGCGATGGTGGTGGCGGCGTCGGGGCTGGTGGGCAATCCGTTGAATTTCGTGGCGGTTGTGATGCTGTGCGAGGCGGTGATGTCGGCGCAGGCGTGGCGCGGGGTGGGGCGCGATGTGGATTGGGCGCGGGTGTGGTATCTGCTGGCGGGGGCGGCGGTGGGCCTGCCTTTGGGGCTTTGGGCGCTGACCTCGATACCGGTGGATGCGGCGCGGGCGGTGATTTCGGTGTTTGTGCTGGTGATGTGCCTTGTGCTGCTGGTGGGGTGGCGGTTGGGGCGCGAGGTGCGGGGGCCTGCCAATCTGGCGGTGGGGGTGATCTCGGGGATGGCGAATGCGCCGGGGATGGCGGGGCTGCCGGTCGCCGCGTTCTTTGCGGCGCAGACCATGCCTGCGGCGGTGTTCCGGGCCACGTTGGTGGCATATTTCCCGCTGCTGGATGTATTTTCGGCGCCGCTTTATTTCTATCATGGCATGGTCAGCATGGATACGCTGTGGGCCAGTCTGCTGACGTTGCCGATGGTGATTGTGGGCAATTGGGCGGGCGGGCGGCATTTTCTGCACACCGATCCGCAGGATTTCCGGCGGTTTGCCATTGTGTTGCTGGCGGGGCTGGCGGGCCTCGGTCTGTTGAAATCGGTGATGTAGGATGATGCTGGTGATCAACGCGGGGTCGTCGTCGATCAAATACGCGGTGTTTGAGGGGCTGCACGAGTTGCTGGCGGGGCAGGTGGTGATTGGCTCAGATGATCACGGGGCGGCTTTGGCGCAGGTGTTTGACGCGATGGCTGTGGCGGGCGTGCCGGTAGAGCGGCTGGAGGCGGCGGCGCATAGGGTGGTGCATGGGGCGGCGGCGTTGGTTGCGTCGTGCCGGATAGACGGCGCGGTGATGGCGGCGATTGAGGCTTGTGTGCCGCTGGCGCCGTTGCACAACCCGGCCAATCTGGCGGCGATCCGGGCTTTGGCGGCTTTGGTGCCGGGGCTGGCGCAATACGCGAGTTTTGACACTGCGTTTCATGCGACCAATCCTGCGGTGGCGGTGACCTATGCGTTGCCGGAGGCGGAGCGGGCGCGGGGGATCCGGCGTTACGGCTTTCACGGGTTGAGCTATGCGAGCCTGACCGCGCGGTTGCCGGGGTTGATGGGGGCGGGTTTGCCGAAGCGGCTTTTGGCGCTGCATTTGGGCAACGGGGCGTCGCTTTGTGCGGTGCTGGAGGGGCGGTCGGTGGCGACGACGATGGGGTATTCGCCGCTGGACGGGCTGACGATGGGCACCCGGGCAGGCGGGATTGACGGCAATGCGGTGCTGCGGCTGGCGGCGGTGCATGGGGTGGCAGGGGCGGGGCGGATACTGAACGCGGCGTCCGGTTTGTTGGGCCTTGGCGGCAGTCCTGATATGCGGGAATTGCAGGGGACGGAGGCGGGGCGGTTTGCGCGGGCGCATTTTGCCTATTGGGTGCAGCGGCATGCGGGCAGCATGATGGCAGCGATGGGGGGGGTGGATGCTATGGCCTTCACTGGGGGGATCGGTGAGAATGATGCCGGGATCCGGGCGGCGGTGCTGGAGGGGATGTCGTGGTGCGGGGTGCGGCTGGACAGCGTGGCCAATGCGGCGGGGGCTTTGCGGATTGACGCGGGTGGCGCGGTGACGGCATGGATCGTGGCGGCGCAGGAAGAACGCTGGATAGCGCGCGAGGCGGCGGCGGTGCGGGCAATGGAGGGGTTGGCGTGAGGGTTCTGGCTTTGCTGTTGTTTTGCGGGGCGGCGCAGGCCGACACCGTGACGGTGTTTGCCGCATCTTCGGTGCAGACGGCGCTGGATCAGGTGGTGGCGGGGTATGAGGCTGCGAGTGGCCACGAGGTGGTGGTGGCCTATGGTGGCTCGGCAGCGCTGGCGCAGCAGATCGTGGCGGGGGCGCCTGCTGATATATTTATCTCGGCGGCACCGGAGTGGATGGATGTGGTGGAGGGTGCGGGGTTGATCCGGGCGGGGACGCGGCGCGATTTGCTGGGCAACTCGCTGGTTTTGGTGGGGACGGCGGGCCGGGTGGCGAAAGGCTTTGATGTGGTGGCGCTGTTGGGGGAGGGAAAGCTGGCCATGGGGTTGGTGGATGCGGTGCCTGCGGGGCAATATGGCAAGCAGGCGCTGAGTGCTTTGGGGGTTTGGCGTCAGGTGGAGCCGCAGGTGGTGCAGGTCGAGAACGTGCGGCAGGCGCTGGCGCTGGTGGCGCGGGGCGAGGCGGCGCTGGGGGTGGTGTACGGTTCGGACGCGGTGGCGGAGGCGCGGGTGCAGGTTTTGGGGGTGTTTCCCGAGGCGAGCCATGCGCCGATTGTGTATCCGGTGGCGGTGATGGCGCAAGCTGGGCCTGAGGCGGAGGGGTTCATGGCGGCTTTGCGGGCGGCGCGGGCGGTGTTCGAGGCGCAGGGGTTCAAGGTTCTGGAATAGCGGATGTTTGAGGCGCTGACAGCGGCGGAGTGGAGTGCGGTGGCCTTGTCGCTGCGCGTGTCGTTCTGGGCGGTGGTGGTCAGCCTGCCGCTGGGGATTGTGGTGGCGTATGTCTTGGCGCGCAAGCGGTTCTGGGGGCACGGGGTGCTGAATGTGCTGGTGCATCTGCCGTTGATATTGCCGCCGGTGGTGACCGGGTATCTGTTGTTGCTGACCTTCGGGCGCAAGGGTTGGGTTGGCGGCTGGATGGACGAGGTGCTGGGGATCGTGATTGCGTTTCGCTGGACCGGGGCTGCGGTGGCGGCAGGGGTGATGGCGTTTCCGTTGATGGTGCGGGCGATCCGGCTTTCCATTGAGGCGGTGGATCAGGGGCTGGAGGAGGCGGCGGCGACGCTGGGGGCATCAAGGGCGTGGGTGTTTTTGACGGTGACGCTGCCGTTGATGCTGCCCGGGGTGATTGCCGGGGTGGTGTTGGCGTTTGCCAAGGCGATGGGGGAATTTGGCGCGACGATCACTTTTGTCGCGGCGATACCGGGCGAGACGCAGACGCTGCCTTCGGCGATATACGGGTTTTTGCAGGTGCCGGGGGGCGAGGGGGCGGCGGCGCGGCTGACGTTGATTGCGGTGGGGCTGGCGGTGCTGGCGCTGGTGGCTTCGGAATGGCTGGCGCGGCTGGCGCAGCGCCGGGTCGGGGGGCGGTGATGCTGGAAGTGGCGTTGCAGCACCGCTATCCGGGGTTTGATCTGGATGTGGGGTTCACGGCTCCGGCCGGGTTGACGGCGCTGTTTGGCCGTTCGGGCGCGGGCAAGACCACGGTGATCAAGGCGGTGGCGGGGCTGCTCAGGGTGGATCAGGCGCGGGTGGTGCTGAACGGCGAGGTGGTGAGTGTGCGGCCTGCGCACCAGCGGCGGTTGGGGGTGGTGTTTCAGGAGGCGCGGCTGTTTCCGCATCTGAATGTGCGGCAGAATTTGCTTTATGGGCAGTGGTTTTCTGGGAAGTCGTCGGGTTTGGGGCTTGGCGAGGTGGTGGAATTGCTGGGGCTGGAGGCGCTGTTGACGCGGCGGCCCGAGGGGCTTTCGGGGGGCGAAAAACAGCGGGTGGCGATCGGGCGGGCGTTGTTGAGCCGACCTGCGATGCTGTTGATGGACGAGCCTTTGGCGGGGTTGGATCACGCGCGCAAGGCCGAGATCCTGCCCTATCTGGAGCGGCTGCGCGATGCGGCGGGGTTGCCGGTTTTGTATGTGAGCCATGCTTTGCCGGAAGTGGCGCGGCTGGCCACAACGATTGTGGTGCTGGAGGCGGGCCGGGTGCGGCGGGCGGGGCCTGCCGCCGGAATTCTGGCCGACCCGGAACTGGCCCCGGCTTTGGGCTTGCGCGAGGCGGGTTCGGTGATCACGGCGCGGCTGGTGTCGCAGGAGGCGGATGGGCTTTCCCGGCTGGAAACCGCGGCGGGGCCGGTCTGGTTGCCACGGGTGGAGGCTTTGGTGGGGGCGGTGTTGCATCTGCGCATCCCGGCGCATGAGGTTATTCTGGCTTTGGTGCGGCCCGGGGGGCTTTCGGCGCTGAACATCCTGCCGGTGGTGGTGGCGGCGGTGCGGATCGGCGAGGGGCCGGGGGCAATTGTGCAGGTGCGGCTGGGGGAGGAGGCGCTGTTGGTGCGGATTACCCGGCGTTCGGCCGAGGCAATGGGGCTTGCACCGGGGATGCAGTGCTTTGCGGTGTTGAAATCGGTGGCGCTGGCGCGCGAGGATATTGGGGCGTGAGATCGGTGTGTGAGGCGGAGGAAATTCTGTTTTCGGCCCGGTATTTGCAACCTTGTGTCGGTTTTCGGCTGGCCACGGGGAAGGCTTCCGTACAGATTGATGGCAAGCGCCCGTCCGGGCCAAGCGAGGCGTAGATGACGGTGCAGCCGAAGATTGATCTTTCGCCGGTGGTCTCGGATGAGATCCGCAAGACCACCTGTTACATGTGCGCCTGCCGCTGCGGCATTGATGTGCATCTGAAATCGGGGAAAGTCAGCTATATCGAGGGCAACCGGGATCATCCGATCAACAAGGGGGTGCTGTGCGCCAAGGGGGCGTCGGGGATCATGCAGGTGACGGCGCCTTCGCGGTTGCGCTCGCCCTTGAAGCGGGTGGGGCCGCGCGGGTCGGGGGCGTTTGAGGCGATCTCGTGGGATGAGGCTTTGGCGCTGGCGGTAAGCTGGATGAAGCCGCTGCGCGAGACGGCGCCGGAGAAGCTCGCGTTCTTTACCGGGCGCGATCAGAGCCAGAGTTTCACCGGCTGGTGGGCGCAGGCGTTTGGCACGCCGAATTATGCGGCGCATGGCGGGTTTTGCTCGGTGAACATGGCGGCGGGCGGGATTTATACCATCGGCGGCGCGTTCTGGGAGTTTGGCGCGCCCGATTGGGAGCGCACCAAGCTGTTCGTGATGTTCGGGGTGGCGGAGGATCACGACAGCAATCCGATCAAGATCGGGCTGGGCAAGTTGAAGGCACGCGGCGCGCGGGTGATCGGGGTGAACCCGATCCGCACCGGCTATAATGCGGTGGCGGATGACTGGCTGGGGATCACGCCGGGGACGGATGGGCTGCTGATCCTGAGCCTCATTCATTGCCTGCTGGAGGCGGGGCGCGTTGATCTGACTTATCTCGCGCGCTTTACCAACGCGCCGTTGCTGGTGGTGGAGGATGGGCCGGAGAAGGGGATGATCGCGAAGAATGCCGAAAGTCAGCCGTTTGTGATTGATCGGCGCACGGGCGCGCCTGCACCCTGGGATGGCAAGGGGGTGGAGCCGGATCTGGGGGCGGTTTACGGCGGCAACCGCACGGTGTTTCAGCATATGGCCGAGCGCTATCTGGCGGCGGAATATGCGCCCGAGGCGGTGGCGGGGCGGACGGGGATCGCGGCGCAGCGCATTCGCGAGCTTGCGGCAGAACTGGCGCGGGTGGCGTTTGACGAGGCGATTGAGCTGGCGCAGCCTTGGGTGGATTTCCGGGGCAATCAGCATGAAACGATGCCGGGGCGGCCCGTAAGCTTCCACGCGATGCGGGGGATATCGGCGCATTCCAACGGCTTTCAGACCGCCCGCGCGTTGCATCTGTTGCAGATCGTGCTGGGGACGGTGGAAGTGCCGGGCGGCTACCGGATGAAGCCGCCCTACCCGAAGCCGATGGAAGCGCACCCGACGCCGCATTTTGTGACAGCACCCGGCAAGCCCTTGTCCGGCCCGCATCTGGGCTATGTGCGGGGGCCGGAGAATCTGGCGTTGAAGGAGGACGGCAGCCCGGCGCGGATTGACAAGGCGTTTACCTGGGAAAACCCGTTTTCGGCGCATGGCATGATGCATATGGTGATCCCCAATGCGCATGCGGGCGATCCGTACAAGATCGACACGCTGTTTTTGTATATGGCCAACATGTCCTGGAATTCGTCGATGAATTCGGGGGCGGTGATGGCGATGCTGACGGACAAGGGCGCGGACGGCGAATATGTGATCCCGCGGATCATCTATTCCGATGCCTATGCATCCGAGATGGTGGCCTATGCCGATCTGATCCTGCCGGATACCACGTATCTGGAGCGGCACGATTGCATTTCGCTGCTGGACCGGCCGATTTCCGAGCCGGATGCGGCGGGGGATTCTATCCGCTGGCCGGTGGTGGAGGCCGACCGCGATGTGCGGGGGTTTCAGTCGGTATTGCTGGACCTTGGGGCGCGGCTGGGGCTGGCGCCGATGGTGAAAGAGGATGGCAGCCCGAAGTTCCGCGACTATGCCGATTACATCCAGAACCATATCCGCAGGCCGGGCGTGGGGCCGCTGATCGGGTTCCGGGGGCCCAAGGGCGATATGGAAGGGCGGGGCGAGGCGAACCCGGAGCAGATTGCGGCCTATATCGAGAACGGCGGGTTTTATCAGGCGCATGTGCCGGCCGAGGCCGCGTTCTACAAGCCGTGGAACGCGGCGTATCAGGATTGGGCGGTGGCGACCTCGTTCTATGAGACACCGCAGCCTTATCTTTTCAGCATCTGGTCCGAGCCGATGCGGCGGTTTCAGGCGGCGGCAGAGGGGGTGGGGTTCGTGCAGCCGCCCGATCATTTGCGGGCGCGGTTAAGGCAGGCGATGGACCCGTTGCCGGTTTGGTATGCACCCTTTGGGGATGAGGTGGAGGGCTATCCCTTGCACGCGCTGACGCAGCGGCCGATGGATATGTATCATAGCTGGGGGTCGCAGAACGCGTGGTTGCGCCAGATCCGGGGGAAGAATTTCCTCTATCTGCCGACGAAGATTTGGCAGGCGGGCGGCTTTGCCGAGGGCGATTATGCGCGGGTGACCTCGCCCAACGGGGTGATCGTGGTGCCTGCGGCGCATATGGCGGCGCTGAATGAAAACACGGTCTGGACGTGGAATGCGATTGGCAAGCGCAAAGCGGCCTGGGCGTTGGACGAGGCGGCCCCCGAGGCGGTGGAGGGATTTTTGCTGAACCATCTGATCTCGGAATTGTTGCCACCCAAGGGTGACGGGCATCGCTATTCCAATTCCGATCCGGTGACAGGGCAGGCGGCGTGGTTTGATCTGCGGGTGAAAGTGGAGAATGCGGGGCGGCGGTTGGCATCAGAGCCAGCATTTCCTGCGGTTTCGCGGGTGGTGCCGCAGGGGGACAAGCGATGACGATGTTGCCGGGGGCCACGGAAAAGCGGCTGGGGCTGGTGGTTGATCTTGATACTTGCGTGGGGTGTCAGGCTTGTGTGACGGCGTGCAAGGGGTGGAATGATCAGGGGTATGGGGTGGCGTTGTCGGATCAAAACCCTTATGGCGCAGAGCCTTCGGGGGTGTTCCTCAACCGGGTTCACAGCTATGCCGTGCAACCTGTTGACGGGACTGCACAAACCATCAATTTTCCGCGTTCCTGCCTGCATTGCGAGGATGCGCCTTGCGTGACGGTGTGCCCGACGGGGGCGAGTTACAAGCGGGTTGAGGACGGCATCGTGCTGGTGAATGAAAGCGCCTGCATCGGTTGCGGGCTTTGCGCCTGGGCCTGCCCGTATGGCGCGCGCGAGATGGATCAGGACGCGGGGGTGATGAAGAAATGCACCCTTTGCGTGGACCGGATTTACAATGAAAACCTGCCCGAAGAGGACCGCGAGCCTGCTTGTGTGCGCACTTGCCCCACCAATGCCCGGCATTTTGGTGATTTTGCCGACCCGGACAGCAAGGTGTCCAAACTGGTGGCGGCGCGGGGGGGCTATGATCTGATGCCCGAGATGGGCACCAGACCTACGAATAAATACCTGCCGCCAAGGGTGAAGGACCGGCGGGCGGAGGCGAGTTTGCTGGCGCCGTTGCTGGATATCGAGGCGAAGGGCTTTGCCGGCTGGCTGGACCGTGTGTTGGGGAAGATCTGATGCATCCGGCACCGTCGGTAATTTTGTTTACCGTGCTTTCAGGACTGGGTTTTGGCTTTTTGGCTTTGCTAGGCTGGGGGGTGGTGATCCCTCAGGGGGTGCAGGCGTTTTTGGTCTGGGGGATTGGTTACGGCCTTGCGGTGGGGGGGCTTTCGGCCTCGGCTTTCCATCTTGGCAACCCGCAGCGGGCGTTGCTGGCGTTCAGCCAATGGCGATCTTCGTGGTTGAGCCGAGAGGCGTGGGCGTCGGTGATAACGTTGATATTGCTGGCCCCGGTGGCGCTTTCGGATTGGTTGGGCTTGGGGTGGCCGCGTGGCATCGGGATGGCGGGGGCGGTGATGTGCGGGGTTACGGTGTTGGCGACCTCGATGATTTATGCGCAGATCAAGGCGGTGCCGCGCTGGCATCATTGGGTGACGCCGCTGTTGTTTTTAAGCTTTGCCTGTAGTGGCGGTGCTATTTTGGCGGGTGAGGCGCGGCTGGCGGTGCTTTTGTCTGTTGGCTTGGCGGTGGTGCTTTGGTTGGGGTTTTTCTTTGGGGACCGGCAGTTTGCGGCGCGCGGGGCAAGCATGGAAAGCGCCACGGGGCTGGGCGCGATTGGCCGCGTTGCGGTGTTCGAGTTGCCGCATACCGGGGGCAATTACCTGCTGCGCGAGATGATTTTCGTGGTGGGGCGCAAGCATGCGATGAAGCTGCGGATGATTGCGATACTGGCGGCGGCCTTTGGGCCTACGGCGGTTTTTGTGCTGTTGCCGATGCATGTGGCGACGGTTTTGCTGGCGGTGGCGCTGCATCTGCTGGGGGCGTTCGCGGCGCGATGGTTGTTTTTTGCCGAGGCCGAGCATGTGGTCGGGCTTTATTACGGCAAGCGGTAGGGGTGTGTGATGACGCCTGTAGAGAGGGTGCGGGCGCTGCCGATCTGGCGCGGGGCGGTGGAGGTGGCGCCTCTGGGCGGCGGCATCACCAACGTCAATTTCGTGGTGACGGATGGCGCGCGGCGGGCGGTGGTGCGGATCGGCGATGACATTCCGGTGCATCAGATCATGCGGTTCAATGAGTTGGCGGCCAGCCGGGCGGCTTTTGCGGCGGGGGTTTCGCCGGAGGTTTTGTATCACGAGCCGGGGGTGCTGGTGATTGATTTCATCGAGGCGCGGACCTTGGAGGCGGCGGATTTTCAGCAGGTTGGCATGCTGGAACAGGCGCTGGCGCTGGTGGCGCGGGCGCACCGCGAGATGCCGTTGCATCTGCGGGGGCCGGCGTTGGTGTTCTGGGTGTTTCAGGTGATCCGCGATTATGCGGCCACCTTGCGGGAGGGCGGCAGCGGGTACTTGCGCTTGTTGGCGGACCTGCTGGCGCAGGCCGCGCGGTTGGAGGCGGCGGTGGGGCCGGTTGATCTGGTGTTTGGCCATAATGATCTTTTGCCCGCGAATTTCCTGCATGACGGCGCGCGGATGTGGCTGATTGACTGGGACTACGCGGGGTTCAACTCGCCCTTGTTCGATCTGGGCGGGCTGGCTGCCAACAACGGGCTTTCGGAGGCGCAGGAGGCCTGGATGCTGGAGGCGTATTTTGGCCGGGTGGACGGCGGGCTTTGGCGGCGCTACCGGGCGATGAAGGCGGCGGCGGCGCTGCGCGAGGCGCTGTGGAGCATGGTTTCCGAGATACATTCCGAGTTGGATTTTGATTTTGCGGGCTATACGGCGCGCAATCTGGTGACATATGCCGCGTCATTTCACGCGTTTGAACAAAGCTGAGGGTTCCATGGCAGACCTACCCACCACCGCGCGCGTTGTGATCATCGGGGGCGGCATCATCGGCTGCTCGGTTGCCTATCATATGGGCAAGCTGGGGTGGAGCGACACGGTTTTGCTGGAGCGGCACAAGCTGACCTCTGGCACCACCTTTCATGCGGCGGGGCTGGTGGGGCAACTTCGAACCTCGGCCAACATCACGCAATTGCTGGGGTATTCGGTGGAGCTTTACAAGCGGCTGGAGGCGGAGACGGGCCTTCAGACCGGCTGGAAGATGAATGGCGGCTTGCGGCTTGCGTGCAATCAGGAGCGCTGGACCGAGGTGAAGCGGCAGGCGACGACGGCCCATTCGTTCGGGTTGGAGATGCATCTGCTGACGCCAAAGGAGGCGCAGGATCTGTGGCCCTTGATGACCATCGACGATCTGGTGGGGGCGGCGTTTTTGCCGACGGACGGGCAGGCCAACCCGTCGGATATCACCCAAAGCCTTGCACGCGGCGCGCGGATGGCGGGGGTGAAGATATTCGAGGATACGCCGGTGATCCGGGTGATCGTTGAAGCCGGGCGCATTCGCGGGGTGGAGACGCCGCAGGGTGTGATTGAATGCGAAAAGGTGGTGTGCTGCGCCGGGCAGTGGAGCCGGGTGCTGGCGGGATCGGTGGGGGTGAATGTGCCGCTGGTATCGGTGGAGCATCAGTACATGATCACCGAGAAGATCGCGGGGGTGACGGCGGATTTACCGACGCTGCGCGATCCGGACCGGCTGACCTATTGGAAGGAAGAGGTGGGCGGGCTGGTTTGGGGCGGCTATGAGCCGAACCCGAAGCCATGGGCGGTGAAGGGGATCCCGGAGGGGTTTCATTTCGACCTTCTGACCTCGGATTGGGATCACTACGGCCAGTTCATGGAGAACGCGATTGCGCGCGTGCCCGCACTGGAGACGGCGGGGGTGAAGCAGTTGCTGAACGGGCCGGAGAGTTTCACGCCGGACGGCAATTTCATTCTGGGCGAGGCGCCGGAGCTGGCGAATTTCTTTGTCGGCGCGGGGTTTAACGCTTTCGGCATCGCCTCGGCGGGCGGCGCGGGCATGGCATTGGCGGAATGGGTGGCCAAGGGGGCGGCACCTTACGATCTGTGGCCGGTGGATATCCGGCGCTTTGGCCGGGTGCATCTTTCCACCGATTGGGTGCGGGCGCGGACGCTGGAGGCTTATGGCAAGCATTATACGATTGCCTGGCCATCGGAGGAGTACCGGTCGGTCAGGCCAACGCGCCGGTCGCCTTTGTATGCGCATCTGGCGGCGGCGGGGGCGTGTTTTGGCGAGAAACTGGGCTGGGAGCGGCCGAACTGGTTTGCTGATCCGGCGGCGGGCGAGGTGGCGGTGGACCGCTATTCCTATCAGCGGCCCGGCTGGTGGGAGGCGGTGCGGCGCGAGCATCTGGCGTGCAGGGCGGCGGCGGTGCTGATTGATCAGACCTCGTTTGCGAAGTTTTCCTTGAAGGGGCCGGATGCGGTGAAGGCGTTAAGCTGGATCGCGGCGGGGAATGTGGACCGCGCGGTGGGCAGCCTGACCTATACCCAGATGCTGAACGCAAGGGGTGGCATCGAGGCGGATGTGACGGTGGCGCGGCTGGCGGTGGATGAGTTTTACATTGTCACCGGGACGGGCTTTGCGACGCATGATCTGGACTGGATCCGGCGCAATCTGCCTTCGGGCGCGAATTGCCAGTTGAGCGATGTCACTTCGGGGTCTTCGGTGCTGTCGCTGATGGGGCCGCAGGCGCGGGCGATATTGGCGCGGGTTTCATCGGATGATCTGTCCAATGCGGGTTTCCCGTTCGGCACGGCGCGGCAGATATCGGTGGCGGGCTGCCCGGTGCTGGCGCTGCGGGTGACCTATGTGGGCGAGTTGGGTTGGGAACTGCACATGCCATCGGATGTGGCGGCGACGGTTTACGAGGCGCTGATGGCGGAAGGGGCGGGGTTCGGGCTGGTGAACGCGGGCTACCGCGCGCTGGAAACCTTGCGGCTGGAGAAGGGCTATCGCGCCTGGGGGGGCGAGATCGGGCCGGATCATACGCCGGTGGAGGCGGGGCTGGCCTGGGCGTGCAAGATGCGGTCTGGCGTGGCGTTTCAGGGCCGCGAGGCGGTGGCGGCGCAGATGGCAGGCGGGGTGAAAAAGCGGCTGGCGGGGTTTTCGGTGGCGGATCCGGCGGTGATCCTGCTGGGGCGCGAGACGATTTACCGCGACGGCGAGCGGGTGGGCTGGCTCGCCTCGGGCGGCTATGGCCATACGGTGGAGCGGGCCATTGGCTATGGCTATGTGCGCCATGCGGAGGGGGTCAGTGACGCGTTCGTGGCCACGGGGCGGTACGAGTTGGAGGTGGCATCCGAGCGGGTGGCGGCGGAAGTTCACATGCTGCCGCTTTATGACCCACAGAATGCGCGGATCAGGGCATGAGGTGGGCTGGTCTGGCCTGAGGGCGGGAGCGGGAAAAGCATTGCTTGTGCCGAATCGCTATTGGGTTTTACCATCTGGTCAAATCAGTAACGGGGACAGGGGGAGAATGGCGATGCAGGGGTATTTCACGGTTTCACGCCGGGGCTTGATGCTGAGCGGGGGGGCGGCGGCGCTGGCGGCAGGGTTGCCGCTTGGGGCGCGGGCGGCGGACCCGATCAGGATGGCGGGGATTTATACCGTGCCGGTGGAGCAGCAATGGGTCAGCCGCATTCACACGGCGGCAGAGGCGGCCAAGGCGGCGGGGGCGGTGGATTACAGCTATACCGAGAATGTCGCCAACACCGATTACTCGCGGGTGATGCGGGAATACTGCGAAAGCGGTTTGAAACTGATCGTCGGCGAGATATTCGGGGCCGAGGACGCGGCGCGCGAGGTTTGCGCCGAATACCCGGATGTGGCGTTTCTGATGGGGTCATCTTTCCTGCAGGATGCGGCACTGCCCAACCTTGCGGTGTTCGACAACTACATTCAGGACGCGGCCTATCTGTCTGGGATCATTGCCGGTTCCATGACTAAGGGCAACATCGGCATGGTGGGGGGCTTTCCCATTCCGGAAGTGAACCGGCTGATGAATGCGTTCATGGCGGGGGCGCGCGAGATCAACGCCGGGATCAGGTTTCAGGTCAGCTTTATCGGCTCGTGGTTCGATCCCCCCAAAGCCAAGGAAACCGCGTTCGCCATGATCGATGGTGGCGTCGATCTTTTATACGCCGAGCGGTTCGGGGTGTCGGACGCGGCCCGCGAACGCGGCGTGCTGGCGATCGGCAATGTGATCAACACCCAAAGCGATTACCCCGATACGGTGGTCGCATCGGCGCTGTGGCATTTTGAGCCGACGTTGAACAAGGCGATTGCCGCGATCAATGCCGGGGCGTTTGTGGCCGAAAACTATGGGGTCTATTCCTTCATGAAGGAGGGGGGCTGTTCGCTGGCACCCTTGGGCACGTTTGAGGGCAAGGTGCCGGAGGCGGCGGCCACGTTGGTGGCGGCGCGGGAGGCGGCGATCCGTGATGGGTCTTTCACCGTGGTTGTCGATGATACCGAGCCGAAATCGTCGTGATTTCGGCGCAGGGCGGGGTGCAGGACGTTGTTCTGCGCCTTGACGGCGTGACCAAGCGGTTCGGGCCGTTACTGGCCAATGACGCAATCAGCCTGAGCCTCCGGCGGGGCGAGGTGGTGGCCCTGCTGGGGGAGAATGGCGCGGGCAAGACCACGCTGATGAACATTCTGTTTGGCCATTATCTGGCGGATGCGGGCCAGATCGAGGTGTTCGGGGTGGTTTTGCCTGCGGGCAATCCGCGCGTGGCCTTGGCGGCGGGTGTGGGGATGGTGCATCAGCATTTCACGCTGGCCGATAATCTGAGCGCGATCGACAACATCCGGCTGGGCACCGAGCGGCTGTTCAGTCTTGGCAAGGCCGGGCTTGCGCGGGGACGCGTGGCGGCTTTGGCGCGGGATTTCGGGTTGATGGTGGACCCCGATGCGCGGGTGGGCGCTTTGAGCGTGGGCGAGCGGCAGCGGGTGGAGATCCTCAAGGCGCTGTACCGCGACGCGCGCATTCTGATCCTGGACGAGCCGACGGCGGTACTGACGCCGCAGGAAACCGACGCTTTGTTTGCCACGCTGCGGCGGGCCACCGGGCTGGGGCTGTCGATTATCTTTATCAGCCACAAGCTGCACGAGGTGATGGCGATTGCCGACCGGGCGGTGGTGTTGCGGCAGGGCCGGGTGGTGGGCGATGTGGTGGTGGCCGGGACCGATGGTGCGGCACTGGCGGCGTTGATGGTGGGGGGGGCGGTGGTGATGCCCGAGGTGCTGGCGCGCGAGGCGGGGCCGGTTGTGCTGCGCCTGCGCGATGTGGTGACGCGGGATGCGGGGGCGGCGCCGGGTTTGAAATCGGTGGGGCTTGATCTGAGGGCTGGGCAGATCGTCGGGTTGGCCGGGGTTTCGGGCAATGGGCAGGCGGCGCTGGCCGATCTGATCTCGGGGTTGCGGCGGCCTTATTCGGGTACGTTTCAGGTGGCGGGGCAGGCGGTGCCGCGTTGGTCGCCGCAGGCGGCGATTGGCGCAGGGATCGCGCGGATACCCGAGGATCGGCACAAGACCGGCACGATTGCCGATTTCAGCCTGACGGAGAATGCGGTGCTGGAGCGGTACAAGGCGGCGTTCTCGCGGCGGGGCTGGATGGACTGGGCGGCGGCGGAGCGGTTTGCGACCGGCATTATCGCCAAGTACGATGTGCGCTGTCCGGGGCCATCGGCGCGGATCAGGTTGCTGTCGGGCGGCAATATGCAAAAGCTGATATTGGGCCGGGTGCTGGAGCCGGGGCCCGCGATCATTCTGGCCAATCAGCCGGTACGGGGGCTGGACGTGGGGGCGATTGCCTATGTGCATGCGCAACTGATTGCGGCGCGGGATGCGGGGGCGGCGGTATTGTTGATCTCGGAAGATCTGGATGAAATCATTCGCTTGTCGGATATGGTTCATGTGATTTCCGAAGGCCGGTTGAGCCCCGGCTTTGCGCGGGGGGCGATGTCGGCGGCGGAACTGGGGCTTTGGATGGCAGGCGAGGGATACGCCGATGCGGCTTGAGCCGATTGCCAATCCGGGCTGGCGGCGGCGGTTGGGGATGCCGCTGCTGGCACTTCTGGCGACGGTTCTGGTGGCATCCGGCCTTGCGCTGATCGCGGGGGCGGAGCCGTTTGCGACTTTGGGGTTGATTGTAAAGGGCGCAGTCGGATCGAAGTTCGCGCTGTTGGAAACGCTGAACCGGGCGACGCCGCTGATCTTTACCGGGCTGTCGGTGGCGGTGGCGTTTCGGGCGAAGCTTTGGAACATCGGGGCCGAGGCACAGCTTTATGCAGGGGCGATTGTGGCGGTGGTTCTGGGCACCGGAGCGGTGGGGGCGCCTTTGGTTTTGCCGGTCACGGCGATGGCTGCGATGCTGGCGGGGGCGGTGGTGCTGCTGGGGCCGGTGTTGTTGAAAACGCGGGCCGGGGTGGATGAGGTGGTGACGACGTTGTTGTTGAATTTCATCATGTTGCTGTTGGTGTCGTATCTGCTGGAAGGGCCGATGAAGGATCCGGCGGGGATGGGGTGGCCGAAATCGGCGGCGCTGATCAGGGAGGCGCGGCTGCCAAGGCTGATCGAGGGCTTGCGGCTGCATTGGGGGTTCGGGGTGGCGCTGATCGCGGCGGCGGTGATTTGGCTGATCCAGACCCGCAGCACTCTGGGGTTCGAGATGCGGGCGGTGGGGCAGAGCGTGGTGGCAGCGCGGTTTGCGGGGATGCCGGTGAACGCGGTGCTGGTGAAAACGGCGTTGATTTCGGGCGGGCTTGCGGGGCTTGGCGGGTGGTCGGAGGTGGCGGGGTTGAAGGGGCATCTGAGCCTCGATCTGAGCCCCGGGTTTGGTTATACCGGGATTATCGTGGCGATGCTGGCGCTGCTGCATCCGCTGGGGGTGGTGGTGGCGGCGCTGTTTGTGGCGGGGATTTTTGTGGGGTCTGACAGCATGAGCCGGGCGGCGGGGGTGCCAACTTACATTGCCGATATGCTGCTGGCGGTGGCGCTGCTGTTCATGGTTCTGGCGATACTCTTAAGCAAATTCAGGGTGGTGCGGGGATGAGCGCGCTGTTTGAAATCCTTGTTTCGGCAAGCTTTTGGGCGGCGGCGGTGCGGATTGCGTCGCCGTTGATCTTTGCCTGCATGGGCGAGTTGATCTGCGAGCGGGCGGGGGTTTTGAACCTTGGCATTGAAGGGATCATGGTGATCGGGGCGTTTACCGGCTGGATGGCGGTGTATCAGGGGATGCCGCTGTGGGGCGGGGTTGGGGTGGCGATGGCGGCGGGGATGCTGTTCGGGCTGCTGCACGGGGTTCTGGTGGTGCCGTTCGGGTTAAGCCAGCATGTGGTGGGTTTGGGGGTGACGCTGCTTGCCACATCGACCAGCTCGTTTGCGTATCGCCTGATGTTGCCGCAGGTGACCAGCCCGCCGAAGATTGAGCCTTTTCAAGTGGTTGAAATCCCGGTCTTGTCGGATATCCCGCTGTTGGGTGCGGCGTTGTTTTCACAGACAGCGTTGACTTATGCGGCGTTCGCGGTGGCGGGGTTAGTGGGGTGGGTGCTGTTTCGCACGCCTTTGGGGTTGGCCGTCAGGGCTGCGGGAGAGAATCCGGCGGCGGTGGAGGCGCAGGGGTTGTCGGTGACCGGTCTGCGGATGGGGGCGGTGATCTGCGGGTCGGGCCTGATGGCGGTGGGGGGGGCGTTTCTGACGCTTTCGGCGTTTTCGAGTTTCTTCTTCGAGATGGTCAACGGGCGCGGCTGGATTTGTGTGGCGCTGGTGGTGTTTGGCGGCTGGCGGCCGGGCAAGGCGGTGCTGGGGGCGGTGCTGTTTGCGGCGTTTGATGCGCTGCAAATCCGGTTGCAACAGACGCCCATCGGCGGACATCTGCCCTATCAGGTTTTCCTGATGGCGCCTTACGTGCTATCCATCCTCGCTTTGGTGCTGATGTCGCGGCGGGCCGAGGTGCCTGCCGCCTTGATGGTGCCCTATAACAAGGGAGAGCGGTGATGTTTGATCTGATCATCAGGGGCGGCACTTTGCCGGATGGCAGCCCGAGCGATATCGGCATTTTGGGCGGGCGGATTGTGGCGCTGGGACAGTTGGAGGCCGAGGCGGGGCGGGTGATTGATGCCACCGGCGATCTGGTCTGCCCGCCGTTTGTGGACCCGCATTTTCACATGGATGCGACGCTGAGTTACGGTTTGCCACGGGTGAATGCCAGCGGCACGCTGTTGGAGGGTATCGCGCTTTGGGGCGAATTGCGCCTGATTGCCACGGTGGACGAGATGGTGGCGCGGGCGCTGCGCTATTGCGATTGGGCGGCCTCGATGGGGCTGTTGGCCATTCGCAGCCATGTGGACACTACGGATGACCGGCTTTTGGGCGTGGTGGCGATGCTGGAGGTGAAGCGGCGGGTGGCGGAGTACATTGATCTGCAACTGGTGGCGTTCCCGCAAGACGGGCTTTACCGCAGCGCCACGGGGCGGGAAAATCTGATCAGGGCGCTGGATATGGGGGTGGATGTGGTGGGCGGCATCCCGCATTTCGAGCGCACCATGGCGGAGGGGGCGGCGTCGGTGGCGGATATGGCGCGGATGGCGGCGGAGCGGGGGCTGATGCTGGATATCCATTGCGACGAGACCGATGACCCGATGAGCCGGCATGTGGAGGTGATGGCGGCAGAGGTGACGCGGCACGGGTTGGGGCGGCGGGCTGCGGGCAGCCATCTGACCTCGATGCATTCGATGGACAATTATTATGTGTCGAAACTGCTGCCGTTGATTGCCGAAAGCGGCATGACGGCAATCCCTAATCCGTTGATCAACATCACCTTGCAGGGGCGGCATGATACATACCCCAAGCGACGCGGGCTGACGCGGGTGAAGGAGATGCAGGCGCTGGGCATCACGGTGGGCTGGGGGCAGGATTGTGTGCTGGACCCGTGGTACAGTCTGGGGACGGCGGATATGCTGGATGTGGCATTCATGGGCTTGCATGTGGCGCAGATGACCCATCCGGCCGAGATGGCGCGGTGTTTCGACATGGTAACCACGCAGAACGCGGCGATCATGGGGCTTGAGGGCTACGGGTTGCGGGTGGGGGATGTGGCATCCCTGGTGGTGCTGGATGCGGGCGATCCGGTGGAGGCGCTGCGGTTGCGGCCGGACCGGCTGGTGGTGATATCCAAGGGGCGGGTGATCGTGGAGCGGGCGCGCAATGACGCGCGGCTGTCGATTGAGGGGCGGCCATTGAGCGTTCGGCGGCGGCACCGGCTGGGGTGAGCGGGCGTTGCGTGTTGCTTGCAACGTCCGGGCTTATCCGGCAAGGCTTTGGCTATCGCGGCGGGGGCTGGTTTTCGCGGGGAAATGGCGGGGCATGATGGCAAGATCGGTGGCGCTGGCGGCGGCTTTGTTGGGGTTCTGGCTGGCGCTTTCGGGGCATTACACGGCGTTTCTGATCGGGGCGGCGGTGGTATCGGCGGTGCTGATCGTGGGGCTGTTGCGGGCGCGGCAGGTGTTGGACGCAGAGACCGTGCCGCTGGAGGCAGTTATCGCCAGCGTGACCTATTACCCGTGGCTTTTTGTAGAGATATTCAAGGCCGCGGTTGGGGTGGCGACCGAGGTTTTGCGCCCGAGGTTGGCGGTCAGCCCGGTGATGACGGTGGTGGATACCAGGCTGCGCACGGCCATCGGGGTGGTGACCTATGGCAACTCGATCACCCTGACGCCGGGCACTGTCACCTGTGGCATCAAGGGCAAGCGGCTGACGGTGTATGCGATGGTGCGCGAAGGCGCGTTGGACATCGAGGCGGGCGGCATGGAAGCGCGGGTCATGCAGTTTGAGGGGGGGCATTGATGTTTCATGTGGCGGTGATCGCCGTGCTGGTGGCGCTGGTGCTGGCGGTGTTCCGGGCCTTGGCGGGGCCGGGGGTGTTTGACCGGATGCTGGCGGCCAACAGCATCGGATCGCTGGCGATACTGCTGCTGGCGGGGTTGGGGTTTTTGAACGGGCGGCCGGAGTGGCTGGATATCGGCATCACTTACGGGTTGCTGAATGCGGTGTCCACCTTGGCGGTGTTGAAGTTTTTCCGGCACGGCGACCTCGCGTTTGATGCCGAGGACGAGGCGTGATGGCGCTATTGATCGACGCCTTGAGTTGGCTGTGCATCGTGGCAGGCAGCGGTTTTGTGGTGGTTGGGGCGATTGGCATGGTGCGGATGCCGGACCTTTTCACCCGGATGCAGGCGGCGAGCCTGATCGACACGGTGGGGGCGGGGTTGCTGTTGTTCGGGTTCATGTTGCAGGCAGGGTTCGGGCTGGTGACGTTGAAGCTGGTGGTGCTGCTGGCGCTGTTTTTCTTTATCGGGCCGATGGTGTCGCATGCTTTGGCGCAGGCGGCGTTGCACGAGGGGGTGAAGCCGATTTTAGCAGAAGACCGACGCGGGCGGCTGGACCGCAAAGCCAAAGCCGGGGGCAAGTGATGGAACTGGCGATCAATGCGGTGTTGCTGACGCTGTTGGTGGCGATCAGCCTGGGGATCATCCGGCAGCGCAGCCTGTTTGGCGTGGTGCTGCTGGCGGGGGCGTACAGCTTTTTGATCGCCAGTATCCTGATCGTGTTGGACGCGGTGGATGTGGCGATGACAGAGGCGGCGGTGGGGGCGGGGATATCGACGGTGGTGTTGCTGGCCACGCTGCATCTGACGGGCAGTATGGAATATCCCAAGCCGCGCCCGGCGGTGCTGCCGCTGTTTGTCTGTGCGGTGACGGGGGTGGCGCTGATCTGGGGCACATGGGATTTGCCCGGCTTTGGGGTGGCGGTGGCGCCCATTCATCAGGCGACGGTGCCGGAATATCTGCGGGTGGCCGAGGCGCATCTGATCGCCCCCAACGTGGTGACGGCGGTGCTGGCCGATTACCGGGGCTATGACACCATGGGCGAGACGACGGTGGTGTTCACGGCGGGGATCGGCGTGATGCTGTTGTTGCGCGGCAGGCGCAAGGTGGGGGCGGATGCGGGGCTGGATGCCAAACCCGGGGCCAAGACATGAAGCAGGATGTGATCTTGCGGGTGGGGGTGAAAACGGTGTTTCCGTTCATCCTGATGTTCGCGCTTTACGTGCATTTTCATGGCGATTACGGCCCCGGTGGCGGGTTTCAGGCGGGGGTGATCATCGCCGCCGGCATCATTCTTTATGCGCTGGTGTTTGGCAGTGCGGCGGCCAAACGGGTGGCGCCAGAGGCGGTGGTGGAGCGGTTGGTGCCTGCCGGGGTGCTGATCTATGTGTTTGGCGGCATTCCGGGGCTGTTCGCGGGCAAGCGGTTTCTGGATTACACGGTCTATGCGCAGGATCCGCTGCATGGCCATGAATGGGGGGTGTTCATCGTGGAGGGGGGGGTGATCGTTACCGTGGCGGCCACCATGATCGCGATTTTCTATGCCTTTGGCGACAGGGCGCGCGGATGAGCCGGTTTCTGGAACTTCTGGGCCATTACAACTACTTCGTGACCATCTTTCTGATGATGGCCGGGCTTTATGTGGTGATTGCGCGCGGCAACATGATCAAGAAGCTGGTGGGCATGTCGCTGTTTCAGACCTCGGTTTATCTGCTGTATATCTCGCCCGGCAAGATTTTGGGAGGCACGGCGCCGATTGTCGACGCCCGGTTTGCGGTTTATTCCAACCCGCTGCCGCATGTGCTGATCCTGACGGCGATTGTGGTGGGGGTGGCGACGCTGGCGCTGGGGCTGGCCTTGGTGGTGCGGATCAACGAGGCTTATGGCAGCGTTGAGGAAGACGAGATTTTTGCGCGGGACGGTAAGACGCGGGATGGTGAGACGCGGGATGGTGAGAGTTGAGCGCCCTGACCTCGCATCTGCCGATCCTGCAGGTTCTGGTGCCGCTGATCTCGGCGTTGCTGGTGGCGTTTTTGCGCGATGGGCGTGCTGCATGGGTGGCGGCGGTGGCGGCCTGTTGGGCAACGTTCGGCATCACCTTGCTGCTGATGAGCCAGGTTCTGGCGCAGGAGGCCGCGATTTCCTATGTGTTCGGGCCCTGGACGGTGCCGTTTGGCATCGAATACCGGGTGGACCGGCTGAGCATCTTTGTGCTGCTGATCGTGTCGGGGATGGCGGCGGTGATCATGCCCTATGCCGGGCGGTCGGCGGCGCGTGAGATAGCGCCGAGCCAACAGGCGTGGTTTTACTCGATGCTGCTTTTGGCGGTGACGGGATTGTTGGGGATCACGGTGACGGGGGATGCGTTCAACGTGTTCGTGTTCCTCGAGATATCGTCGCTTTCGGCCTATGTGCTGATTGCGATGGGGCAGAACCGGCGGGCGTTGCTGGCGGCCTATCAATATCTGATCGTGGGCACTATCGGGGCCACGTTTTATGTGATCGGCATCGGGCTGCTGTATCTTGCGACCGGCAGCCTGAACATGCTGGATATCGCAAGCAGGCTTGATCTGGCGCAGGTGCAATATGCGCGGCCGGTGCTGGCGGCGCTGGCGTTTCTGACGGTGGGGATATGCCTGAAGCTGGCGCTGTTTCCGCTGCATCTGTGGCTGCCCAACGCCTATGCCTATGCGCCCTCGCCGGTGGCGGCGTTTCTGGCGGCGACGGCGACGAAGGTGGCGGTGTATCTGCTGATCCGGATTTACTACACGATTTATGGGCCGGTGTTCGGGATTACCGGCTTGCCGGTGGACGAAGTTTTGCTGGTACTGTCGCTGGCGGCGATGGTGCTTGCGTCGATCTCGGCGCTGTCCGAGCAGAATATCAAGCGGCGGATGGCCTATTCTTCGGTGGCGCAGATCGGCTATATCACGCTGGGGGTGGCGCTGGTGAATGTGCCGGGGCTGACCGGCGGGATCGTGCATCTGTTCAACCATGCGATCATGAAAGCCTGTCTTTTCATGGCGTTGGGGGCAGTTTTCTATCGGATAGGTTCGGTGCGGCTGGAGGATATGGCCGGGATCGGGCGGCGGATGCCGCTGACGATGGGGGCTTTCGTGGTGGCGGGGCTGGGGTTGATCGGGGTGCCGGGGACGGCGGGGTTTGTCTCGAAATGGTATCTGGCGGTGGGGGCGGTGGAGCGGGGGCTGTGGCCGCTTGTGTTCGTGATCATGGCAAGTTCGGGGCTGGCGGTTGTGTATGTGGGCCGGGTGATTGAGGTTGCGTATTTCCGCGAACCGCAAGGCGCGGTGCTGGAGGCGCGTGATCCGCCGTTGGCGATGCTGGTGCCGATGCTGGTGCTTGCGATGGCGGTGGTGTGGTTCGGGCTGGACACGCGGCTGAGCGTGGGGATGGCGGCGGAGGCGGCGGCGCGGCTGATCGGGGGGTTGAAGTGAGGGCCGTTGATCCGGCAGTGCTGATGGGGGCGGCGATGCTGGTGCCGCTGTTGGCGGCGGGGTTAATCCCGTTTTGCGGGCGGTGGCCGAACCTGCGCGAGGCGGTGACGCTGGCGGCGGCGGGGCTGTTGGCGGTGATTGTCTGGGCGCTGGCACCGCAGATCATCGGCGGTGCGCGGCCTGCGGTTGAGGTGGGGCAGGTGGTGCCGGGGTTGCGCATTGCCTTTCGGGCCGAGCCTTTGGGGATGATTTTTGCGCTGGTGGCAGGCTCGCTCTGGCTGGTTGGTTCGGTCTATTCGATTGGCTACATGCGGGCCAATAATGAGCCGCGGCAGACGGTGTTTTACTTATGTTTCGCGGTGGCGATTGCCGCGACGATGGCGATTGCCTTTGCCGCCAACCTGTTCTCGCTGTTCGTGTTTTACGAGGTTTTGACGCTGTGTACCTATCCGTTGGTGACCCACAAAGGCACCGAGGCCGCGATGCGGGCGGGGCGGGTGTATCTGGGCATGCTGATCGGCACCTCGATGGTGCTGCTGCTGCCCGCGATCGTGCTGGTGGGGCAGGCGGCGGGCAGCTTGGATTTTGCGCCGGGCGGCATTTTGGCGGGCAAGATGCAGCCGGTGGCGTTGGGGTGGGTGCTGGCGCTGTTCGTGTTCGGGATCGGCAAGGCGGCGGTGATGCCGGGGCATTTCTGGCTGCCTGCGGCGATGGTGGCGCCGACACCGGTTTCGGCCTTGCTGCATGCCGTCGCGGTGGTGAAGGCGGGGGTTTTTGCGCTGTTGAAGGTGATCGTGTTCATCTTTGGCCTTGATCTGCTGGCGGGGATCGGCACGGCGGACTGGCTTGTCTATGTGGCGGGGGTGACGATCATTCTGGCCTCGGCGATAGCGCTGCGGCAGGATAATCTGAAGCGATTGTTGGCTTATTCGACGGTTTCGCAGCTTTCCTATGTGGTGATGGCGGCGGCGCTGTTCACGCCTGCGGCGGCGGTGGGGGCGGGGTTGCATATTGCGGTGCATGCGGTGGCGAAGATCACCTTGTTTTTTGCGGCGGGTAATATCTATACGGCGGCGCACAAGACTGAGGTGAGCCAGTTGGACGGGATCGGGCTGCGGATGCCCTTGACGATGGCGGCGTTTACGGCGGGGGCCTTCGCGATGATCGGGGTGCCGCTGACGGCGGGGTTTCTGAGCAAATGGTTCATCTTGCAAGGGGCGATGGCGGCGGAGCATTGGTTTGCGCTGGCGGTGGTGGTGGTCAGTACGGCGCTGAATGCGGGGTATTTTCTGCCGGTGATTTACCGCGCGTTCTTTTGTACCAGTGTTGATGGGCATGACCATGGCGAAGCGCCCTGGCCGATGGTTGTGGCGATATCGCTGACGGCGGGGGCGGTTTTGCTGCTGTTTTGGTGGCCGGATGTGCCTTTGGCGCTGGCCAAAGCGATGATCGGAGGCTGAGTTGGACCCGAAAGGCGATCATTGGCTGGTGCGGCCGGGGACGATCAAAGCGCTGTGGCGGGGGGGGATTTTCGCGCTGGTAGGCCTTGTGGCGGCGGATGTCTTTGTGCCGCATGACGCGACTTTCGGGGTTGATGGCTGGCCGGGGTTTTCGGCGGGGTTCGGGTTTTTGGCCTGTGTGGGGATGGTTCTGGGGGCCAAGGTATTGGCCAAGGTATTGAAGCGGCCGGATGATTATTATGGAGAGTAGTTTCATCCTGCCACCGGCGCTGGCGTTGATTGGCGCGGGGGTTTTGGTGCCTTTGACGCGGGGGGTGGTCCGGTCGGTGGTGATGCTGGTGGCACCTTTGCTGTGTCTGGCGCTGGTGTGGCTGGTGCCACTGGGCGCGCAGGTGGCGGTGCCGTTTCTGGATATGGATCTGGTGGTGGTGAGCGGCACCAAGCTGGGCCGCATGTTCGCATCGGTGTTTGCGGTGATGGCCTTTGTGGGCGGATTGTTTGCGTTGCGGCAGACGCGGGCGGTGGAACTGGCATCGGCGTTTATCTATGCGGGGGCGGCGGTTGGGGTGTGTTTTGCGGGCGATCTGCTGACGCTGTTTGTGTTTTGGGAGGCGATGGCCATCGCCTCGACTGTGGTGATCTGTTCAAACGGGGCGCAGGCGCGGCGGGCGGGGATGCGCTATGCGGTGGTGCATCTTCTGGGTGGCGTGATCCTGATGGCGGGGATAGCCGGGCAGGTGGCGGGTTCGGGCGCGATTGCTTTTGGGCCGATGGATCTGGCGAGCTGGCCCAGAGTTCTGATTTTTATAGGTTTTCTGATCAATGCTGCGGCCTTGCCGGTGTCGGCATGGATGCCCGATGCTTATCCGCAATCTTCGTGGTCGGGGATGGTGTTCTTGTCGGCCTATACCACCAAGACCGCGGTTTTTGTGCTGATTGTGGGGTTTCCGGGGGTGGAGGCGCTGATCTGGATTGGCATGGCGATGGTGTTTTACGGCATCATCTATGCGATTCTGGAGAACGACATGCGCCGGATTCTGGCCTATTCCAGCGCCAATCAGGTGGGGTTCATGATTGTCGGCGTGGGGCTTGGCGGCGAGATGGCGCTGAACGGGGCGGCGGCGCTGGCGTTTGCGCATGTGCTGTTCAAATCGCTGATGGTGATGGCGGCGGGTTCGGTGCTTTTGATGACGGGCAAAAGCAAATGCACCGATCTGGGGGGGTTGTTCCGGTCGATGCCGGTGACCACCGTTTGCGCCATTGTGGGGGCGCTTTCGATCTCGGCGTTTCCGTTGACTTCGGGGTTCGTGGCGAAATCTCTGATCACCGAAGGCGCGGCGGAGGCGCATCTGGCTTTGGTTTGGTATGCGCTGACGGCGGCTTCGGCGGGGGTGTTTCTGCATGCGGGGATCAAGTTTCCCTGGTTCGTTTTCTTCCAGAAGGACTCGGGGTTGCGGCCGGCTGATCCGCCGTTGAACATGCGGTTGGCGATGATTTTGGCGTCTGGATTGTGTATCGGTATTGGGGTGGCGCCGGGGTGGTTTTACCTGCTGCTGCCCTATCCGACGCAGTATCTGCCATATACGGCCAGCCATGTGATCGGGCAGTTGCAACTGTTGTTGTTTTCGGGGCTGGCGTTCTTTCTGATGTTGGGGTGGTTGCAGCGGACGCTGACGATCACGCTGGATTTTGATTGGCTTTGGCGCAGGCCGGGGGTGGTGGTTTGGCTTTGGACGGCAACGACTGCCGAGCGGCTTTGGGAGGGGATTGCGCAAGGCTGGGGGCGGCTGGCGGAGTGGCAGGTGCCGAAACTGGCGGCGGGGCGGGGGTGGCCCACCGGGGTGATGGCGTTCTGGACCACGGTGATGTTGGCCGCGTTTCTGCTGATCGGGGCGTTTTGAAGGGTCAGATGTTTTTTGATTGACAGCACAGTCAATATGCTGCGACCTTGGCGGCACCTGAAACCGCTGGGAATCCGCCATGGCAATGCTGCCAACCCGTGATCTGACCAAATCGAACGCGCAGTTCAAGCGGGCGGTAAAGCGTTTGCCGTTGGGGGTATCGTCGACCTTTCGCTATTGGGGCGACGAACGGACGATTTATGTCAGCCACGGCAAAGGCGGGCGGACTTGGGATATCGACGGCAACGGCTATGTTGATTACCGGTTGGGGTACGGGCCCGCGATCCTTGGCTATGCCGACGACCGGGTGGATGCGGCAGCGATAAGGGGGATGCAGGTGGGGGGCGTTTTCGCGCTTTCGACCGAGCGCGAGTTGATCGTGGCGGAGCGGATTGCGAAAATGGTGCCGGCGGCGGAACTGGTGCGGTTTTCCAATTCGGGAACCGAGGCGGTGATGGCGTCTTTGCGTCTGGCGCGGGCGTACACCGGGCGCGAGGCGTATCTGCTGGTTGAGGGCGGCTATCACGGGTTGTTTGACGCGGCGATGTGGATGTCGAACATGGAGGAGTGGGATCTGGGGTCGAACCGCGACCCGGCGTTGGTGCCTTACGGCAAGGGCATCCCCGAGGTGGTGAAACAACTGGCGCATATCACGCCGATGAACAATCTGCAGCGGCTGGAGGATATGTTCAAGGCGCATGGCCACAAGTTTGCGGCGATGCTGATAGAGCCTATTCAGGGCAACTGCTGTTCGATCATGGCCTCGGTTGACTATGTCCAACTTGCGCGCGCGCTGTGCACGAAATACGGGGTTTTGCTGATCATCGACGAGGTGAAATCGGGGTTTCGTGTTGGCAAGGGCGGCATTCAGGGCATCATGGGGGTGGTGCCCGATATCACCACGTTTGCGAAGGCGGTGGCCAACGGCTATCCGATTGCGGTGATCGGCGGACGCGAGGAGGTGATGCGCATGTTCCGCTATGGCGGGGCGTCGCATGGCGGCACGTATACCGCGCATTCGGTGTCGCTGGCGGCGGCGGAGGAGTGCCTGCGGATTCTGGATGAAACCCCGGCGCTGGAGACGCTTGCCAGTTATGGCAGCAGGCTGATGCAGGGGATTTCGGTGATTTTGGATGCGCGCGGCATCGTGCATAGTTTTACCGGGCATCCGTCGATGTTTGGTTTGTTTTTCGCGGAAAAAGCACCCGACAATTACCGCGACTGGAAAACCTCGGACTATTCGTTTTACGATCAGATGGCGTATCATCTGCATGATCTGGGGGTGATCGTGGAACCCGACAGCCGCGAGCCGTGGTTCATGTGCGAGGCGCATGGGCTTGAGGCCGCGTGCCTGACCGACACGCTGCGCGCGGTGGAGATGGCGGTGGATCTGACATTGGAGCATGGCCGTGGTCTATGATGCGGTGATCATTGGCGCGGGGCACAATGGGCTGGTTGCGGCCTGTTATCTGGCGCGGGCGGGCCTGAAGGTCTGCGTGGTGGAAAAGAACGATTGGGTGGGGGGGGCTGCGGTTTCGCGGATTTTGTATCCGGGGTTCACCTATTCCAACTGCTCGTATGTCAGTTCGCTGTTCCGGCCCGAGATCATGCGCGATCTGGAATTGCCCAAGTATGGCTTGCAGGTGCTGCCCTATGAGGGCGGGGCGGTGTTCATGGAGGGCGGCGATTATCTGGGCATGCACCGCGATCACGATGCCAACCGCCGCGAGATTGCCCGGCATTCCAAGCGCGATGCCGAGGCTTATGACATTTATGCCCGCGATGTGCTGCGCCATTGCCGGTTTATCCGGCCGATGCTGCTGCGCACGCCGCCGGACCCTGCCAGCTTTCGGCCGCGTGATCTTGCGGAACTGGCCTGGTTGGGCAAGCAGATGTTCGGGCTTTCGGAAGCGGCGATGTATGACATGATCCGGTTCTGGACCATGTCGATCTCGGATTATCTGGACGCGTATTTCGAGCATCCGACGGTGAAGGCCTATCAGGCGGTGGCCTCGATCATCGGCACCGCGCTGGGGCCGATGTCGCCGGGGACGGCCTATGTTTTGCTGCATCACGCGATGGGCGATGTGGATGGCAATGTGGGAGCCTGGGGGTTTGCACGGGGCGGCATGGGGTCGATCACCAAGGCGCTGGCGGCATCATTGGCGGCGTCGGGGGGCGAGGTGCGGGTGGGGCACGGGGTTGAGAAGATACTGGTGCAGGGGGGCCGCGCGGTTGGCGTGGTGCTGAGCAATGGGGATCAGGTGCGGGGCCTGCGGGTGGTTTCCAACATGGATGTGAAGCGGACGTTTCTGAAGCATGTGGCGGAGGATGAGTTGCCGGGGGCGTTCGTGGCGCGG
The DNA here is from genome assembly GCA_031384695.1 of Paracoccaceae bacterium. Lineage (GTDB taxonomy): Bacteria > Pseudomonadota > Alphaproteobacteria > Rhodobacterales > Rhodobacteraceae > JANNAV01. The sequence continues at coordinate 30,783 of JANNAV010000272.1, forward strand.
GTGAAGAAGTTCAAGATCCGGGGCTCGTCGGGCAAGCTGAACATAGCGCTGGACTGTGCGCCGAAATTCACCGCCTTGCCGGAAGGCTCACCGCACCTGAAGGGTGATCTGCATTTCACGGATTCCATTGAGAAAATGGAGCGGGCTTATGATGACTGGAAGGCAGGGAATTTCAGCCGCGATCCGTTTCAGGATATGATGATCCCTACCATGATCGACCCCACCATGACCCCGCCGGGCAAGCATTTCATGTCGTGTTTCGTGCAATATGCGCCGCCGAAAATTCAAGGCGCGGAGTGGACGGACGCGGACCGCGATGCGTTTGGCGCGGCCTGCATTGATCAGATTGAGCGACACGCGCCGGGGTTCAAAAACTCGATCCTGCATGTGGAGGTGCGCACGCCGCGCGAGTTGGAGGCCGAGGTGGGGTTGACCGAAGGCAATATCTTTCAGGGCGAGTTGACGTTTGACCAGTTGCTGTTCAACCGCCCGGTGCCGGGCTATGCGCAGTACCGCTCGCCGATCAGGGATCTGTGGATGTGCGGGTCTTCGACCCATCCGGGCGGCGGGGTGATGGGTGCGCCGGGGCGGAATGCGGCGGCAGAGATTTTGCGCGACATCCGGCAGCCTGCGAAAGACATGAGTGATGCCTATGCCATCCTTTGATGTGATCGTGATTGGTGGGGGGACCAACGGGCTGGCGGCGGCGGCGCGGCTGCAGGGTGCGGGTCGGCGGGTTCTGGTGCTGGAGGCGGGAACGCAGGTTGGTGGGGCGGCGGTGGGGCCGGAGTTTGCGCCGGGGTTTGGCAGGCCGGCTTTGGCGCATATTGTGCATCAGATGGACCCGCGGGTGATGGCGGGGATGGGGCTGGCGCGGCATGGGCTTGGGTTTGTGGCGCGCGATCTGGCCTCGACGGCGGTGTCGCTGCGCGGGGATCATCTGCGGCTGGACGGGGTGTTGGGGGCGGATTTGCACGGCGAAGTGGGGCAGGCGGACCGGGCGGCCTGGGCAGCGCTGCGGGCGCAGTTGCTGGCGTTTGCGGGTGTTCTTGCGCCGTTCAAGGCCGTGGTGCCGCCGCGTTTGGCCAAGGGCGTGGGCAATGAACATCTGCGGCTGGCCAAGCTGGGGCTGGCGGTGCGGATGTTGGGCAAGGCCAATTTCCGCGAGTTGATGCGGATGCTGCTGATCAATGTGGCGGATGTGCTGAATGACGAATTGGACGATGACCGATTGAAGGGCCTTTTGGGGTTTGACGCTACTTTGGGGTCTTGGCTGGGGCCGCAATCGCCGAACTCTCTGATATTGCTGTTGAACCGGTTGGCGGGCGAGGGCGCGGGGGTGCGGGGGGCTTTGGCTTTGCCTGCCGGTGGGATGGCGGCTGTGGCGCAGGCTATGGTGCGGGCGGCGGCGGCTGTGGGGGTTGAGGTGCGCTTGGGGTCTCGGGTGGAAAGCGTCATCATCGAGGCGGACCGGGCCCGCGGTGTGCGTCTTGCAGGCGGCGAGGAGATACCGGCGGGGCTGGTGGTATCGGCGGCAAACCCCAAGACCACATTCTTGCAGCTTGTGGGGCCGCGCCATCTGGACACTGGTTTTGTGAACCGCATAAGGCATCAGAAATCGCGCGGGGCGGCGGCGAAGCTGCATCTGGCGTTGACGGGGGTGCCCGATTTTCGCGGGGCGGATTTGCGCTCGCGGTTGGTGATCGCACCTTCGCTGCGGGCGGTGGAAAATGCCTATAACGCGGTGAAATATGGCGAGGTTCCGCAGGAGCCGGTGATGGAGATTGTGCTGCCCTCGGCGTTTGAGGCGGGGCATGCACCGACCGGCCAGCATCTTTTATCGGCCATCGTACAGTTTGCGCCGCATGCGCCGAAGGCCGGGGCGGATGCGGCGCGGGCTGAGATGCTGGCGCGCACGCTGGCGGTGCTGGAGGCGCATGCGCCGGGAATTGGGGCGATGATCAGCCATGCCGAGATGCTGATGCCCTATGATATCGAGGCGCGCTATGGGATGGTGGGGGGTAACTGGCACCATGGCGAGTTGAGCGTGGAGCAGATGCTGTTCAACCGGCCGCTGCCCGGTGCGGCACAATATGCGGCGCCGGTTGCGGGGCTGTGGCTGGCGGGGGCGGGGTGCCATCCGGGGGGCGGCATCTCGGGCGCTGCGGGGTGGAACGCGGCGGAGCGGATCATCCGGGAGGTGCGGGCATGAGGGTTGACCCAAAGCTGCATTACCACGCGCCGCTGTTGCAGACGCCGTTTCATCCGCGCACTTCGGTGGCCAACCGGCTGAACCAATGGGGGGCCTGGGCGGGGTACACCACGGCGCTGGCCTTTGAGGACGAGGCAATGGAATACACCGCCATCCGCAACGCGGCCTCGGTTTACGATCTGTGCCCGATGGTGAAGTACCGCATCTCTGGCCCGGATGCGGTGGCCTATCTGAACCGTTTGACGGTGCGCGACGTGGGCAAGCTCTCAGTGGGCGGGGTGCAGTATACCATCTGGTGCGATGATGCGGGCAAGATCATCGACGATGGCACGCTGTTTCATCTGGGGCCAGACGATTTCCGCATCTGCTGTCAGGAGCGGCATTTGCCGTGGCTGCTGGATGCGGCGTTTGGCTATCAGGTGGGGGTTGTGGAGGAAACCGAGGCGGTGGCGGCGTTATCATTGCAGGGGCCGTGTGCAGCGACGGTATTGGCGGCGGCGGGGTTTGATGTCTGGGGGTTGAAGCCGTTTCGCATGGCGCGGTTTGCCTTTGGCGCGGGCGGGGTGATGATCTCGCGCACCGGGTTTACCGGCGATCTGGGGTATGAGCTGTGGACGGCGCCGGAAATGGCGCTGCCGCTGTGGGATGCGCTGTTTGCGGCGGGGGCGGCTTATGGCATCCGTCCGATTGGCAGCCATGCGTTGGATATCGCGCGCATCGAGGCCGGGTTCATCATCACCAATATGGATTTCATTCCGGTGCATCAGGCGGTGCGCGAGGACCGGAGCCGCTCACCGTTGGAGATGGGCCTTGGGTGGATGATCGACTGGCAGAAGGGGCAGTTCAACGGGCGGCGGGCTTTGGTGGCCGAGCGCAACGCCGGGGGAGGCAAATGGGCGCTGGTGGGGCTGGATATCGGGGGCAATGTTTCGGCGGAGGGATCACTTTTGTATCACAACCAGAAAATCGAGGCGGGGTTCGTGACGGCGGCGGCATGGTCGCCCACCACCAAGCGCAATGTAGCACTGGCGCATCTGGAACGGAAATACCTGACCGGCGGCAATCTTTGGGTGGAGATTTATGCGCTGCGCGAGTTGCAATATGCCAAGCTGATGGTGCCGGTGCAGATCGTGGAGCGGCCGTTCTTCAATCCCGCCCGCAAGCGCGCGACGCCGCCGGGGAGGTTCTGATGCAGCGGCATCCGCGCTCACCGGTGATGGATCATTGCCCAAAGACGCTGCCCGTGCATGCGTATTACGATGCGGGCTGGTATCAGCAGGAAATGCGCACGATCTGGGCGAAGAACTGGGTTTGGGCGGGGCGGTTGGCAGATCTGAAACCGGGCAGCATGCGGCGCGTTCAGGTGGGCGAGGCGAGCGTCATCTTGTGCCGCACGCCGGAGGGGGCGGTTTCGGCGTTTCACAATGTGTGCCGCCATCGGGGGGCCGAGATTTGCGCGGTGCCCGAACAGCCGATGGGGGGGCTGGTGACCTGCCGATATCATTCCTGGGCCTTTGCGGCGGCGGATGGGCGGCTGGTGGCGGTGGGGCAGGCCAATCCGACGGCGGATTTCGACAGGGCCGGGCATGGGTTGGTGCAGGTTGCGCTGCGGATCTGGGGCGGTTTTATCTGGCTTAATCTGGACCCGGAGGCGGGCGATTTGCAGCCCGATACCGGGCTTGACGCGCTGGACAACTGGCCGATGGACCGGCTGTTGACCGGGCACCGTGCCGTGACCGAGGTGGCGGGCAACTGGAAGATTCTGTGGGAGAATTATAACGAATGCCTGCACTGCGCGCATATTCACCCGGAACTGAGCGCGCTGGTGCCGATCTACAAGCAAGGTGTGATGGCGCAGAATGAGGTTCGGGGGTGGACGCCCGAGGCGGAGGTGCCGCCTGCGATGCGGCCGGGGGCCGCGAGTTGGACGGCGACGGGCGAGGTTTGCGGGCCGGAGTTTGCGGGCCTGACGGCGGCGGAGCGCGCGGCGGGGTATCTGTTTGTGACGCTTTACCCGACGGTGTTCATCGTGGCGCATGTGGATTACCTGCGCGCGGTGGTGTTCGAGCCGTTGGGGCCGGAGCGTACCCGGGTGACGGCGGAATGGTATTTCGCGCCGGAAACCCTTGATCAGCCGGGGTTTGACGCGGGCCGCGTGGCGGAGTTTGCCAAGCTGGTGCTGGCGCAGGATGCGGGTGTGGTGGAGATGAACCAGCGCGGCCTGCGCTCGCCCGCGTTCAAAGGCGGGGTGTTGATGCCCGAGGAATACGCGGTGCATCAGTTCGATCAATGGGTGATAAGCCAGATGGGGGTTGGGCCATGAACCCGCAGGTTTTTGCGGTTGAGGCGGTTCCTGAGGGGTGGGACCGGCGGGGGCTTCCCGGTTGGACGTATCATTCGCCCGCGATGTTTGCGCTGGAGCGCGATGCGCTGTTCCTGACCCATTGGCAGCTTGCGGGGCATGTTTGTGATGTGCCCGCGCCTGGGGATTGGCTGAGCTTTGATCTGATGGGCGAGCGGACGGTGGTGATGCGGGGGCAGGACGGGGTGCTGCGGGCGTTTCACAACCTGTGCCGGCATCGGGGCGCGCGGGTGGTTGCAGGTGACAAGGGCAGTTGCAAGGGTGCGATCGTCTGTCCGTTTCATGGCTGGGTCTACAATCTTGACGGCAGCTTGCGGGGGCCTGCGCGGCCCGAGACGTTCGGGGCGATGGACCGCAGCCTGTTTGGCCTGAAGCCGGTAGAGATGGAGGTGTTTCACGGCTTTGTCTTTCTGCGCTTTCATCCCGGACCGCAGCCCGGCGTGGCGGAGTGGCTGGCGCCTTATGCGGCGGATTTCGCGGCCTATGGGGCTGCGAACCTGCTGCCGGTTGCCGGGCCGAACTGGTCGGCCCGCCTGCCGGTGAACTGGAAATCGGTGCGCGATGTGGACAATGAGGGCTATCATGTGCCGCTGGCGCATCCGGCGTTGCAGGAGCTTTACGGGCGGAGCTATGCCGATGCCTATCTGCCGGGAGGGCTGGCGGCATCTTATGCGCGGTTTGGCGACAAGCCGGGGCGGCGGTGGTCGGTGCGGCACTATGTAAAGTTCTTGGCGGTGCCCGGGCATCTGCCGGAGCGGCTGCAAAAGAACTGGAATTATTACGGGGTGTTTCCCAATGCGGTGATCGCCTTCACACCCGAGAGCATTCAGTTTTATCAGGAGATCCCGATTTCGGCCACTGAGACCCGGCTGACGGGGCGGGCGTATCACAACGCGGGCGAGACGCGCCGCACCCGTGCGGCGCGGTATCTGGCGATGCGGATCGACCGCGAAACCTCGGCCGAGGATCAGCAACTTTCGGTCTGGTCCAACGAATCGATGAAGTCCACCGCGTTTGACGGCTTTTACCTTTCCGATCTGGAGTATGGCGTGCGTCGGCATCACGATGGTTTGCGCGCCGTCATGCCCGTGATGTCGCTGGACAAGGCGCCAAATGATGCCGAGATCGCGCGGTTCAACGAAAATTTGCTTCGCATTGCGGCGGAAGCTGTCCTAACCTGATTTGATCAAACGCACGCCAAACCAGAAACCCCGGGGAGATGAGTGATGCTGTTGAAAAGACGCCAAACCTTTGCCGTTCTGGGCGGGGCGCTTGCCATGCCCTATGTGCGCCCGTCCTGGGCGCAATCGACCAGTCTGAACGTCTATAACTGGGCAGACTACATCGGCGAGACCACCATCGCCGATTTCGAGGCGGAAACCGGCATCGCGGTGGTGTATGATCTCTATTCGTCATCCGAAGAAGCCGAAGCCAAGATACTGGCCGGATCGACCGGCTATGATGTGGTGCTGCAATCGGGGATCAATCTGCCACAAATGACCGGGGCCGGGGTGTATCAGAAGGTGGACCGCAGCCGGTTGAAGAATTATGGCAATCTGGACCCGTCCATCCTGAAAGTGTTGGAGGGGTTTGACCCCGGCAATCAGTTCGGGGTGCCCTATACCTGGGGCACGGTCGGGTTCTCCTATAACCTTGATATGGTGAAGGAACGCCTGCCGGATGCGGATCTGGCCAGCATGGACACGATTTTTCTGCCCGAGAACGCGGCGAAACTGGCGGATTGCGGGCTGACGCTGCTCGATAGCCCCAAGGACATCGGCTATATGGTGATGAGTTGGCTGGGGATTGATCCTTCGACGGCAGGGCCCGCCGAATATGCCCGGATGGTGGAGGCCTTTGCCGCGATCCGGCCCTATGTGACGACGTTTGACAACACCAACTTTCTGACCAGCATGCCGAATGGCGAGGTCTGCGTGGCCAATACCTGGTCGGGCGATTACGGGGTGGCCAAAGCCCGTGCGGTGGAGGCGGGGATTGAGATCAATCTGGGGTATTTCGTGCCGAAATCCGGGGTGCCTGCGTGGTTTGATGTCTGGTGCATCACGTCGGATGCGCCCAATGCCGACAACGCCTATCTGTTCCTTGATTACATGCTGCGCCCGGCGGTGATTGCGGCCTGTACCGATTTCATCGGCTATGCCAATGCCAACAAGGAGGCGACGGTGCTGGTTGATCCGGCGTTAGCGTCGGACCCGGCGGTTTATCCTGATGCCGAAACCCTGAGCCGGATGTATACGCCCGGCCCTTTGACCCCGGAACAGGACCGCGAAATTACCCGGGCCTGGACGCAGATCAAGGCAGGGTGAGATTTTGGCGGTGCCAACGCCAGCCCCCGCGCCGTTTATCCGCATCGAAGGGGTGTCGAAGGCATTCGGCAGCTTTCAGGCGGTGAAGGATGTGAACCTGACAATCGGGAAGGGTGAGATATTCTCGCTGTTGGGCGGTTCGGGCTGTGGCAAGACCACGTTGTTGCGGATGCTGGCGGGGTTTGAGGCGCCGAGTGCCGGGCATATCTTTATTGACGGGGTGGATATGAACGGCGTGCCGCCATGGGAGCGCCCGGTGCATATGATGTTCCAGAGCTATGCCTTGTTTCCGCATATGAGTGTGGAGCGGAATGTGGGTTACGGGCTGAAGCATGAAAAGATGACGCCGCAGGCGCGGGGCGCGCGGGTGCGCGAGATGCTTGATCTGGTGCAGCTGGCACCTTTCGCCACCCGCAAGCCGCACCAGATTTCGGGCGGGCAGCGGCAGCGGGTGGCGCTGGCGCGGGCGCTGGCGCGGCAGCCAAAGCTTTTGTTGCTGGACGAGCCGCTGGCGGCACTGGACAAGAAACTGCGCGAACACACGCAATTCGAGTTGATGAGCATTCAGGAGCGGACCGGGGTTACCTTTATCGTGGTGACGCATGATCAGGAGGAGGCGATGACGCTGTCCACCCGGATGGCGGTGATGGACAAGGGCGAGGTGAAGCAGGTGGGCAATCCCACCGAGATTTACGAATACCCCAACAGCCGGTTCGTGGCGGGGTTCATCGGTTCGGTCACCACGTTTGAGGCGGTGGTGCTGGGGGTGGAGGGCGGGCTTGCGCGGCTGGACGTGCCGGCGTTGGGCTGCGAGGTGAAGGCCCGGGCGGTGCCGGGGCTGGTGGCGGGGCAGGCGGTGACGCTGGCGCTGCGGCCCGAGAAATTCACGATCAGCCGCGATCCGAGTGCGGGGGCCAATGTGGTGGCGGGCAAAGTGAAGGATCTGGCCTATTTTGGCAAGGACAGCCTTTACCGGGTGACGCTGGCCTCGGGCGCGCTGGTATCGGTGCATGCGGTGAATGCCCGGCGCGCGGGCGAGGGTGACAGGGTGGCGGATTGGGATGACGCGGTCTGGCTGAGTTTTGAGCCGGCCGCCGCCATCATATTGCGGGAATAGCCGATGCAGGACCGCGCGCAGGATGGGGCTTTCGCCCGCTGGTTCAACCGCCGTGGATGGTCGGATATCATCATCACCGCGCCCTATATCTGGCTGATCTTGTTGTTTTTTGTGCCGTTTCTGATCGTGGTGGCGATGAGTTTTGCCACCCGCACGCCGACAGCGCCCCCGTTTGGCTTTGGCGGCGAGAACCCGGTGATCAACCTGCAAGGCTATGCGCGGCTGTTCACCGACACGCTTTATATCCGGGCCTTTGCCACCTCGGTCAGCAATGCGGCGATTGCCACGGTGTTTTGTTTGCTGGTGGGGTATCCGATGGCGCTGGGCCTGACGCGGGTTTCCAAAAGCTGGCGGTCGGTGTTGCTGATGCTGGTGATCCTGCCGTTCTGGACCTCGTTTCTGCTGCGGGTTTACGCGTGGATGGGGTTGATGGGATCGAACAGCTGGTTCAACAAGCTGTTGACGGGATGGTTTAATATGGTGGTGCCCGAGGAATGGGTGCTGCGATCCCTGCCGATGATGCATTCGAATTTCGCGGTGGTGCTGGTGATTGTTTATACCTATCTGCCGTTCATGATCCTGCCGCTTTACGCGAGCCTTGAGCGGCTGGACCCGAACCTGGATGAAGCGGCGATGGACCTTGGATCAAGGCCCGCGCGGGTGTTTTGGGATATCACCCTGCCGCAATCCATGCCCGGGATCATTGCGGGCGGCATGCTGGTGTTCATTCCGGCGGCGGGAGAGTTTGTGATCCCGTCGCTGGTGGGCGATTCCGCGCGGCCGATGATCGGGCGGGTGATCTCGGACGAGTTCGCCTCGGCCCGCGACTGGCCGATGGCCTCGTCGGTGGCGGTGGCGCTTTTGCTGCTGATGGTGGTGCCGATGATGATCTACAGCCATTATCAGGCGAAAGCGGAAAGTGCGGAGGCGTTGAAATGAGGCGCCGCCCGGTATTCCTGATCACCATGCTGTGCTTTGGCTTTGCGTTTTTCTACATCCCGATCCTGTCGATGATGGTTTATTCGTTCAACGCCTCGCGGCTGGCCACGGTTTGGGGCGGGTTTTCGACCAAGTGGTACGTGTCGCTGTTTCACAACAAGCAGATCGTGGCGGCGTTGATCTTGTCGTTGAAGATCGCGTTGCTGTCTTCGGTTTTCGCCACCATTCTGGGGACGATGGCGGGGATTGCGCTGGCGCGGTTTCGCAGGTTCAGGGGGCGGACACTGTTTTCGGGGCTGGTGACGGCGCCTTTGATCATGCCCGAGGTGATCACCGGCATATCCTCGCTGATGCTGTTCATCGTGATGGCGGAATATGTCGGCTGGCCTTCGGCGCGCGGCTTTGCCACCATCACGCTGGCGCATATCACCTTTTCGATGGTGTTTGTGACCACCATCGTGCAATCGCGGATGGTGCAGGCGGACCGCGCGATCGAGGAGGCGGCGATGGATCTGGGCTCAAAGCCGTGGCAGGTGATGCGGGATGTGACGCTGCCGGTGATTTCGCCTGCGATCCTGTCGGGGTGGTTGCTGGCGTTCACCATATCGCTGGATGATGTGGTGATCACGTCATTCACCACCGGGCCGGGCAACACCACGCTGCCGCTGTTGATCTGGTCGAAGGTAAAGCTGGGGGTGACGCCGGATATCAATGCGTTGGCGTCGATCACGGTGGTGGTGGTGGGGATTGGCGTGGGGCTTGCGGGTTGGCTGTTGAACCGGGCCGAAGTGCGGCGCGATGCCGACCGGCGGCTGGCCTATCAGGCGAACGGCTGAGCCATGGATCTGGACTTGCACCGCGCCTTGATTGCAACGCCGCTTGGGCAGGCGGGATCGGGGCGCACGCGGTATGGGGCGGCGATGGCGCTGCATGCGGCGGGCGAGATCAGCGATGCGGCGCTGGAGGTTTACCGGATTTGTTCAGTGAGTGACCGGCAAGACCCGGGCCTGCTGTTGCGGGAGGACGGATTGGCGGTGCAGCAACTGTCTGAGCCTTCGCCCGAGTTTGCGGTTGGTTGGTTGGTGGATGCGGTGGACCGGTATCTGGCAACGCTGGCAGGGCCGGGGGTGGCGGAGGTGCGGGCGGGGTTGAACGCGGCGCGGGGAGGGCCAGTGGTGCCGCAGGCCTTGGCGGGGGTGGAAAATCCTGTCAAGGCGGCCTGGTTATCGCAAGCCATCACGGCGCTGGCGCGCAGCCACCCGGCACTTGCGGAGGCGATTGATCGGGCGGCCCCGGTGCTGCGCTGGATCACCTATGATGGGTATCCGCGAGAGGCGATTGGCGCAGAGTTTGCCGATGGCCATGCCTATGCCCCGATCATCGGTGGGGGGGCACCGGTTGCGGCTGTGGACTATGACCTCGGGCTGTTCCTGATCGCACCTGATGTGCTGTATCGGGATCACCGGCACGCGGCACCCGAGCTTTATGCGCCGCTGACCGGGCCGCATGGCTGGCGTTTTGCGCCGGGTGCGCCTTTGGTGATCAAACCGGCGCATCTGCCGGTGTGGAACGACGCGCAGCAGCCGCATCTGACCAAGGTTGGCCCGGTGCCGTTCCTGTGTATCTATGGCTGGACGCGGGATGTGCAGGCGCTGGCGGAGGTTGTTCCGGCCAGCGACTGGCCAGCACTTGCGGCACTGCGTCTGAAACCCTGATCAGCAAGAAAGGCCCCAAGCATGAAACCGATTGCCCCGCAGGACCGGCGTGTTGCCAATATTCATCAGGCTGTATTTCAGAACTTTGTCTATGAGGACGGCGTGCAACCGGGCGACAGCGTGCTGCAACTGGACCGTGATCAACCGCTTGGGGTTGGCTTTCACGTCTACCGGATGCCCGCAGGCATGACCACGCGCGGGCACCGGCACAACGGGCACGAGCAGTTCCTGATCCTGGAAGGGGAGTTGATCGAAAGCGATGGCACGGTGCTGCGCCAAGGCGATCTGGTGTTTTACCGCGATGGCAGCGAGCATCATTCCTATTCGCCCGATGGCTGCCTGTTGGCGGTGCATATCGCGGGCCCGGAAACCCCGGTGGAGTGAGCGATGCAGCAGGAGGGCGCGGAACTTTATCACCGGCAGATGACCGATATGTTGCAGGCGATCTGGGGGCCGGGGTTTTTATCGCCCGGTGGCCCGGAGGAGGTGGCGCGGATCATCGGCGCGCATGATCTGGCTGGGCAAAGCGTGCTGGATATCGGCTGTGGCGCGGGGGGGATTGCGGTGGCGCTGGTGCGCAACCATGGCGCGGGGTATGTGTGCGGCATTGATGTTGAAGACAGCGTGATCGGTTGCGCGCGTGCCGTGGTGGCGGAGGCGGGGCTTGCGCCGCGCATCGGGTTGATGAAGGTGGCGCCGGGGCCGCTGCCCTTGCCGCCTGCCAGCTTTGATGTGGTGTTTTCTAAGGATTCCATCATCCATATCCCCGACAAGCGCGCGTTGATGGCGGAGGTTTTCAGAGTTCTGAAGCCCGGCGGCTGGTTTCTGGCGTCTGACTGGCTGATCGGGCATGACGATCAGCCAAGCCCGGCGATGGCGGCCTATATTGCGGCTGAGGGGCTTGATTTTGGCATGGCGAGTGCCGGGCGTTACAGCGCGGCTATGGCTGCTGCGGGGTTTGCGGATGTGGCCACCACGTCGCGCAACGGCTGGTATCGCAAGACGGCGCGGCTGGAACTGGCGCGGTTGCAAGGCGAGGTGGGGGCTGCGGCGGCAAAGCGGGTGGGGCAGGATTTCGTCGATGGCAATATCGCGATCTGGCAGCGGATGATCCCTGTTCTGGATTCGGGCGAGCATTGCCCGACGCATTTGCGGGCGCGCAAACCCTGAATGTGCGGTGATGGCGCTTGCGCCCGGCCGCGCTTTATCCGAGCGTGACGGCAACCGCAGGAGCCGCCATGACCAACGCCATCCGCCTTTCCGACTATCTTCCCTTTACCCATAATCTTGCGCAGGTGGGGCTTACCTTCCGGCTGGCCCCCAAGGCCACGCGGGTGCGCGCGCGGCTGGAGTTCACGCCAAACCCCGCCCGGCCCGGGGTGCATGATCTGCGGTTGGACGGCGAAAACCTGACGCTGATCGCCTGTGCGGTGGATGGGGTGGCGGTGCGGGTGGTGGCGGATGCGACCGGCCTGACGATACCGGCGGTGCTGCTGCCGCAGGCGGGATTCACGCTGGAAACCGAAGTGGAGATTGCGCCTGAGGGCAATACGGCACTTGAGGGCATCTATATGTCAAACGGCATGTATTGTTCGCAATGCGAGGCGGAGGGGTTTCGCAAGATCACCTTTTACCCTGACCGCCCCGATGTGATGGCGCGGTTCAAGGTGCGCGTTGAGGCTGATTTGCCGGTGCTTTTGTCCAATGGCAATCCGACGGGGCAAGGGCCGGGTTGGGCGGAATGGGATGACCCATGGCCCAAGCCCGCCTATCTGTTTGCGCTGGTGGCGGGGGATCTGCTGGCGCATTCGCAGGGCTTTACCACCCGGTCGGGCCGCGAGGTTGATCTGAACATCTGGGTGCGCAAAGGCGATGAGGGCCGCTGTGCCTATGCGATGGACAGCCTGATCCGGTCGATGCGCTGGGATGAGCAGGTTTATGGCCGCGAGTATGACTTGAACATTTTCAACATTGTGGCGGTGGATGATTTCAATATGGGGGCGATGGAGAATAAGGGATTAAACATTTTCAACTCCCGCTATGTTCTGGCCAGCGCGGACACCGCCACCGATGATGATTACGGCAATATCGAAGCGATCATCGCGCATGAGTATTTTCACAACTGGACAGGCAACCGCATCACCTGCCGGGACTGGTTTCAACTGTGTCTGAAGGAAGGGCTGACGGTGTTTCGCGATCAGCAATTCTCGGGCGACATGCGCAGCCGCGCGGTGCAGCGGATCGAGGACGTGATGCAACTGCGGGCGCGGCAGTTTCGCGAGGACGGCGGGCCGCTGGCGCATGCCGTCCGGCCTGACGCCTATATCGAGATCAATAATTTCTACACGGCCACTGTGTATGAGAAGGGTGCCGAGGTAATCGGCATGCTCAAAAGGCTGGTGGGAGATGCGGATTACGCGCGGGCGCTGGACCTGTATTTTGAACGCCATGACGGCGATGCGGCGACGATCGAAGACTGGCTGAAGGTATTTGAGGATACCACCGGGCGCGATCTGGCGCAGTTCAAACGCTGGTACACCGATGCGGGCACGCCGCGGGTCAGTGTTTCGGAGGAATGGCAACCGCAGGCAACCGGCGGGCGTTTTGTGCTGACACTGGCGCAGTCCGCGCCGCCAACGCCGGGCCAGCCTGACAAAGCGCCACGGGTTATTCCGGTGGCGGTGGGGCTGTTGAACGCCAACGGCGACGAGGTGGTGGTGACGACCACGCTGGAGTTGACGGAAGCGCGGCAAAGCTTTGCGTTTGAGGGGCTGGCATCGCGGCCGGTTGCTTCGGTATTGCGCGGGTTTTCGGCACCGGTTGTGCTGGAGCGCGCGGTGAGTGCGCGCGACCGGGCGTTCCTGTTCGCGCATGACACCGACCCTTTCAATCGCTGGGAGGCGGGGCGGGCGCTGAGCAAAGAGGTGCTGGTGCAGATGATCACCGAAGATGCGGCGGTCAGCGATGATCTGCTGCGGGGGATGGTGCAGGTTGCCAGCGATGCGGCCCTTGACCCGGCGTTCCGGGCTTTGAGCTTGCGCTTGCCGAGCGAGGACGATCTGGCGGCGACGCTGCATGCGGGCGGGCATGTGCCTGATCCTGAACGGATTTATCAAAAGCGCCGCGTGCTGCATCTGGCGCTGGCCGGGGCGTTTGGGCCAAAGTTGGCGGAGCTTGAGGCGGAGATGCGGGTGGCGGGGCCCTATACGCCGGATGCCGGTGCGGCGGGCAAGCGGGCTTTGCGGCTGATGCTGCTTGCGTTAATGACGCGGCTGGACGGCGGCGATTCGGCGCGGGCGGCGTTCGCGGCGGCCGATAACATGACCGAAAGTTTTGGGTCATTGGGTATTCTTCTGGACAACGGCTCCGGCGAGGCGGAACTTGCCACGTTTTTCGCGCGCTGGTCGGGTGAGCGGTTGGTGATGGACAAGTGGTTCGCGGTGCAGGTGGCGCAGGCGGCACCTGACCGGGCCGCGGAAGTGATGCAGGCTTTGACCGCGCGCGAGGATTTCGGCTGGAAGAACCCCAACCGGTTCCGGTCGGTGGTTGGGGCGTTTACCGGCAATCATGCGGGGTTTCACCACGCCTCGGGTGCGGGATACCGGCTGTTGGCGGATTGGTTGCTGCGGCTTGATCCGGTGAACCCGCAAACAGCGGCGCGGATGTCGACCGCGTTCGAGACCTGGCCGAGGTATGACGGTGAGCGGCAGGCGATGATGCGCGCGGAACTGGCGCGTATTTTGGCGACCGAAGGGCTGAGCCGGGATCTGGGGGAGATGGCGGGGCGGTTGCTTGGCGGGGCGTGACGCTGCGCACTGCAATGTGCAAGCCCCTATTGGCAATAGCTTTGCCGGCTGGTCCATGCAGCCATTTCGGCGCGTTTGGCGCGGTTTTTCAGGGGGGCCCAATCGCGCCCGATACCGCTGCCGCCGTTGCCTGCGACAAGACCGTCGCGCCCTACTTGTGCGGCGACGATCTTGACCGCGCATTCCAGATTGGCGCCGCCGTCTTTCAGAGCGGCGCTTGAGCGCGCGGCGCAGCCGTAGTTGGCGGCGGTTTTGGGCGAGATTTGCATCAGCCCGACCCACCGGCCACCGCCGCCGGCCGCGCGCGGGTTCCACGAGCTTTCGTATTTGGCCACGGCCGACAGCAGCCCGGCCCAGAATGCGCGGCGGTTTTGGATCGACGCCTTGGGGTAGGCGGGGCACCATGAAGTGATGTCGGAGGGGACGCGCGAAGCGAGTTTGGCGTCTTGACCGGCGATGGCGATCAGGCTGCGTTTGGTCCATTCCTGTGCTTCAGGCCGGTGATCCCAGCGCATGGCGGGCATCTGGCCGGACAGCATCGTTGAAAGGTCGGGCAATTTGACGGCGCTGCAGGCGGTCAGAATGACAGCGGCCAAAGCCAGAAGGGTGAGTGATTTTATCCGCATGCGTCCGTTCTGAGCAGCGCCCCGTCGGTGCGGGACCGCTGCTCTTTGCGGCGCGCGCGCTTTCAAGCAAGCTTTGCACGGCAATGGGCGCGAAAATCGGCAGCTTTCCGCCACCCCGGCCCTTGCCCCGGCAGCAGGGCAACCTTAAAAAGACCACCTGAACGACGGAGGTTTCCATGCTTGATCTGCACTACACCGCACCGGCGCCGAAGGTGATTTCGGGGGCAAAGCATGATTGGGAACTGGTGATCGGCATGGAAATTCATGCGCAGGTCGCCTCAAACGCCAAGCTGTTTTCGGGGGCATCGACGCAGGTTGGTGCCGAGCCGAACGCGCAGGTTGCCTTCGTGGACGCCGCCATGCCGGGGATGCTGCCGGTGATCAATGATTTCTGCGTGGAGCAGGCGGTGCGCACCGGGTTGGGGTTGAAGGCCGCGATCAATCTGCACTCGGCGTTTGACCGGAAGAACTATTTTTATCCTGATTTGCCGCAGGGTTACCAGATTTCGCAGCTTTACCATCCGATCGTGGGCGAGGGCGAGGTGCTGGTGGAGGTGTCGCCGGGGGTGGGGCGGATCGTGCGGATCGAGCGGATTCATCTGGAGCAGGACGCGGGCAAGTCGATCCATGATATGGACCCCAACATGTCATTCGTGGATTTCAACCGCACCGGGGTTGCGCTGATGGAGATCGTGTCGCGGCCGGATATTCGCGGCCCGGAGGAGGCGGCGGCGTTTGTGGTAAAGCTGCGCCAGATCCTGCGCTATCTGGGTACTTGCGATGGCAATATGCAGAACGGCAATCTGCGGGCGGATGTGAACGTATCGGTCTGCAGGCCGGGACAATATGAGAAATATCAGGCGAGCCAGGACTTTGGCCATCTTGGCACGCGGTGTGAGTTGAAGAACATGAACTCGATGCGGTTCATCCAGTTGGCGATTGATTTTGAGGCGCGGCGGCAGATTGCCATTCTGGAGGATGGCGGCACCATCACACAGGAAACCCGGCTTTATGATGCGGAGCGCAATGAGACGCGGTCCATGCGGTCCAAGGAAGAAGCGCATGATTACCGCTATTTCCCCTGCCCTGATCTTTTGCCGCTGGAGATCGAGCAGGCTTGGGTGGACGCGATTGCGCAAGCGATGCCGGAACTGCCGGATGCGAAGAAGGCGCGGTTCATGGGCGATTTCGGGCTGACGGATTATGATGCCAACGTGCTGACCGCCGATCTGGAATCAGCCGCGTTTTTTGAGGCGGTGGCGCAGGGGCGTGACGGCAAGCAGGCGGCGAACTGGGTGATCAACGAGCTGTTTGGCCGGTTGAACCGGGAATCGCTTGGGATTGCCGATAGTCCCGTGAGTGCTTTGCAACTGGGCGGCGTGCTGGATCTGATCGGGTCGGGCGAGATTTCGGGCAAGATGGCCAAGGATCTGTTTGAGATTCTGTGGACCGAGGGCGGCATTCCGGCCGAGGTGGCAAGCGCGCGTGGCATGAAGCAGGTGACCGATACCGGTGCCATCGAGGCTGCGGTGGATGCGATGATCGCGGCCAACCCCGATCAGGTGGCAAAGGCGCGGGCCAATCCGAAACTGGCCGGTTGGTTCACCGGGCAGGTTCTGAAAGCCTCGGGTGGCAAGGCCAATCCGGCGGTTGTGGGCGAGATGGTGGCGCGCAAGCTGGGGCTGTGAAGGCGTCAGATCGGCAGGCGCACGAGATGGGTCCAGGTTCCGGGGCTGGTGAGGGTGAAGGCGCGGTCGGAGGTGGCGCAGACGCCCAGATCGGTATCGCGGGCCTCGATGATCGCGCCGTCTTTGGTGACAAAACCGATGTGGTGATCTTGTTTGATCAGGATATCGCCGTCCAGTAGCTGGGCTGGTTTGCTGGTGGCAAGTTCAAAAACCGTGCCGCCGGCGGGATTGTTCGGTGATTTCCGCCAGAGGTCGATGCCAAGCTGCATCACCGTGCCGGTCGCCTCCCAGATGCAAAAGCTGATGAAGCCGACGCAATCGAAGTGCCGGATGCCGGTGCAGGCCTCGCCCCAGACCAGCAGGCCGTTGATATCGCCGCCGGGGCCGGGGCCGAAAGCGCGGCGCGGGGTGTAGAACTTGGCGAAATAGCGGTCTTCGGACGGGGGGACGCTGTAGGTTGCCGCAGCGTCCAGCGCTTTGAGTTTGGCGAGGTAGCCTGTCAGGTCTTCGTCATTCGGATGCGCCACACGGCCACCGGGATAGGTTTTGTAATTGCCGGCGCAAACGCAGTATTTGTTGATCGTCATCTGGGCGGCGTAGACTGCGAGGTTCTTGCGCGGATCGGTGTGGCGGTTCGGGTTCATCTGATCGGCGGAATAGATCAGGTTGACACCGCCCTTGCGGCAAGGGCAGCCGTCATCCTTGCCCGGTGTGGCACCGTAGCCGCCGTTGATGTAGTGGCTGCCGATGTAGGACCGCGCGCTGGCGATCACCTTGATGCCGGTTTCTGGCTTCATTCTGGATATGTCCTTTGCGGGAAAAACTTCGGGACGAAAAACTGGTGCGGTGCAGCAGCGGTATTGGCGGGCGAATGGCGAAAACTACAGCGTTTTGAATTTGATCTGGATCAGCAGATCAAATGCAAAACGCAACATTCCCGGCGTTTGGCCTGTCTTGGTTTGCCTTCAATCTGATTCAGATTGATGGCAAACGACGTTAGCATGCCGGGGCGAATGTGAGAACAGCTATTCGGGGGAGGGCGGTTGAAAATGGCGCAAAGGCGGCTGGGGTGAAATCTGACCTTCCCCATCGTCCCCGAATCCCGTTATCATGGATGCTTCGAGCCGGAGAGCCTCATGACGCGTTATGAATTCAAAGTTGTCCCTGCGCCCACACGCGGTGAAAAATCGCGGGCGGCGAAAACCACGTCCGAGCGGTTTGCGCTTGCCCTGACCAATCTGATGAACGAGCTGGGGCGTGAGGGGTGGGATTATGTCCGGGCCGATACCCTGCCGGTGGATGAACGCGCGGGGTTCACCGGCACCAAGACCAGTTTTCAGAACATGCTGGTGTTTCGCCGGGTGATCGAGGCGGGGCACGAGTTTGGGCGCGACTCTGGGCGCGACTCTGGGTCGGGGGTGCTTTCGGCAGCAGAGCCGGTTTTGGCGCCGGGGCCGCGCCTTGGGGCGGCGGAGTACCCCGAGGGTTTGGCGCCTGCGCTGGGCCCGGCCAATCCGCGGCTCGCGGCTGAGTGAACAGCTTGGGCGCATGATCAGGCGTTTGCGGTCGCAAGCGCCTGCGGCAGTGCTTGGGCAAAAGCCTGCATCGCGGCGGCGTCACCAAGGCTGACACGGATGCAGCGGTCAAGCGGTGCCACCGCCGGCATGCGCACGAAGATATCGCGCGCGGCGAGTTCGCGCAGCACGCGGCGGGCGAAGGTGCCATCTTTGCCGCAATCGAGGGTGACGAAGTTGGTGGCGGATGGCAGCGGGATCAGGCCGTTCGCCCGCGCGATATCGCCAAGGGCGGTGCGCGCAGCTTGGGTGAGCGCGCGGATGCGCGGCAGATGCGCGGTATCGGCCAAGGCGGCGAGCGCGCCCGTCTGTACCACGCGTCCAACGCCGAAATGGTTGCGCACCTTGTCGAACGCCAGTGCCAATGGGGCGGCGCAGACCGCGTAGCCCACCCGCGCCCCTGCCATGCCATGGGCTTTGGAAAAAGTGCGCAGGCGGATCACGCGCGGATCGAAGGCGTCGATGCGGGCGGCGGTGCCCGCAGGCGCCAGATCAACATAGGCCTCGTCCAACACCAGCAGGGTGCCTTCGGGAAGCGCTTTGATCATCGCCTCGATGGTGGTGCCGGGGTGGTGGCTGCCCATCGGATTATCAGGATTGGCGAGGTAAAGCAGTTTGGCATCAACCTGGCGCGCAAGGGCAAGCAGGGCCTCGGGGTGCTCGTGGTTTTCAAGGTAGGGGGCGAAATGTGCCACGCCCGCGAAGCCGGTGACGTGGAAGTTGAAGGTGGGATAGGCGCCGCGCGAGGTGACAACGGTATCGCCCGCTGTGATCAGCAGGCGGCAGAGCAGGCCAAGCAGGCCGTCAATCCCTTCGCCCACAACGATATTTTCGGCATCTACGCCGTGCAGGGCCGCGAGGGCCTGCTTGAGGTCATGGCATTCAGGATCACCGTACATCCAGACATCTGCGGCGGCCTTTTGCATGGCGGCAACCGCCAGTGGCGAGGGGCCGAACAGGGATTCGTTGGCACCAAGCCGGGCGCGGAAGGGGCGGCCAGCCAAACGCTCGGCTGTTTCCGGGCCAATGAAGGGCACCGTTGCGGGCAGCGAGGCGGCAAGATCGGTGAAGCGGGGCGTTTTCATCTGCGGAATTGAGCCTGAAAGCCGGGCGCAGGCAAGAGGCGTTTTTGCCGGGTGCTACCCTTGCCTGCGCTGTGCGGCGGCACGCTCGGCCTCGGCCAGAATCTCGGCCAGAACCGATACGGCGAGGGTTTTGGGATCGCGGGCGGAGGGGATCAGGCCGATCGGGCCGCGCAACCGGTGCAACTGATCGGGGGCCGCGCCAAGCGCCGCCAGCATGGCTTTGCGTGCGTCCGCCACCCGGCGGCTGCCTTGTGCGCCGATGTAGAACGCGTCGGAAGCAAGGCAGCGTTGCAGCAGGGGCGGTTCCCAATCGTGATCATGAAAGAACAGGGTGACGGCGGTGCGGGCATCAATCGTCAGATCCTCGGGAAGCATCGGGCCCGGGATCATCCGGGTGGTGCAGCCGAGGGCCTGCCCGAACTCGAGCGTCTGGGGTTCCGGCGACAGCAACAGGTGATCATAGCCCGAAGCGTTGACCAGACCGGCGAAATACGCAGCCTCGGGCCCTTTGCCCAGCACGACAAACCGCAGGGGCGGCAGCATTTCAACCACCACCGTGCCGTGATTGGTTGCGGTTGGGTGGGGTGCAATCAGCGTCATGCGATGTTCGGCATCGAACTGAATGGCGAAGGGCGCGCGCCGGTTCCGGCGGGCCGCGATATCGTCGATGATCTGTGCGGGCGGATTTGGATAAAGCGCTATGTCCAATGCCCCGCCGCATGGCAGTCTGATATCCATGAACGGCGAGCCGGCGCCATAGCGCAGGGTGCGGGCGCGCCCTTCGGCCAGCGCCAGTTTTGCGTGCAAGGCAAGGTCGGCTTCGATGCAGCCGGATGACAGGGCGCCTGCGTAGGTGCCGGAGGCAAAGAAAGCCATCATGGTGCCGACGCTGCGGTAGGCGGGCCCCTCGATGCCGGTGATCACGGCAAGGACGGCGGCCTCGGTGCTTTGCCCGATGGCGGTGAGCGCGTCGCGGGCCGCAGGGTGCAGATCGGCATTGTCGGGGCGCATCGTTCGGGGTGTCCACTTGGAGTAAAGGCGGGACTACGGTGCCGCCGGAAGGCAATGGGTTGCAGGGATTATAGCCTGTGCGCGCGGCCGAGAACAGCCGGACTTGTGGCGGGCATGAAAGGGCTGCCTTCGGGACGCGTGGGGATGCTGGAGGGGTAGGAGGGGACACCGGAAAGAAAACAATAAAGCGGTTCAGGTTCAAATGGAATCGGAAATCGCTGCCTCTCGTTGCACTCGAACGCGTTTTCCGATGTTCTTGTTTCCAACAAAACCTGAACCGCTCTAATGGCAACTTGACCGGTGGCTGACCCGCCGTTACCCCTGTGTGATGCGGTTCGTTCGGGAGGCGATATGCAACTTTCTGCGGCGCGCGATATCATGGCGGAACCGGCGGTCGTCTGGGCCGCGATCCTTGATCCTGCGGTTCTGATGCTGTGCGTTCCGGGGTGTGAAAGCATGACCGGCAGCGTTGAGGCCGGGTTCGAGGCGGTTGTGGTGCAAAAGATCGGCCCGGTCAGTGCGCGGTTCACCGGAGTTGTGACCATTTCGGATATGGTGCCGGGCCAATCGCTTCAGATCAATGGTGAAGGCAAGGGCGGTGCCGCGGGATTTGCCAAAGGCGGCGCGAAGGTTACATTCACAAAGACAGATGGTGGTACGCGGCTTGACTACGAGGTTGAGGCGCGGGTTGGCGGCAAGATAGCGCAGCTTGGTTCGCGGTTGATCGACAGCTTTGCCAAGAAGATGGCGGATGAGTTTTTCGCGCGTTTTCAACAGCATATCGAAGGGCCGGCGCCCGAAAGTCTTGCCGCAGCCGGGGGGGAAGCGGCTGAGGGTGAGGGTGAAGGGGAAGAAAAGAAGGGTTGGTTCAGACGTATCATCGGCTAACCCAGGCAAAAAGACGTACCAAGGGAGGAAGATCATGACGAAGGTTTCGATGACTGTGAACGGGAAAGCCGTTTCGGTCGAGGTGGAGGGGCGCACGCTTTTGTCGTCTTTCCTGCGCGAGGGGGTCGGTTTGACCGGCACGCATGTGGGCTGTGACACATCGCAATGCGGCGCCTGCGTGGTGCATCTGGACGGGGTGCCGGTGAAAAGCTGCAGTGTTTTTGCCGAGGACGCGGCGGGTGCGACGGTGCGCACGATTGAGGGCATGGCGAATGCCGATGGCTCTCTTGGCACCATTCAGCAGGCGTTTCAGGATCATCACGGGTTGCAATGCGGCTTTTGCACCCCCGGCATGGTGATGAGCACGGCGGCGTTGCTGGCGGAGAATCCGAGGCCCTCTGAGGCCGAGGTGCGGCATTACCTGAACGGCAATATCTGTCGCTGCACCGGGTATCACAACATTGTGAAAGCCGTGCTGGCCGCGAGTGGTCAGGCGACCGCGTCGATGGCAGCAGAATAACAAGCGGATCAACAATTCGCGGTGCAGTGGCCCTGTATCGCATAACGGGAGGATGATATGCCCAAAGACGGTGGCATCGGCGCCAGCACAGTGCGGCGCGAGGATATCCGGTTCCTGACCGGAAAGGGCCGCTACACGGCCGATATCAATCTGCGCGGGCAAGGCTATGCCTGTTTCCTGCGCTCGGAAGTGGCGAATGGCCGCATCAACGGCATCGACACCACGGCAGCGATGGCGATGCCCGGCGTATTGACCATCCTGACGGGGGCGGATTTTGTGGCGATGGGGGGCAATCCCGCCGGTTGGTTCATCCCGAACCGTGACGGCACGCCGATGAAAGAGCCCAAACGCCCGGTGCTGGCGCATGGCAAGGTGCGCCATGTGGGCGACGCCTATGCCATCGTGGTGGCCGAAACGCTGGATCAGGCGCGCGATGCGGCAGCCGCGGTTGAGGCCGATATCACCGAACTGCCTGCCATCGTCAACATGGCCGACGCGGTGGCAAACCCGGCCAACCGGGTGCATGACGAGATTGCCGACAACGTATGCTTTGACTGGGGCTGGATCGAGGCCAACCGGGCGGCGGTGGATGCGGCCTTTGACACCGCCCCGCATGTGACCACGCTGGAACTTGTGAACAACCGGCTGATCCCCAATGCGATGGAGACCCGCGCCTCGATCGGTGATTTCGACAGCGGCACCGGCGATTACAAGCTTTACACCACCTCGCAAAACCCGCACCTGACGCGGCTTTTGATTGCGGCCTTCGTGATGGCGATCCCGGAAAACAAGCTGACGGTGATTGCGCCCGATGTGGGCGGCGGCTTTGGCTCAAAGATCTATCACTATGGCGAAGAGGCGGCGGTGCTTGCGGCCTCAAAAGCGATCAACCGGCCGGTCAAATGGGTGGCGGAGCGTTCGGAAAGCTTTCTGTCGGATGCGCATGGCCGCGATCATGTGACCAAGATTCAGCTGGCATCAGACCTTCAGGGCAATTTCCTGGCGCTGCGCAGCGAAACCTTGGCGAATATGGGGGCCTATCTTTCCAACTTCTCCACCGCCACCCCGACATTCCTGCATGGCACGGTGATGGCGGGGCCGTACAAGACGCCGCTGGTTTATGTGAACGTGAAAGCGGTTTTCACCAACACCGCGCCGGTTGATGCCTATCGCGGCGCAGGGCGGCCTGAAGCCACCTATTCCATCGAGCGGGTGGTGGACAAGCTGTGCAGCGAGTTGAACCTTGATCCCATCGCGGTGCGGCGGGCGAATTTCATTTCGCCCGAGCAGTTCCCCTACACCACGCCCGTTGGGCTGGTCTACGATACCGGCAACTATAAGGCGACGCTCGACAAGCTGGTGCAGATTGGCAAGCTTGGCAGTTTCGAGGCGCGTGCCAAGGAAACCGCCAGGAAGGGTAAGCTGCGCGGGCTTGGCCTTTCGACCTGGGTTGAGGCCTGCGGGATCGCACCTTCGAACCTTGTGGGGGCGCTGGGTGCGCGGGTTGGCTTGTTTGATGCGGCGACCGTGCGGGTGAACGCCACCGGCAACATCAGCGTGATGACGGGCGCGCACAGCCACGGGCAAGGGCACGAGACGGTGTTTGCTCAGATCGTGGCCGAGCATCTTGGCGTGCCTGCGTCCAGTGTTGACATCGTGCATGGTGACACATCGAAAATCCCCTTCGGCATGGGCAGCTATGGCTCGCGGTCGCTGGTGGTGGCGGGGTCTGCGATTGTGCGGGCGATGGAAAAGATCGTGGCCAAGGGCAAGAAGATTGCGGCCCATATGCTTGAGGCGGGCGAGGGTGATATCCTGTTTGCCGATGGCACCTTCAGCGTTTCGGGCACCAACCGCAGCAAAACCTTCGGCGAGATCGCGTTTTCCGCCTATGTGCCGCACAATTATCCGCTGGCCACGCTTGAACCGGGCTTGGAGGAAACCTCGTTCTATGATCCGGGCAACTTTACCTATCCTGCGGGCGCATATGCCTGTGAGGTTGAGGTTGATCCTGAAACCGGCCGGGTTGAGATCGCCAGTTTTGCCTGTGCGGATGACTTTGGCAACGTGATGAACCCGATGATCGTCAATGGTCAGGTGCATGGCGGGGTGGCGCAGGGCATCGGGCAGGCCTTGCTGGAGGCGGCGGCCTATGACGAAAACGGCCAGCTACTGACCGGTTCCTACATGGATTACACCATGCCGCGCGCCGATGACCTGCCGATGTTCACCGTCGATCACAGTTGCAACACGCCTTGCACCCACAATCCGCTGGGGGCCAAGGGGTGCGGTGAGGCGGGAGCCATCGGCTCGCCGCCGGCGGTTGTGAACGCGGTGATCGATGCGCTGCACCGCGCGGGCCACACCCATATTACCCATATCGATATGCCGCTGACGCCTTCGCGCGTCTGGTCGGCGATCCACGGCTGAGGGAGAGAGCAGATGCACAACTTCGAGTTTGTAAAACCGTCCTCGGTTGCCGATGCGGTGAAAGCGCTGGCCGCGGCGGGGGCGCAACCGCTTTCGGGTGGCCAGACGCTGGTGCCGACGATGAAGCAACGGCTGGCAATGCCGGGCGTGCTGGTCAGCCTGTCGGGGATCAGCGAGCTGCGCGGCGTTTGTCTGGCGGATGGGGTGGTTTCGGTGGGCGGGGCCACGCCGCATGCGGTGGTGGCGCGCGAGGCGGCGAAGTATTTCCCCGCTTTGGCCGCTTTGGCGGGCGGCATCGGCGATCCGGCGGTGCGCAGCCGGGGCACCATCGGCGGCAGTCTTGCCAACAACGATCCTTCGGCCTGCTATCCGGCGGCGGTGCTGGGCAGTGGTGCCACGGTGTTGACCAACAAGCGCAAAATCGCGGCGGATGACTATTTCAAGGGCATGTTCACCACAGCACTTGAAGAGGGCGAGATTGTCACCGGCGTGGATTTTCCGGTGCCCGACAAAGCCGCCTATGTGAAGTTCGATCAGCCAGCCTCGCGGTTTGCGCTTTGCGCGGTGTTTGTGGCGAAGTTCGGCAGTAAGGTGCGGGTGGCGGTGACGGGGGCATCCGGCGACGGGGTTTTCCGGTGGAAAGCGGCAGAGGCGGCGCTTGCGGCGAACTATGCGGCCAGCGCAATTGCCGGTTTGTCGCTGCCAAGCGACGGGATGATCGCCGATCTGCACGGCACGGCTGCCTACCGCGCGGCGATGGTCAAGGTGCTGACGGGCCGGGCTGTGGCGGCAAGCTGAGAGAGAACAGGCGCCCCGGGATGCGTTCCGGGGCGCCGTTTATTGCAGGCCAAGCCCCATGCGCATCAGGCTTTTGCGCAGCGGTGGCACCGCATAAAGCGCATTCAGGGCTGTTGCGCGCAGATCGCGCAGCGCCTGACCGCCGGTCATCGAGGCGCGGTTCAGGGCATCAATACCGATCACGCGGGTTTGGATATCGCGGTGGCGCGCGTGGTGATAGGCATCCAGCATCGCCGCCGAGCCCAGATCGGCGGGGTTGGCGGTGGCAAGATCGCGCAAAGTGGCCAGATCGGCAAGGCTCATGTTCAGGCCTTGCGCGCCGATGGGTGGCAGTACATGGGCCGCTTCGGCCAGCAGTGCCACCCGCTCGCCCGCCATTCTGTCGGCGATCTGGGTGATGATCGGCCAGACCGTGCGCCTGGTGGCCAGCGTCAGGGGGCCGAACATGAAACAAGACCGGATGTTCATCGCCGCCTCGAATTCGGCGACTGGCAGGGCGCATAGCCGCAGGGCCTCGGCGCCGGTTTCCATCCAGATCACGGCGGAGGCGGGGGTGCCGTCGCGGTCGGGCAGGGGCACCAGTGTGAATGGCCCGCCGGAGCGGTGGATTTCAGTGGAAACATTGCCATGCGGGATCTTGTGGGTGACGGTGAACGACAGGGCCTTCTGGCCATAGCGAAAGGTTTTGACTGGGATTCCAAGGGCTTGGCGCAGGGTGGAGGCGCGGCCGTCGGCGGCGATGGCCAGCCGCGCCGAGATGCGGCTGCCGTCCGACAGGGTGACGATTGCCGCATCTATACGGGTGAGCAACCGGGTGGTGGTGAGGCCGGTGCGAAAGCTGACATTGGCCAGTGCACCCAGACGGGCGAGCAGTTCCTTGCGCAACAGCCAGTTCGGCAAGTTCCAGCCAAAGGGCTGGCCGGAGACATCGCTTGCATTGAAGTCCTTGATAACGCGGGGTTCCGGCGCAGCACCGCCCGCATCAACGATGCGCATCACTTGCAACGGTGTCGCGTGCGGCTCAAGGTGTTGCCAAAGACCGGCGGCTTCCAAAACCGGGATAGAGGGTTGCAAAAGCGCGGTTGTACGCAGATCGGCGCCGGTTTCGCTGTCGGATGTGACCGGCGGGTTCGGCTCCACGCAGATCACCGAAAAGCCGAGGGTGCCGAAGGCGGCTGCGGCGGTAAGCCCGGCGACACCGCCGCCGGAAATCAGAATATCGGTTGTCTGGCTGTGCATCACGCTGCTCCTTTAGTCAATAATTAAACCACCGGCGCGAAATTGCGAGGCGACAAAGTGCGCGGTCATGGGTGGTCAGGTGGTCAAACGGACAAGGAATGCCGCAAGATCGCCGGTGTGATGCTGGATATGCGGTGCCGGGGCAGGGTCGGGAGCCACATGCACGGTGCGCATGCCCATGGCATGGGGGGCCAGGAGGTTGCGGGCATCGTCTTCGAACATCGCGGCAAGCGCCGGGTTCAGTCCATCCATGGCAAAGATGGCATCGAACGCCGCGGCCTCGGGTTTAGGGCGAAAGCCTGCATCTTCAACGCCGTAAACCGCATCAAACAGCCCCGAAAGGCCGCGCGCCGCCAGCACGCGGTGCGCATAGGGCGCGCAGGCGTTGGTGAAGACGATGCGGCGGCCGGGAAGCGCGCGGATCTGGGCCGCAAGTTCGGGGTCGGGTGGCAAGCCGGAAAAATCGATGTCGTGCACCGCGTGCAGGTAGGGTGCGGGATCAACATCATGTTCGCGCATCAAGCCTGCGAGGGTGGTGCCGTAGTGGTTCCAATAGTGCTGGCGCAGGCGATTGGCTTCGGCCCGGCCAACCCCAAGCGCCTGCATCACCCAGTCCGTCATCTTGACCTCGATCTGGTCGAAAAGCCGGTACTTTGGCGGATAAAGCGTGTTGTCCAGATCGAAGACCCAGGCGGTGACATGCGAGAACTGATGTTTCAGCATGCCTGATGATAGCCGCCCTCCGGGTGGGCCGCAATCGGGTGGGTTGATCATGTTGGCGGCGGGGTTTAGGTTTGGCCATCCCGGTTTTGGGGTGGATGGGGAAGTTTTGGTGCAAAAAGACGCCTATATGCTGATGCTGGAAGCCATCGAGGCCGGGGTTTACAAGCCGGGCGACCGGCTGGTGGAAAGCGAGCTGGCCGAGCGGCTTGGGGTCAGCCGGACGCCGGTGCGGGAGGCTTTGCAGCGGCTGGAAACCCAATCCATGCTGTCGCGCGACGGGCGCAGCCTGATCGTGGCATCATTGGACCATAACCAACTGGCGGAACTTTATGTGGTGCGGTCAGAACTGGAAGGTCTGGCCGCGCGACTGGCCGCCCGGCATGCGGCGGACGAAGAGATCAGGGTGCTGCGCGGCATGGTCGAGGATGACAAGCGGTTGCTTGGCGGTGATCCGCGCCTGCTGTCGCGCGCCAACAAGCGGTTTCACAAGCTGATCCATCTGGCGTCGCACAACCGGTTTCTGGTGCAGCAACTGGATCTGGTCCACCGCTCGATGGCGTTGGTGGCCACGACGACCTTTGCGGCGGAAGGCCGCGACGAAGTGGCTTTGGCCGAACATGAGCGGATCGTGCGCGCCATCGAGTTGCGCGACGGCGCTGCGGCGGATCAGGCATTGCAGGCGCATATCTCGAAGGCATTCGAGACCCGGTTGCGGGTGGATGCGGGTGAGTTGAAAACCCGCTAGCGCAGTTTTCCTTACCGGGTTTGCCGGTTCAAAAGCCGGTCTGGTCAAAATGACCATGGCTGGTTTTATCCCAGTAGAACGGTTTTGTCAGCATCTCCCACGCCGCTTTGTAGGCGGCCAGGGTGGCGAGCGGGTGGTAGAAATAAAGCGTCGGCACCCAAAGCGGGCTGAGTTTGTGCTTGGTTTTGGCCAGACCCCGGATGCTCAGGGTGATGCTCAGGGCTTCGGTGATGAAAAACACAACGCAAAGCGTGGTGAACATGCTTGCAGGCAGCGCCTCGGCCACCGGGTGGGGAAAGCCGAACGGGATCAGCCAGAACGACCACAGGAATGGCGCCAGCAGGGCATTCATCACCGAGCCTAGCAGCAGCATCTGAAACCCCATGAACCGCCAAGGCCCAAGCTGCTGCCAAAGCAGCCGGGGCCTGCGCATATGGGTGGCCCAGGTCATCATGAAGCCCTTGATCCAGCGGGATCTTTGCTTGACCCACGGCAGGGCGCGGCAGTTCGCCTCTTCTTCCGTCACGGTATCTATCAGTTCGGTGCGAAAGCCGTGGCGGGCGATGCGCATGCCAAGGTCGGCATCTTCGGTGACGTTATGCGCATCCCAGCGCCCCAGACTTTCCAGTGCGGCGCGGCGAAAAAACAGGGTCGTGCCCCCCAGGGGCACCGCCAGCCCGAGTTTCTCGATCCCCGGCAACAGCATGCGAAACCAGGCGGCGTATTCGATGGTGAAGCAGCGCGAAAGCCAGTTGGTGCGCGGATTGTAAAAATCGAGCACGCCCTGCAGGCAGGCAACTTCTGGCCCGCGTTGATGAAAACGCTCCACCACCTTGCGAATCTGATCGGCTTCGGGGGCATCTTCGGCGTCATAGACGCCGACGATCGACCCCCGGCAGTGATCAAGCGCAAAGTTCAGGGCGCGGGGCTTGGTTTTCACATTGCCGTTTGGCACCACCACGATGCGCATCCAGCTTGGCAGATCGGCGGTGGCCAATGCGTTGCGCGTCATCGCGTCATCCGCCTCGACCACCAGCAGCACATCAAGCAACTCTCGCGGATAATCCAGCTTTCCCAACCGCTTGACCATGCGCACGGCGATGTTGCTTTCGCGGTAGAGCGCCACCATTACCGAAACGATGGGCAGGCGGGCGATCTTGACGCCGGGTTGCCGGGGCGGGGCGGGCAATTCGGCGGCGACACCTGCGGCCAGTTTCAGTACGTTGAACGACGCCATCGCGAACAGTGCGATCAGGGTGAAGGTGCAAAGCAGCACAACCGGTGCCAGCACGCCCGCGACAATCAGGGCGATGACGGTGATGATCAGGGGCGCGCGCAACGCCCGGGTGCTGAAATTGCGGCAGCTTTCGCCGCTGCTGACCCGGGTTTCGGCCAGATGCGCGAGGCTTTGGCCGCGGACGTTCAACACCGCAGCCTCGATCTGCGGTGCCGGTGCGACGGCCATGATCACAGTCCCGTAAACCGCGCTGAGCGCCTCGCGATGGCGTTGAAAATCCTCGGGATATGCGGTGACGATCACGGTGACGTCGCCCGCTGAGCGCCATGGCAGGACACCGTCGCGCAGGCATCTGATCGAACCCAGTCGGTCAATCAGGCGTGGATCGGGGGGGCAGGCGTGCAGATCGGCCAGACCAATGCCCCAATGGCGGGCGAGGGCGCGGTAAAGATCAGCCTCGCCAATCAGGCCGCGTGAGAGCAGAATATCGGTGAGCCGCCCGCGCCTGCGCGCATGCAGGGCAAGGGCCGGCACCATATCATGGGCGGCGATGATGCCCTCACGCAGCAGCATCACGCCAAGCGTATCGGCCGAGCGCGCGGGGTTGGCGCCAACAGGTTCGGCGAACCTGTTGTTTTCATTGATATGCAGGATCGGGCGAAGCGGCGAGGCGGACATGATGCCCTTTCAGGGTTCAACCCGGAGAGCCTCGCCTGCGCGCGGTTAACAAGCGGTTAAGTTTAAGCGCCGGTCCGACGATTTCCCGGTTGACGTAACGTCAGACAAGCGCTGTTTGCCTGCGGCTTTGCATGGCCTCGGCAAAGCGGGTGAAGAGATAATAGCTGTCCTGCGGGCCGGGGCTGGCTTCGGGGTGATACTGCACCGAAAACACCGGCTTGCCCTCGATGCGGATGCCGCAGTTGGAGCCGTCGAACAGCGAGACGTGGGTTTCCTTTACGCCCGCAGGCAGGGTCTGGCTGTCCACCGCAAAGCCATGATTCATAGAGGTTATTTCAACCTTGCCGGTGTCCAGATCCTTGACAGGGTGATTGGCGCCGTGATGGCCGTGGTTCATTTTCACGGTTGTGGCCCCCAGCGCCAGCGCCAGCATCTGATGGCCAAGGCAGATGCCGAAAATCGGCAGATCGGCCTGCAAGACGCCCCGGATCATCGGCACCGCATAGGCGCCCGTCGCGGCCGGATCGCCGGGGCCGTTGGACAGGAACACGCCTTCGGGCTTTAGCGCGAGGACATCGGCGGCGGTGGCGGTGGCGGGCAGGACGGTGATTTCGCAGCCCGATGAAGCAAGGCAGCGCAGGATGTTGCGCTTGGCGCCGTAGTCGATGGCGACCACCCGCAGGCCCGGGCCAACCCGGCGGGAATAGCCTTCGGGCCAGGCCCAGCGCGACTGATCCCAGGTGTAGGATTGGGTGCAACTGACGTCTTTTGCCAGATCCTGGCCCACCAGCCCCACCCAGGCGCGGGCACGGGCGACAAGTGCGCCGATGTCAAAATTTCCTTCCGGATCATGGGCTAAGGCGACATGGGGGGCGCCTTGCTGACGGATGGCGCGGGTCAGGCGGCGGGTGTCGATACCGCCGATACCGATGCGGCCCTTGGTCTTGAGCCAAGCCGTCAGATCGCCGGTTGCCCGCCAGTTTGACGGCTCGGTCGGATCCCATTTCACCACCATTCCGGCGGCGACCGGGTTAGTGGTTTCATCGTCTTCATCGGTGGTGCCGGTGTTGCCGATATGGGGGAAGGTGAAGGTGACGACCTGCCCCGCGTAGGACGGGTCGGTCATGATTTCCTGATAGCCGGTCATCGCGGTGTTGAACACCAGTTCGGCCACGGTGGAGCCTGTGGCGCCAAAGCCTTTGCCGAAGAATACCGTACCGTCGGCGAGGGCCAGACAGGCCGTGGGCTTGGGTTGGGTGGGCATGATGCGACTCCCCGTGCAGCGGAATTTGGCGGACACTACGGGCCTGCGGTGGTGTGGTCAAGCCTTCGGATGAAAAGGAATATATAGCGATATCAATGGGTTGAAAAAGATCGGCGCGGTTGCGCCCGTGGAGGCTTCGCTGTATGGTGGCGGTTCGGAGAAACCATGGGGATGGCTGCCGATGACTTTGCGCGATGGGCTGCAAACGGCCTTGAAAGACGCCATGAAGGCGCGGTTGGCGGAGCGGCTTTCGACGTTGCGGCTGATCAATGCGGCCATCAAGGACCGTGAGATTGCCAACCGGGGCGAGAGTGGCGATGCCGAGGTGAGCGAGGCCGAGATTCTGTCGATTCTGGGTCGGCTGGTCAAGCAGCGTCAGGAAAGCGCACGGGCCTATGAAGAGGGCGGGCGGCTGGAGCTGGCCGAAAAAGAGCTGAACGAAGTCAAGGTGATAGAAGAGTTTTTGCCGCGCCAACTTTCGCCCGACGAGATCGAGGCGGCCATTGTGGCGGCGATTTCCGAGACCGGTGCCGCCAGTATCCGCGACATGGGCAAGGTGATGGCGGTGCTGAAATCGCGCTTTGTGGGGCAGATGGATTTCGGCGCGGTTGGCCCGAGGATCAAGGACCGGCTGGGCTGAGCGGGCCACTGGCGCAGGTGTTGCCGGGCGTATGTATCCGGTATGTATTTGGCGCATACGGCGATGTTTTTCTGCGCGTCAGGTCTTCGCGTCAGGGCCGCGCCCGGCTGGCCTGCAGTTTTTGCAACATTTGTGCTTGAAGGGCCACCCTTTCGGCCCCGGTCAGAAAAGCTCCCAGTTCCACTTCGCGGCCTTCTGCCTTCAGGGTCAGGTATTGTGGCACCGGGCCGCCTTTGGGGTGGAGCGTGATGCGCAGCCAATAGGGGTTGGCCTGCCAATCCTGCCGCCGCCCGCGCGGGCCGTGGCGGGTGAGGGTGACAAGATCGGCCGACAGGCTGAGGTCTTCGAGCACGGCGCCATCGCTGAAGCTGCGCTCCAGCGCCCACCATATGGCGGCGATGGTGGCGACAAGGAACGGCAGCAGGCCCCAGAGCACCGGGCTGCCAAACACGCCGATCAGGGGCAGGCCGATCAGCGCTGAGGTGGTGCCGATGAACCAGACCATGCCGCGCCTTGGCAAGGATCGGTAGGGCCAGAGGTGCAGGCGCTGGGTGTCATCGCCGGAGGGGGGGAGCCATTCGTAGGGCATGAAAGGTACTTAGGGCGGTTTGGCTTTTGGGGAAAGCCGGATCAGAAAAAACAATGCCAGAGCGGATTTCCTTCAATCCGATTCAGATTGAAGGAAATCCAGGACAAGATCAGCCTGGGAATGTTGCGTGTTGCGGAAAATTGGCTGAACCCGATTGTACCAACACGTTTTAGCGGGCTGCGCAAAATGGATATTGGTGAGCCG
Source organism: Paracoccaceae bacterium (assembly GCA_031384695.1). GTDB lineage: Bacteria > Pseudomonadota > Alphaproteobacteria > Rhodobacterales > Rhodobacteraceae > JANNAV01. The sequence goes on from JANNAV010000272.1 coordinate 63,200, forward strand.
CTCCTTACAGAGTTTTGCATTTGATCTGGATCAGCAGATCAAATGCAAAACGCAACATTCCCCGGCGTTTGGCCTGTCTTGGTTTGCCTTCAATC
>JANNAV010000289.1:0-9512 GCA_031384695.1 Paracoccaceae bacterium
CCGCCCCGGCCACATCGGCCCCGGTGCGCAGGTTGGCAAAGATAATGCCAGGGTCCATGTTGAACTCTACCCGGCGGCCCTCGGCTTCCTCGGCCCCCTTGTCCTCAATGGCCACCGTCAGCAGCCGCCCCTCGCGCCGCCCGGCCTCGGCCACCGTCATGGCGATGCGCACGGCAGCGCCTTCGCCCGCATCCACCCAAGGGTGATCGGGAATCGCAAAGATCAGCGACAGCGGGGTTTTCGGATCGGACAGATGTGGCTCCAACACGCGGCGGTTGAAGGTTTGCCGCAGCGAATTGGTGGTGATCAGGCCGAAACGGCGGGTGCCCCCAGACTTTTTCGCGCCCTTGCCGGGCTTATGCAACCGCGCCGCAAGCGCCGCCTTTTCCCACCAGAACATCACCAGATCGGCCGATCTCGGCATCTTGGGGTAGGCCTGCCACAGCGCCTCGGTATAGCCATCGCCCAGGGCATCGCGCATCCGGGCAGCCCCGATAAACGGCGGATTGCCGATGATAAACGTGGCTTCCGGCCATTTGGCGGGCTTTGGTTTGCGGTAATCCCACACTTGCGTGCGGGCCTGCGGGTCGGGCACGCGTTCACCCGTCACCGGATGCTCCACCGTGCCTGCGCCATCCCAGCGGGTGACAAGCGCGCCTGTCGCATCGCGGCGTTCGCTGCGGGACTCCCAATCCAGCACCGCATCGCGGTTTTCGATGTTGCGGAAATCGCGCAGCACCGGTTCGGCCGGGGATGCCTTGCCATGGGTGCGAAAATGCCATTGCAGATAGCCGATCCACAGCACCAGTTCGGCCACGGCGGCGGCCCAGGGGTTCAGTTCCAGCCCCAGAAACTGATGCGGATCAACGGTGTGGCCTGCCAGCGACAGCGCCCCCTGCTCCTCGCCCAGATCGCGCAGCAGGGCGATCACCTCGCCCTCCAGCCGTTTCATCAACTCCAGCGCGACATAGAGGAAGTTGCCCGACCCGCAGGCGGGATCGAGCACCGTGGTTTCACACAACTGGCGGTGAAAGGCGCGGACCTCGGCGCGGGCATCTTCCAGCCTGCCCTGATTGGCGAGGGTGAGGGCTGCGGCCTGCACATCGCGCCAATCGCTGCGCAGGGGTTCGATGACGGTGGGCATGACAAGGCGTTCGACATAGGCGCGGGGCGTGTAATGCGCGCCCAGCTTGTGGCGCTGGCGTTTGTCCAGCGCGCGTTCGAGGAGGGTGCCGAAGATGGCCGGTTCCACCTCGCGCCAGTCATGGCTGGCGGCCTCGATCAACAGGCCCAGTTGCAGGGCGTTCAGCGGCAGGGCGGTGGCATCCTTGAACAGAAAGCCGTTGAATTGTTTCAGCTTTATCAGCAGGGTTTCCGATTTCTCGCCCTTGTCCATGGCGCGGAACAGGCCCGACAACACGGTATCGGCCATATCCGGCGTGCCGCGCAGCTTGTGCAACAGGGCGGTAAAGCTGCCATGCGGGATCAGATCGACATCCTCGGCAAACATGGTGAACAGGCAGCGCATGAGGAAGCGGGCGACATCCTCGGGCTGGTGGCCTTGCCCCTCGAACGAGCGGCCAAGGGCGGCCAGATGGCCTGCCACTTCGCGCGTGACGCGGGCGGCGACCGATGCAGGGTCGAGGCTGTGCGGGTCGGTCCAGATGGCGTGCAGGCGGGCGCGCACGGCATCGTCGTGCAGGTCGTCGAGGCTGAGGCGGTAACGGGTGCCATCAGGAAACTGGGTGTAGCCCTGGCCCTGACCCGAAAAGTCGGCATATATTTCAATGATATGCCCCACATCGACGATGATCAGGAAGGGCGGCCAGCCATCGGTGCGCGCCACGGCGCGGGCATAGCCGTCGGCCTGATTGCGGGCGCGCAGCATGGTGTCATCCCAACGGGCACTGCCGCGTTGGCCATGGCCCTGGCGCTGTTTCGAAGTGTCGGCAAGCGGGTCGGGCGTGGTGGCGTGGACGCCCTGCTTGGCCTCCATGATGAAGGATCCGCGCCGGTAGAGATCGACAAAGCCGCGCGACTGGGTGGCGGTGTGGATGAAGGTGACCGGGCGTTCAAAGCGGTAATCATCGCTTTGGGCATCGGCGGTGGCGGGTTTGGGCGCATCGACGCCCAAAAGCTGGGTCAGCTCGATGGCGAATTGCTGAAAGTTGGCCCGCTCGGACCCGCCCGAGGCTTTCCAGCGCGTGATGAAATCCTGGGTGACCAATGGACTGCCTTCGGGGAATCTGCTCAAGGCTATTCATGGCGGTTCAGGCGTTGGCGCGCAACAGCCGGTTGTTTCGGACGAGGTCTTGATGGTTGCAGGTCATCCAGCATGTCCCCGTGAAAGGCGTCGCCACGCGGCCGTGCGAAAGCGTTCTCCCGATCCGGCCGCAGCCGGATTTTGCCGTTGTTTTCGGGGGTTATGCGGCTGGGGCTGTTCACCCGATTGTACGCAACACGCTTTAATGGTTGCTGCGGGGGATGCCCATGGTCTGGGCGATTCTTTGGTATTTCACCGCTGGTTTCAGAACCATGTCGCGATCAAACTGATCGACAATTGCGCGCTGCAGCTCTTGCCACGGCGTTTGATCGTCGGGACAAGCGAAGGGGGCGGCGGCCAGGGCAGAACGCCGTGCTGCCAGTTCCGCATCCGGGAGCAGCAGGTTGACGGTTGCGCGACCCAGATCGACCCGCAGCCTGTCGCCGGTGCGCAGCAGGGCAAGGCCGCCGCCCGCCGCTGCCTCGGGGGCCGCGTTCAGGATGGAGGGCGAGCCGGAGGTGCCCGATTGCCGCCCGTCGCCAAGGCAGGGCAGTTCGGCGATCCCGGCCTTTATCAACGCGGCTGGGGGCTGCATGTTGACCACCTCGGCCCCGCCGGGATAGCCGACGGGGCCAGCGCCGCGCATCACCAGAATGCAGGTAGCGTCGATGTTGAGGGCTGGATCGTCGAGGCTGGCTTGGTAATGCTCGGGTCCGTCAAACACGATGGCGCGGCCCTCAAAAGCATCGGGATCGGTGGGATTGCACAGATAGCGCCTGCGGAAGGCATCCGAGATGACGGAGGTTTTCATGATGGCGCTGTCAAACAGGTTGCCCGTCAGGTTGATGAAGCCTGCCATCGGCTTGAGCGGGGTGGCATAGGGGCGGATCACGTCGGGGTCGGTGACCTGCGCCCCCGCGTAGGCCTTGGCGAGGGGCTGGCCGGTGATGGTAAGCGCGAGAGGGTGGGGCAAGGCGCCTGCTGCCAGCAATTCGGCGATCACCCCCGGCACGCCGCCTGCGCGGTGATAATCCTCGCCGAGGTATTTGCCTGCGGGTTGCAGATCGACCAGCAGGGGGATGTTGCGCCCCAGGGCCTGCCAGTCTTCATTGGTCAGTGGCACCCCGGCATGGGCCGCGATGGCGTTCAAATGGATCGGCGCGTTGGTGGAGCCGCCGATGGCCGAGCAGACCACGATGGCGTTTTCAAACGCGGTGCGGGTCAGGATATCGCAGGGCTTCAGATCCTCGTGCACCAGTTGCACCGCGCGCCGCCCGGTAAGATAGCTGATCTGGCCACGCTCGCGGTAGGGGGCGGGGATGGCGGCGGCACCGGGGAGTTGCATCCCCAGCGCCTCGGCCAATGAGTTCATCGTGCTGGCGGTGCCCATGGTGTTGCAATAGCCTGCCGAGGGGGCCGAGGCGGTGACGATCTGCATGAACGCCTCATAATCAATCTCGCCCGCCGCCAGTTGTTTGCGCGCAGCCCAGATCACGGTGCCCGACCCTGCCCGCTGACCATTGTGCCAACCGTTCAGCGACGGGCCGACGGAGAGGGCGATGGCGGGGATGTTGACGGTGGCCGCGGCCATCAGCAGGGCGGGGGTGGTCTTGTCGCAGCCGATCATCAGCACAACACCGTCCAATGGATAGCCATAGAGCGTTTCGACCAGCCCCAGATAGGCAAGGTTGCGGTCGAGCGCCGCCGTGGGGCGTTTGCCGGTTTCCTGAATGGGATGCACGGGAAATTCGAAACAGATGCCACCTTCGGCGACGATGCCATCGCCCACCCGCTTGGCCAGTTCGATATGATGGCGGTTGCAGGGGGAAAGATCGGAGCCGGTCTGTGCGATGCCGATGATGGGTTTGCCCGATTGCAGTTCTGCGCGGGTCAGGCCGAAGTTCAGATATTTCTCGACGTAAAGGGCGGTCATCCCCGGATCGGCGGGGTTGTCGAACCAGTGTTGCGAGCGCAGTTTCATGGGGCGTGTTTTCCGTTTCATCGGGTCCGGGGGTGGGCGCAGCGGCGCGGCGCGCGCCTTTGGGATTTAAGGAGGGCCCGGACGGCGGGCGGTGCGGCATGGCTGAGGGTGGCGTTGCACTTTGCCTGAAGGGGTGCGGGCTGGTTTCTAACCCGCCGCGCAAGGTGCCTGCCCATCGTCATGCCCGGTCTGACAGGCGCTTTTGCAGCGCGTTCAGCAAGACGGCGGCCATGATGATGGCACCGGTGGCAAAGTCCTGCCAGAAGATGTCGATCCGCGCGAGGTTCAGGAAGTTGCGGATCAGCACGATCACCACGACCCCCAGAATGGTTCCCAGAACCGACCCCCGGCCACCGGACAGCGACGTACCGCCGATCACCACGGCGGCAATCACCTCGAACTCCAGCCCCTGACCGGAATTGGGCGATACAGCCCCAAGGCGCGCCGTGCCCAGCACCCCGGCGATCGAGGCGCAAAGCCCGACGATGGCAAAGCACGCCAGTTTCACCCGGCCCACGTTGATCCCCGCCAGCCGCGCCACCGTGGGGTTCGCCCCCACCGCATAGACCCGTCGCCCGAACGCCGTGCGGGTCATCAGGAACCAGCCCAACGCATAGACCGCCACCGCCACCAGAAACACCGATGGCACTGCAAGGCTGGTGTCCGACAGCAGCGACGGGATCGCGATGGGGCGCGACACGCCGAACGCCTTCAACGCTTCGGGAATACCCGCAATCGGCTGGCCGCCGGTCACCACCAGAGTAAGCGAGCGCCCGATCATCAGCATGCCCAGCGTCACGATAAAGCTGGGCACGCCAAAGCCCAGAACCAGCGCGCCGCTGAACATCGCCATCAGTGGGCCCACGAACAATGGCACGAAGATGCCCAGCGTGATCAAGAGGCCCGGATGGGCGGCCCAGAATGCGGTGCCATAGGTCTGCGGCATCACCACCATCAGCCATCCCATGCAGGCCCCGGTCAGCCCGACCATCGAGCCTACCGAAATGTCGAACTCGCCGTTGATGATGATGATGGTCATGCCCAGCGATACGATCAGCAGGGTGACGATCTGGCCCAGCAGGTTCGACAGATTGACCGCCGACACAAAGCGCGGATTGAAGCTGTAGATCACCGTGCCCAGCACCAGCAACACCAGAACCAGCTGGATGGTGCCGATGTTGCGGCGGATCGGATCGGGCAGGCGGATCATGCGGTTGTCTCCAACTGGGTGATGGATGCGGTGTTGGCGGCATTGGTCAGATCGGCGCGGCTGAAGCCGGGGCTATCGAAGCGGGCGACGATGCGGCCGCGGAACATCACGATGGCGCGGTTGGCTATTTCGGCCAGTTCCTCCATTTCGGAGGTCAGGATCAGCACGGCGCAGCCAGCATCGGCCCTGGCGCAGATCAGATCCTTGATCGCCCGCTTGGCGCCGATATCGACGCCAATCGTAGGCTCGTCCAGGATCAGCACGCGCGGCGCAGTCATGAACCATTTGGCCAGCATCACCTTTTGCTGGTTTCCCCCCGACAGAGAGGAAAGCGCCGCATCCGGCCCCCGGGCCTTGACGCCAAGGGACGCCATCTGGTGGGCCACGCCCGCGCGCAATGCCCTGGATTTCAAGGTGCCGAGCGCGCCGGTAAAGGCGGCGAGCGAGGGCAGTGCGATGTTGTCGGCAATCGAAAAATCAACCAGCGCGCCGCTGCGGTGACGGTCGTTCGTGACCAGCGCCACGCCGTTGCGCATGGCATCGGCGGGGCTGGACCAGCGCACCGGCTGGCCGCGCATGCGGACTTCGCCGATGGCAAGGTAGGCGGGATCGGCAAAGATCGCGCGGGCAAGATCGGACAGGCCAGCGCCGGCCAGACCGCCGATGCCCAGAATCTCGCCAGGTTGCAGCGCGAAGGACACATCCTGCAAACGGTGGCCCAGCGACAGGCCCCGCACCTCCAGCGCCGGGGGGCCGGGCAGGGGCGCGCGGGCGCGCAGGGCCGGCGCGCGCAGTTTTGCGCCGATCATCTGCGATATTGCGTCTGGCAGGGTTATATCGGCGGTTGGCCCTGTCCATGCCGTGACCCCATCGCGCAGGATGGTCAGGTGGCTGGTGTGATCGAACACTTCGTTCAGGTAATGCGAGATATAGAGCACGCCCACACCGCCGGCCGCGATCTTGTGCACCTGTGCCAGCAGCACGCCAACCTCACCCGCCGTCAGCGAGGACGTAGGCTCGTCCAGCAGCAGCACCCTGGGCTTTTGCCGCACGGCGCGGGCCAGTTGCACCATCTTGCGCAAATCGGTGGGCAGGCTGCCAATTTCGGCGCGCGGCGATACCTGAATGTCGAGTGCGGCCAGAAGGCTGGCGGCCTCTGCCTCCATCGCCTTGGTGTTCAGGCCAAAAAGGGTGGAGCGTTCGGCGTTGAGAAAGAGGTTTTCGGTTACCGTCATCGTCTCGATCAGGTTGACGTCCTGATGCACGGTGACGATGCCTGCGGCGATTGCGGCCTCGGGGGTCCAGCGGGCGACGCGGCAGCCGCTCAGGTACAAAGCGCCGGTGCCGGGCGCGTGGACGCCGCAGAGTATTTTTGCGAGGGTGGATTTGCCCGCGCCGTTTTCGCCGATCAGGCCATGCACCTGCCCCGGCATCAAGGCAAAGGACACGTCCGACAACGCGACGGTTGCGCCAAAGGATTTGGACAGGGAGTGGCCACTGATCAGGGGGTCTGTCATGCGATGTGCCGGGCGGGGATTCCCCCCGCCCGATCCTTTTCACTGACCGGTGACTTGCGGGTCGGACGCGAAATCCGCCGCATTCGCCGCTGTCAGCAGCCGGGTGCCGAGGCCCACGAATGGGGTAACCTCAGCGCCGGTGATCGCCGCCATCATCTGGTCCATGCCGGTTTTGCCCATGGCGTAGGGGTCTTGCACAACCAGACCGTCGATCTTGCCATCCTTGACCATCTGGTAGGAGACGGGGTCCAGATCAAAGCCTACCAGCTTGACCTTGCCCTGCATCCCGCCAGCTTCGAGCGCAGCATAGGCGCCTTGCAGCACGACCTGATTGAACGAAAACACGCCCGCGACCTCCGGTTCGGCGACGATCAGATCCTCCATCGTGCGGCGGCCGTTGTCGAGCGTCATGTCCGGCGGCATCGCGGCCTCGGGCAGGACGGTCAGGCCGAGTTCGGTGGCGCGATCTTCAAAGCCCTTCTGGCGCAGTTGCGCATTGTCATTGGTGGGCGCGTAATCGAGGGTCACCACCTTGGCCCCGGCGGGCACCAGCCTGGCCATTTCTTCGGCGGCAAGTTTTCCACCGGCCAGATTGTCGGTGATGATGGTCGAGGCGATCTCGCCCTTGCGCACGCCGATGTCGGTTACCACCACCGGCAGCTTGTTGGCGTTGTAAAGGTTGGTGATCGGCTCGCCCACCAGAACGGAATCGCCCGGGAAGATCATCAGGCCCTGCACGCCTTGGGCGAACAGATCCTCCAGATCATTGACCTGACGGGATTTATCGGTATCGCCGCCGTTGGTGACAACGATGTCGATGTTGTAACCCCTGGCCTTCCATTCCTCGGCCGAAGCTTTGGCACCGTTCACCATGGTGACAAGGAACGGGTTGGTGCCCCAGAACACCGAATAGCCGATCTTCACATCCTCGGCGATTGCCGCCCCGGCCAGCAGCAGCGATGTTGCGGTGCCAGTGGCGGCCAGCCGCAGCCAGTGCTTCACGTTTGCAGTCATCTGTTTCTCCTCCTCGGTTGCAGTTTATTGTATCGTTAAAATTTCCAGACAAGGCATTGCCCTGCTGGCAGATCAGATCGTGCGGTCTCCCTCGATCGCGATTGCCCGACCTGTCGCAAACGCAACCCCGTCACTTGCCAGACAGATGGCCAGGGTTGCAAATTGTTCGGCGCGCCGCAGCCTGCCCATCGGCAGGCGGGCGCAGGCCGGTTTTTTATCGTTAATATTTTGCGATATGGGTAAGATCATGGTCTGGTCATGTTCTGTTCGGGATTGCGGAAGCTTTCATGGCCGGGGTCATGTGCGCGGCGCGCGATGGATACCGCGGTGCGCCCAGTGCCGGGATATGTGGGGGCCGACGGATGACCTTCATGACGGGCGCACCCATGGCACGGCGCTGCCCCGGATGACGAGGGAACAGGGCACGATGTCAATATGCGGCGTTGCCATCACCGAGCGGTTGGTGACGCAATCGGTGAGGCGCTGCATGGCGAGGCTGGCGAGGGCGAAGGAATCATACGCCACCGACGTCAGCCGGATCGGATCAAGCGAAGAAAACGCCATGTCATCAAAGCCCACCACCGACAGCGTGTCTGGCACCCGCCGCCCGAGGCTGGCCGCCGCATCCAGCACGCCGTAGGCCATCAGATCGCTGGAGCAGAACACGGCGGTGATATCGGGTGCCCGCGTCAGCAACGCACCGATGGCCGCGCTGGCGCCTTCGCGGGTATAATCGCCGGATTCTGTCAGGGCCGGATCGACAGATATGCCATTTGCGTTGAGGGCCTCGGCATAGCCATGCGCACGTTCGGTGCCGGTAAAGATCGGCAGGCCGCGCACATGGGCGATCCGGCGATGGCCAAGGCCAATCAGATGCTCCACCGCAAGGCGCGCGCCAGCCCGATTATCGGCGCCGACAAAATCCTGCGCCGCGCGGGGGCCCCGGTTCATGATCTCGATGCAGGGCACGCCAGAGCGGCCTGCCGCCTGCTGCGCCACACCGGCATTGTCCGCCGTCGACAACAAGATGCCCGCCACCTGATGATCCAGCATCTGGTTGACAAGTTGAGCCTCTCGTTCGGCGCTCCGGTCTGATACCGCCACGATGATGGAGAAGCCCTTTTGCGCGGCGACGATGGCGACGGTTTGCGCGATTTCGGGGTATTTGGAGTTTGTGATGCTTGGCATCACCAATGCGATCAGGCTGGACTGGCTGGTCTTGAGCGAGCGCGCCAGTGCATTGGCGCGGTAGCCCATCCGCGCGCAAGCCTCCAGCACGCGTTGCTTGGTGTCATCCCTGACAACGGGTTTGCCGTTGATGACGTTGGAAACTGTCTGCTCTGACAAGCCCAGCGCGCGCGCCACATCCTTCAACGTTGTTTTCTGGAAGGTCATGCCGTCCCACTTGTTCACATTGCGAAAGTCCACCGGCCAGCCGCAGGTTCTGGCAAGAAACCATCTTGCAAATCGGTGAGTTTTCATTATTTTAACGTTAATATTTTCTAAAAATGCTGTCAAGGCATTTTG
>JANNAV010000304.1:0-4457 GCA_031384695.1 Paracoccaceae bacterium
CCAAACCCATCGCGCTTTTCCGCCTTCTTTACTGCCTAAATATCCCACGGGGGTGGGGGGGTGTGTAACCCCCCCTCGTTTGGTTGGTGGGGGGGGGGGCGGCCCCCCGCCGGGCCCCCCCACCCCCCCCCCCCCCCCCACCCACCCAAACGCGGGGGGGTTACCCCCCCCCCCACCCCCGTGGGATATTTAGGCAGTAAAGAAGGCGGAAAAGCGCGATGGGTTTGGGGTTTTTGGCTTTGCGGCGGGTTTTCGCATCCTTTGGCGGGAAGGGCGTTCGATGACCCGTGAGCGGCTTTATCTGTTTGATACCACCCTGCGCGATGGGCAGCAGACCCAAGGGGTGCAGTTTTCCACGGCGGACAAGCGGTTGATCGCGCGGGAGTTGGACGCGCTGGGGGTGGATTACATCGAGGGGGGGTGGCCGGGGGCGAACCCGACGGATAACGAGTTCTTTGCCAGCGTGGCACCGACGCGGGCCATTATGACGGCGTTTGGGATGACCAAGCGGGTGGGGCGGTCGGCGGGCAATGACGATGTGCTGGCGGCGGTGCTGGACGCGGGCACGCCGGCGGTGTGTCTGGTGGGCAAGTGTCACGAGTTTCATGTGGTGACAGCGCTTGGCGTGACGCTGGAGGAGAACTGCGACGCGATTGCGGCCTCGTTTGCGCATGTGGTGGGGCTGGGGCGTGAGGCGTTGTTTGACGCAGAACACTTCTTTGACGGCTACCGCGCCAATCCGGGTTATGCGCTGGTCTGCCTGCGGGCGGCGTTGGACGCGGGGGCGCGGTGGATTGTTCTGTGCGATACCAACGGTGGGACTTTGCCTGCCGAGGTGGGGCGGGTGGTGGCGGAAGTTGTGGCCTCGGGCATTCCGGGCAGCCGCCTGGGCATTCACTGCCACGATGATACCGGCAATGCGGTGGCAAACTCGCTTGCGGCGGTAGAGGCGGGGGCGCGGCAGGTGCAGGGTACGCTCAACGGGCTTGGGGAACGCTGTGGCAATGCCAATCTGATCAGTCTGATCCCGACCCTGCTGTTGAAGGAGCCGTTTGCCAGCCGGTTTGAAACCGGGGTGAGCAGCGTGGCTTTGGCGGGCTTGGTGCGGGTGAGCCGGTTGCTGGATGATGTGCTGAACCGGGTGCCGCTGCGGGCTGCACCCTATGTGGGGGCGAGTGCCTTTGCCCATAAGGCGGGGCTGCATGCCAGCGCCATCCTGAAGAACCCGGCGACCTATGAGCATGTGGAACCGGCGCTGGTGGGCAACGAGCGTATCATTCCGATGAGCAATCAGGCGGGGCAGGCGAACCTGCGGGCGCGGCTGAACGCGGCGGGGATCGGAGTTCAGGCGGGTGATGCGCGGTTGGGGCGGATCCTGGAGATCGTGAAGGCGCGCGAGGATCAGGGCTATGCCTATGACGGGGCGCAGGCCAGTTTCGAGTTGGTGGCGCGCGAGGTGCTGGGGCTGTTGCCAGAGTACTTTGAGGTGAAGCGGTATCGGGTGACGGTGGAGCGGCGCAAGAACAAGTATGATCAGATGATCAGCCTTTCCGAGGCGGTGGTGGTGGTGAAGGTGGGGGCGCAGAAGATGATGTCGGTCAGCGACAGCATGGATGCGGGCGGCGCCGACCGGGGGCCGGTGAATGCGCTTTACAAGGCGTTGGTCAAGGATCTGGGCCCCTATCAGGCGGTGATTGATGACATGCATCTGGTGGATTTCAAGGTGCGGATCACCCAGGGCGGCACCGAGGCGGTGACGCGGGTGATCATTGATTCGGAAGATGCGCAGGGGCGGCGGTGGTCGACGGTGGGGGTATCGCCCAACATCGTGGACGCGAGTTTTGCCGCCTTGCTGGATGCGATCAACTGGAAGCTGATCCGCGATGTGGGGGTTTTGTGAGCGTTGAGGCTTGTGCCGCGCTGGTGGAGAGGGGCGACGCGGAGCGGTTTCTGGCGGTGATGGCGGCACCTGTCGGGCTGCGCGGGCGGTTGTTCGTATTGTATGCGTTCAATCTGGAGATCGCACGCGCGCCTTGGGTGACAAAGGAGCCGATGATTGCCGAGATGCGGTTGCAGTGGTGGCGCGATGTGGTGGCCGATGTTGAAAAGGCGGGGCGCGCGCCTTTGGCGCATGAGGTGGCGGGGCCGTTGCAGGCGTTGATCGGGCAGGCGGGGTTGCCGGTGGCGGTGCTGGACCGGATGGTGACGGCGCGGCGGTGGGATATTTATCGCGACGGCTTTGCTGACGGTGCGGCGTTTTCGGAGTATCTGGAGGAGAGTGCGGCGGGGCTTTACTGGCTTTGTGCTTTGGCGTGCGGGGCGGGGACGCAGGCTGAGGGCGCGGTGCGGGCGTTTGGCTGGGCGGCGGGGCTGGCGGGGTTTTTGCGGGCGGTGCCGGAGTTGGAGGCGCGGGGCTGCGTGCCACTGGTGGATGGGCGCGAGGCCGCGGTGGCGGCGCTGGCGCGGCAGGGGTTGGCGAAGATTGCAAGCGCGCGGGCGGGGCGGCGGGGGGTGCCGGGTGGTGCGATGTTGGCGGGGTGGCAGGCGGAGGCCGCGTTGCGGCAAGTGGCGCGCGATCCTGCTGCGGTGATGGAAGGCCGCATCGGCCAATCCGAATTTGGCCGCCGTGGCGGGCTTTTGTGGCAGGCTTTGACCGGGCGCTGGTGAGCGGGCAGCCGGATGCCTGCGGCTTGCACAGATTCGCCGTAATTTCAGATCAACCTTTGCGCGCAACAGTGGGGAGGGTTTGGTCATGCGCGCAGTTCTGGTTTGTCTGCTGATGGTGTTTCCAGTGCTGGGTCAGGCGGCGGCCACAAACGCCGAGCTTTTTGCTCTGATTGAGGCAAATGACGTGCCCGGCATGAAGGCAGTGCTGAACGAGGCGATTGCGGAAGACAGTGCCGGCCAGTCCGAACCCGAACGCCAGCGCGATGTGTTTGACTTCTTCATGAATTCGCATCCTGCCATTGCCAGCTTTACGGCTGATTGGCTGGCAAACGAACCGGAGGACGGGCTGGCGATAACCGCGCGGGCGTGGCACTTGTATGGCATGGGCTGGGCCTTTCGCGGCAATGGTTTTGCGGATCAGACTACACCAGACAGCATGCGTAAGATGCGCAGTTTGCATAGGGAAGCGTACAGTCTGTTTCATAAGGCTGTGCTGATTGCGCCTGATCTTCTGTCGGCTTCGGATGGGTTGTTGGTATTGCCGGCCACTTTGAGAAAAATCGAAGACGTCCCGATTGAAATGGAGCGGATCATGACGCTGCAGCCCAATCGCGGCAGTCTGATGCGGGCGATGTACGCGTTTACGCCGCAATGGGGTGGCAAGATGCGGCAGATTTCGTTGTTGTGTGAGCGCTATGCGAGACTGGTTACCACGGTGCCAGGCTACACTCAGGACATTTGCGAGATCGACGCGGTTTACTATACCCGTTTCCCGATCGGCCCGGCGCGGCAAGCGGCACATCAACGCTTGATTGCGCGGGAAAACCCGATTCTGAACTATGCACGGCTGAAAGATGCTGAGGATGGTCAGGGCACAGCGGCATGGCGCCTTGTCACCTTGGAAGATCAGATGGACATTGCGCCGCTGACGGCAGAGCAAGCAACAGCTTATGATTTTGCGTTTGCCGCGGCAATGACTCCCGGCGTTACGGGAGAGCAGACCGAATACATCAACTCACTTCCGGCCGAGATCGCGCGCTGGCGCGAAAAAGCGGATTACGACCCGTTCAACGCCGGCAGTGTGATGCCATATGTGGCCTATCTGAAAGACTATAACCAGCGGCTTGCGGCAGGGGCATCCGGGCCTGACGTGCCGCTTGATCCTGTCGATATTGCCCGCCGCATGGAGCGGCTTTTGGCGGAGAACCCTTATAGCGGGCAGGCGTGGCTGGAATTGGCGCAGTATCATTTGGGGTCGGATCAATTTGGGCGGGCGGATCTGGCGGGCATCGAAGCCGCCACGCCCTATTTCGAGAACGCGATCTTTTATTCGCGCCATGATCTGGCGGTGTTGAAAGCCGTTGTGTTTGCGATGATGACAAAGGTTATCCTGACGCCCTATGACAAGGAACTATTGGATATCAGTGCCTTGTCGCCCGAAGAACTGGCCGAGACGGACCGCGTGGTGCATTGCCCATTGACGCGGCTGTTGATCCTGAATGCCTTCACATGCATTGATAACGGCGTGCCGCTGGTCAATTGTTCGGACGGCATTGTGGACAGCGCTTTGGTGTTTGATCGTCTGTTTCAGGCCGATGCCCGGCATGAATGCCCGGCTTTGCGCGCAGGCATGCCCGCCAATATGGTTGCGCAAGCTAATGTCGTTGATCTCCACAGTGTTCAGCCATAACGGGTGTGGGCCGGTGGCAGGGCGGCGGCGCAGGCGGGCAGGGCGGCGGGGCGGGCAGGGCGGAGGGGCGGGATATGACAAGCGGGGTGGTGCGGCACGG
>JANNAV010000345.1:0-6461 GCA_031384695.1 Paracoccaceae bacterium
GTATCGGCGCGGTTGCGGATGTTGCCCGGATCATCGCGGTTGTCATAGGAAAACGCGGCATCCACATGCTGAATACGGCCAATCTCACCCGCCTCGATCCACTCCTTCGCCTTTTGCCACTGCGGATGGAACACGATCATATAGGCTTCTGCCGCCAGCTTGCCGGCCGCATCGCGCGCCTGAATGATCCTGTCAATCTCATGCGCATGCATCGCGATCGGCTTTTCCGTCAGCACATGCTTGCCCGCAGCCAGCGCTTTCAGGGTCCACATCAGGTGCAAATGATTGGGCAGCGGGATATAGACCGCCTCGACTGCTGGGTCGGCAAGCAGGCTGTCATAGCTGGAATGAACGTGAAGATCGGGGCAAAAATCTTTGAAATTACTGGCTTTTTCGGGGTCCGATGTGGCAAGCGCGTAAAGCTTTGCGCCGCTTGCTGCGTGAATCGCAGGCGCCATTTGCTCGCGCGCAAAATTTGCAGCCCCAAGAATACCCCATCTGACCGCTTCCATCTCGCCCCCGCAACTGATTTTCCAAGCCAAAAGTTAAGGTGAACTTCCGCCAAGAGCAAGCCTTGCGCTCAGGTTCCGGGGTCTTTGCGGCGTCGCAGCCAGCCCAGCAGCAAAAGCCCGATATAGGCCAGATCAAGCCCCACCAACACCATCCAGGGAAAAGTAGTCAGCGCCGCCACCAGCACCACGAAGCCTATCACCGAGAACGACAGGTATTCGGTGTAAATGGTTGCAGTTTTGAAAGACGGCGTGGGAAAGCGCCCGATCATCAGCGCCCCAACGCCCACCATCCAGCCGGCCACAAGAACCGTTGGCAGCCGGGCCATATCCGGCATCATCAACGCCAGAAACAACGGCAACAGCGCCAACATCGCACCCGCAGGCGAAGGCACACCAGTGAAATGGCCGGGTGCCGGCGCTTCGGTGGCGCGATTGCCCATGTTAAAGCGGACCAGACGCATCAGGCAGCACACGATGTACATCAGCGTGGCAATCCAGCCAAACCGGTTCATATCCTGCAGCGCCCAAAGATAAAGCGTAAACCCCGGCGCCACGCCAAAATTCACGAAGTCGCCGAACGAGTCCAACTCGGCCCCGACTTCGCTTTCACTTTTCAAAAGCCGCGCCAGCCGCCCGTCCAGTCCATCCAGCACCGCCGCCAGCAAAATCAACCCGGCAGCCAGTGAAAATTCGCCATAAATGGAAAACCGGATGGCCGAAAGGCCTGCGCAAAGTGCCGCCACCGTGATGAAATTGGGGATTAACTGCACCAGCGGCAGTTCAGACCTCGGGCGTCGCGGCGCGTCTGACATCTTGCTACTCCACCGACGCCAATCGCGCCGATGCCGGGCCAGACAGGTCTGCCAGCACGGTTTCACCCGCCACCATCGACTGCCCGAGAGCGACCAATGGCACCACACCCGCTGGCAGATACACATCAAGCCGCGAGCCAAAGCGGATCAGGCCGAACCGCTCGCCGGTGCGCAGGGTTTGCTCGGGTTTCGCAAAACACACGATCCGCCGCGCCACCAGCCCCGCAATCTGCACCACCGCAATCTTGCGGCCATCGGCGAGTTCGATGGCAAGGCCGTTGCGCTCGTTATCGACCGATGCCTTGTCAAGCGAGGCATTGAAAAATTTGCCGGGCCGGTAGCCGATCGCGGCGATCCGCCCGGCAATCGGCGCGCGGTTCACGTGGCAGTTGAACACGTTCATGAACACCGAAATCCGCGTCAACTCCACCGGCGGCAGCCCCAGTTCGGGCGGCGGCATCGCCGGGCCAATCAGCGACACCACCCCATCCGCGGGGCTGACGATCAGCCCCGGCGCTTGCGGGACCGACCGCTTCGGATCACGAAAAAAGTAGTAACACCAGATGGTTGCGCCAACTCCAAGCCAGCCCAGCGGCTGCCAAAGCCACATCAGCACCAGCGCCACCGCGGCGAAGATCGCGACGAACGGGTAGCCTTCGGGGTGCATCGGCTTGATGAACGTGCCAAGCATGGTCATGGTACAGGCCCTTTCAGTGTTGGCCCCTGTTAGCCGCCAATGCCCCCGACTACAACCCGCAGGTCACACCCGCGCGCCTGCGACCATTCAGCCCGGCACCACCATGCCTTTGCCCCGCGCCAGTTCGCGCATCTTTTCCTGCAGTTTTTCAAAGGCGCGCACTTCGATTTGACGGATACGCTCGCGGCTGACCGAATAGCTTTCGGAAAGCTCTTCCAGCGTCACCGGAGTTTCGGAAAGACGGCGCTTCATCAGCACGTCTTTCTCGCGCGCGTTCAAGGATGTCATCGCCTGCGTCAGCAAGGCATAACGGGTTTCAAACTCGTCACGCTCGGCATAATCGCCGGCCTGATCGCTGTCTTCGTCTTCCAGCCAATCCTGCCACTGGGTGGTGGAATCGCCGTCCGAGCCGACCGTCGCATTCAATGACGCATCAGACCCTGACAGGCGCCGGTTCATCGCAACCACTTCGGCCTCGGAAACCGACAGATCCTTGGCAATTTTGGCCACATTCTCCGGCCGCAGATCGCCCTCTTCCAGCGCACCTACCTTGGCCTTGGCTTTGCGCAGGTTGAAGAACAGCTTTTTCTGCGCCGAAGTGGTGCCCAGCTTGACCAAAGACCACGACCGCAGGATGTATTCCTGAATGCTGGCCCTGATCCACCACATCGCATAGGTGGCCAGCCGGAAACCCTTTTCGGGGTCGAACCGCTTTACCGCCTGCATCAGGCCGACGTTGGCTTCGGATATCACCTCGGCTTGCGGCAACCCGTAGCCGCGATACCCCATGGCAATTTTCGCAGCCAGACGCAGATGCGATGTCACCATACGGTGCGCCGCCTTGCTATCCTGATGGTCCACCCAGCTTTTGGCCAGCATGTATTCTTCTTCCGGTTCCAGCAGCGGGAACTTGCGGATTTCCTGCATGTAGCGGTTCAGCCCCTGTTCCGGGCTGGGTGCAGGCAGATTTGCGTAGGTGCTCATTTCGACGCCCCTTATTGGTTCCGGTGCGATTTCGCCCCCGGAAATTCAGAATTTATGCATGAACATCGCCACGTTCAAGACCGAGACCTATCAACAAAGTCTTAATTCCCGGTATATGCCGATGGCTATCACCCAACGCTGCCCGCACGCGCGCCCCCCGCACGCAAAGCCGCAATCAGGCCCGCCATATCGGGGTGCAAGGGTGCGGCGAAGCTCAGCGTCTCGCCCGTCACCGGGTGCGCAAAGCCCAGACTCGCGGCATGCAGGGCCTGACGCGGAAAGGCGTTACCCATTTCCGCCGCCGCATCGCCCACCGCTTTGGGGGAAATTTTGCGTTTGCCGCCGTACGTTTGATCGCCCAAAAGCCCGTGGCCCGCGTGGGTCATATGCACCCTGATCTGATGCGTCCTGCCGGTTTCCAACCAGCATTCGACCAGGGCCGCCTGCCCGGCAAAGCCTTCAAGCACCCGGGCACGGGTGACGGCGTGGCGGCCCTGACCCTCCCAGACCACGGCCTGACGCTGCCTGTCGGTCTTGTGGCGGGCAAGGCCGGTCGCGATCCTGACGATACCGCCGAACTCGAAACTCACCCCTTTCATGCCGCGCAGCCGCGGATCGGCCGCATCGGGCACGCCGTGCACAACCGCCAGATAGTGCCGGACCACCGTGTGCGCCTCGAACTGAGCCGCAAGGCCATGGTGGGCGCGGTCTGATTTTGCCACCACCAACAGGCCGGTGGTGTCTTTGTCGATGCGGTGGACGATGCCGGGGCGGCGCTCGCCGCCGATACCGGAGAGGCTATCACCGCAATGGGCCAACAGCGCGTTAACCAAAGTGCCCGCGGGCGATCCGGGGGCCGGATGCACCACCATGCCCGCTGGTTTGTCGATTACGATCAGATCGGCATCTTCCCAGACCACATTCAGCGGGATGGCTTCGGCCAGCGTTTCCGCGCTGACGGCGGGCGCGAGCGTGAGGGTATAAACCTCGCCCGCGCTGACCTTCCACTTCGGATCCCGCACCACCTCGGCCCCGCGCGCCACGTCGCCTTCGGCAATCATCCGCATCAGGCGCGAGCGGGACAGCGCCGCCGCCTCTGGCACTGCGGCCGCAAGCGCCTTATCAAGGCGCAGGGGCGCTTCTTCGCCGATGACCACCTGCAAAGTGCCAGCTTCTGCCGCGAAAGGGTTCACCATGACCGATACTCCGCAAGAGCCCGCGTTGCCGCCGTCGCTCCGATTCCTAAAATGGCTCGTGATCGTGCTGATGATCACGATGATCGCCGGTGTCATAACCATCGTAGCCCTGCTTGTCACCCGGATGCCGGACGCACAGGCCGGTTTCGCCCTGCCTGCCGGTATTGCCCTGCCCGCCGGTATTGCCCTGCCTGCCGGTATTGCACTGCCTGTCGGTATTGCCCTGCCCGCCGGCACCGAGGCCGAGGCGGTGACGATGGGAAAAGGCTGGATCGCGGTGGTGACGCGCGACGCGCGCATTCTGATTTTCACGCCGGACGGCAAGTTGGCGCAGGAAATAGCCGTGACAACCGCCGCGCCAACCGATTAGGCTGATCTCATCGTGGCGGTCACGCCAAACCGGCGCGGCCCTGCGACGGAAAAGCGGGGTTTGATGGCAGTCGACAGACACCTGACGGTCGGGATCGCCGGTGATGCCCTGCGGCAGGAGTTGCACCGCCAGTACCTGCTTTTGGCCGCCGATGCGCCAAGCCGCCTGGTGGCGTCCGGGCTGGCATACTTGCTATGCTCGGCGTTTCTGGATTGGAAAACGGTTGTTTTTCTGGGGTTTATGAACCTTTCCTGCGATATTATCAGCATGCGCCTGATGCGCGCAGTGCAGCCTGCCACCCAAGTTTGGCTTTACCGGCTGTGCCTTGGGTTGGGGTTTCTGACCGAGATTGCCTTTATCCTGCCGCCGGCGATGATCTGGCATGTGGACTCGGCCTATGCAAAGGCCTTTGCTGTCGGGATGATCGTGACGGGCATGATGCATGTGACGACGGTACGGGCAATTCATTTGCCTGTCGGGGTTCTGGGCCTGCTGGCCATCGTCGGGGTTTCGCTGGCGTTCAACAGCTTTTACTGGGTGCAGATCAAAGACTATGTGAGCCTCGGCTACAGCACGGTGACGGTGCTTGCCGCCGTGGGCTATGGCTTTGGTGCCTTGCTGCAAACCCACGCCCTGCACCGCGAGGCGGCGGCTGACCGGGCCGAAGCGGACGCGGCCAATGCGGCAAAGTCACGCTTTCTGGCGCAGGTGAGCCATGAATTGCGCACGCCGTTGAATGCCATACTTGGCCTCGGGCACGCGGAACTTGCGCTGAACCCCACGCCTGAAACCAAGGCCCGGATGGGGATTCTGGTGCAATCCGCCGAGAACCTGACGCTTATTCTGGATGATATTCTGGATATGTCGGCGATACAGGCCGGGGCGATGCCGATCCGCATCAACCGCGCCGATCCGGTGGCGGCGATCAGTTCGATGGTGGCGCTTTATCGTCCGGGTTTCGCCTCCAAGGGGTTGGATTTGCAGATTTATCTGGAGAACGATCTGCCGCGCAGCGCGCTGTTTGATCCGCAACGCTTGCGCCAGTGTCTTGGCAACCTGATGTCGAACGCCATGAAATACACCACCGCAGGCAGCGTTTCGATCAAGGCGTACTGCACACGGCCGGATATGCTGGCGATTGAGGTTTCCGATACCGGTCCGGGGATTGCGCCCGCGCTGCGCGAAGCCGTCTTTGCGCCGTTTCATCGTGGCCCGGGGTTTGAACCCGGCACCGGGCTTGGCCTTGCGATCAGCCGGGCGCTGGCGCGGCAGATGGGCGGCGACCTTGTGCTGCAACCCACTGAAACGGGTGCGAAATTTCTTTTGTCGCTGAAGATCGAGGCATCGGCGACCCTGCCTCGTGATCTGGGTGCCGCCCGTCCCGAAGCGTTGAACCTTGCCGGGCGCTGCATTCTGGTGGTCGATGATATCTCGACCAACCGGCTGGTGGCGGGCACCTATCTGCGCCTGCTGGGCGCGCGGGTGGTGGATGCGGCCAGCGGCGACGAGGCGTTGCTGGTGCTGCGCAATGAGGCGGTTGATCTGGTGTTGCTGGACATGAATATGCCGGGGTTGAGCGGGGTGGAAACCCTGCGGTTGATCCATGCGCTTTGCGGGGCTGCGGCGCCACCGGTGCTGGCCATGACAGCGGATGCCGCCGAGGCGCACCGGCGGGCTTACCTGGCCGAAGGGCTGGATGGTTACATCAGCAAACCGCTGAGCCCGGCCAGCCTGGCGCAGGCTATGGCGCCGCATTTTGGCACTGTGGCGGCGCAATCAACCACCGACAGTGCGGTGGGTTAGCGTGTTGGGGGCGCAAGAGGTGAAAACCCTTGTGGCAACACCCAACAAACAACACAAGAACATTGTGTTTTTTTATTTGAAATTTTT
>JANNAV010000350.1:0-6256 GCA_031384695.1 Paracoccaceae bacterium
GCGTTGGTGGCAGCCCCGATTCCCGCCATCGCCGTTTGCGCCTCCTGATCGGTTTTCACGCCGATCTCGTTGATCCGATGCGCCACATCCTGCTGCTGCGCCGTCTTCAAACTGGCGGTCAGCGCATCATACAACACCACCCGCTGCTTGGTGTCGGTTTGCAATTTGTTGATCAGAACCATCTGCGTCGCCGCCTGATTCTGCAGACTGTCCATCCAGGTCTTGCCCTTCTCGATGTACCGCTCCAGCGTCTGCGATTTCGCCAGCATCACCTGTTCGTCCTGCACCAGCGCGTTATAGCGGGTGTTCATCGTCGCCAGTTCGGACTCAAGCTTGGTGCGCACCGCCGCATTCTGCTCGACCGATATCTTGTTCTCCAACTCGATAACCCGTGGGTCCATCGCGCCGATCTCGGTGCGCACCGCTTCCAACGCCGCAACCGTGCCCTCGCGCTCGGTCAAGGTGCCGCCCAGATTGCCTTCAACCCGGTCTTTCTGGGTGGTCAGCAGGTCCAACTGCCCTTGCAACAACCGCACGATCACATCCGATTTCGCAATCAAATCCTGCAACTTGTCGTCAATCGAAGCGCCGCGCAGCCGCTCCTGCCGCATCGATTCGGATTTCCCGGTCGAGAAGATGCCGACAAAGCTTTCCATCCCGGTCTTTGAGCGCATCTCGTCGAAATCCTTGGAGAACCCCGCCGTCACGTCATCAAGCCCCATGATCAACTCGGCAATATTGGCGTTCATCAGATCGGTGTGCTTGTGCACATCATCCAGCGTGGCATTCTCCACATCAAAACCCGCATCCAGCTTGGTGCGCGCCGCCTCGATCCGCCCGGTGATCTCGGATATCTTGGCCTGCGCCTTGGCCACCTGATCCTGGCTTTCCTTAATCTGTGCGTCAAAATCGGCCATCTTGCCCTCCGTTGGAATCACATTGATCAACATAGGT
Source organism: Paracoccaceae bacterium (assembly GCA_031384695.1). Lineage (GTDB taxonomy): Bacteria > Pseudomonadota > Alphaproteobacteria > Rhodobacterales > Rhodobacteraceae > JANNAV01. The sequence goes on from JANNAV010000350.1 coordinate 955, forward strand.
AATGTAACACTCAATTACATCCCATAGCCCAACCATATTCAGATTGCCCAAGCGCCGCGCACAGGCCAATCTCTCCGGATGAGCGATGCCCCCATTCTTGCCCAAGTTACCGCCCGCCGCCAAGCGCTTATTGCGCTGACGCAAAGTCTGATCCGCATCCCCACCCTGAACCCGCCCGGCCAGAACTACCGCGAAATCTGCGATTTCCTTGGCGCGCGGCTGGAAGCCTCGGGTTTCACCACCCAATTCATCCGCGCTACAGGTGCGCCGGGCGACCGCGAAAGCCACCCGCGCTGGAACCTGATCGCACGGCGCATGGGCCTAACCCCCGGCGATTGCGTGCATTTCAACAGCCACCATGATGTGGTCGAGGTTGGCCACGGCTGGACCCGCGATCCTTTCGGGGCCGAAATCGAAGGCGACAAGATCTATGGCCGTGGGGCCTGCGACATGAAAGGCGGCCTTGCGGCGTCGATCATCGCCGCCGAGGCCTTTATCGCGGCCACCCCGAACTTCAAAGGCAGCATCGAGATTTCCGCCACCGCCGATGAGGAATCAGGCGGCTATGGCGGTGTGGCCCACCTCGCCGCCAACGGGTATTTCGCGCATGTAAACCACGTCATCATCCCCGAACCTTTGCACAAAGACCGCATCTGCCTCGGCCATCGCGGCGTCTGGTGGGCCGAGATCGAAACCCATGGCCGCATCGCCCATGGCTCGATGCCCTTTCTCGGTGACAGCGCCATCCGCCACATGGGTGCCGTGCTGGAAGAGATCGAGGCCCGCCTCTACCCCCTCCTCGCCACCAAACGCACCGCAATGCCCGTGGTCCCTGAGGGCGCGCGCCAGTCCAGCCTCAACATCAACTCCATCCACGGTGGTGCGACCGAGCCCGCCCCCGGCGATACCTCGCTGCCCGCGCCCTGTGTGGCCGACCGCTGCCGTATCACCATCGACCGCCGCTATCTGATCGAGGAATCCCTCGCCGAGGTGAAATCCGAGGTTACCGATCTGCTGGCCCGCGTCCAATCCGCCCGCCCCGGCTTCAAATACACCCTGCGCGATCTGTTCGATGTGCAACCCACCATGGCCCCGCGCGACGCGCCCATCGTCAAAACCACCGCGAGCGCCATCACCCGCGTCCTGAAACGCGCCCCCGAATACGTCGTCTCCCCCGGCACGTACGACCAGAAACACATCGACCGCATCGGCCGGTTGCAAAACTGCATCGCCTACGGCCCCGGCCTGCTGCACCTCGCCCACCAACCCGACGAATGGATTTCAATTCAAGACATGGAAGACAGCGCCAAGGTGATGGCGCTCGTCCTGAAAGACCTTCTGTCCTGAATTCTTCATTGCTAAAATATCCCGGGGGTCCGGGGGCTGGCCCCCGGCCTTGGCTGCCGCCAACCCGCCACCTCAAACCGCGATATTGTCGATCAGCCGCACCCCGTCCAGCCAGGCCGCCGCCAGCAGCCGCAAAGGCCGCGCCATATCCTCCACCTCCATCAAGGTAGACGCATCGCGCAGCGCCACATACTCCACCCGCTCAAACCCCGCAGCCAGCACCTCCGCCTCACAGCGCGCCAAAGCTCCGGCGTCACCATCCCGAATACCCACCGCCGCCCGCACCATCGCGGCATAAAGCGCCGCCGCCTGCCCCCGCGCGTCCACCCCCAGCCGGGCGTTGCGCGAAGACATCGCCAGCCCGTCCGCCTCGCGGATCGTCTCGCAGCCCACCACCCAGACCGCCAGATTCAAATCCCGCACCAGCCGCTTCACCACCGCCAGTTGCTGCCAGTCCTTCTGGCCAAAATAGGCCCGGTCGGCCATCGTCATGCCAAAAAGCTTGGTCACCACCGTTGCCACACCGTCAAAATGCCCCGGCCGCAGCGCGCCTTCCAACGGCCCCGAAACACCCCCCACCGAAACCGAACTGACAAACCCCGGCGGATAAACCTCGCCCGGACCCGGCGCAAAGATCAAATCCACCCCCGCGCGCGCAAGCAGTGCCGCGTCGGCCGGTTCCGTCCTTGGATATTTCAGCAGGTCGTCAGGATTGTTGAACTGCAACGGGTTGACGAAAATCGTCACGATCACCCGCTCGCATTCCGCTTTCCCGGCCCGCGCCAGCGACAAATGCCCCTCGTGCAGCGCCCCCATCGTCGGCACCACCCCCACGATCTCGCCCGCAGCCTTCCACCCCCGCACCAAAGCCCGCAGGTCCGCCACCCGCCGCACAACCGGCACAGTCACGGCTTGGTGCCCTTGCCCGCCACATCGGCAAAGCCGTGCTCCTCGCCCGGAAACACCCCGGCCCGCACATCCGCCGCATAAGCCGCAATCGCCTCGGATGCAGCCAACCCCAACTCGGCATAACGTTTCACGAACTTCGGCCGGAAATCGGTAAACATCCCCAGCATGTCATCCACCACCAACACCTGCCCGTCACAGCGCACCCCTGCCCCAATCCCAATGGTCGGTATCGCCAATGATTGCGTGATCCGCGCCGCAAGCCCCACCGGCACCTTCTCCAGCACCACCGCAAACGCCCCCGCCGCCTCAACCGCCCGCGCATCCGCCATCACCGCCTCGCCGTCGCCGTCGCGCCCCACCACCCGGTAACCACCCAGCGTGTTCACCGATTGCGGTGTCAGGCCGACATGCGCCATCACCGGCACCCCGCGCGCGCTCAGGAAAGCGATGGTTTCCGCCATATGCACCCCGCCTTCCAGCTTTACCGCCGGTGCCCCCGTCTCCACCATCAACCGCGAGGCATTGCGAAACGCCTGCTCCGGGCTCTCCTCATACGAGCCGAACGGCATATCGATCACCGCCATCGCCCGCGACACCCCCCGCACCACGGAACGGCCATGCAGGATCATCATCTCCATCGTCACCCCCAAGGTCGACGGCATCCCGTGCAGCACCATCCCCACCGAATCGCCCACCAAAGCGATGTCGCAATGCGCATCCACCAGCCGCGCCATCGGCGTGGTATAGGCGGTCAGCACCACCAAAGGCACACCCCCCTTGCGGGCACGAATTTCTGGCGGCAGCACGGAACGGATGGGCGAGGTTGCACTCATGGCTGTCAAATGCTCCACTTTGGCATCGGTCTGCCTGCAATATGGGCACAAGCCTGCCGCAACTGCAAGTTCACCCCGCTGCACCGCAGCAGCGAGTGCCCTTGACCGCAGGCCCCCAATCAGGCGCAATAAGCCAAACCAAGGATATCCCATGCCCCAAGCCCTGCTCGCCCGCGTCACCCGCGATGGCACCGAACCCGAAATCAGCCGCCCCGATCCCGCCACGGTGCTATCCGGCGATCCGGTGCATTCCATCTGGAACCTTGAAACCCGTGGCACGCTTTACTGTGGCCTCTGGCAATCCACCCCCGGCAAATGGCGGGTGTCCTATTCCGAATGGGAATATGTCCATATCCACCGGGGCCATTCGGTGCTGACCGATGCCGAGGGCACCGCCACACCCCTCAAACCCGGCGACAGCTTCATGATCCGCCCCGGCTTTGCCGGCACATGGGAGGTGATTGAAACCACCCTGAAAGACTACGTCATCCTCGCCTGAACCCAAACTCAGACCCAGCTCAGACCCAGCTCAGACCTGCGTATCAGGCTCGGGTGCTGCCGGGCAATCCACCTCGGAAACCCCCTGCCGCCGACACGCGCCAAGCCGCTTTTTCTCGGCCTTGGCAAAGTCTTTTGCGGCCTGTTCCGCCGCCACCGCCTCATCGGCGATCCGCTTTTCCTCGGCCTCGGCGATCAGCGCCGCATCCGGCTCCAGCCGTGCCACGTTTTCCGGCGTCGCGGGCACCGCACGGCCATAGGCGTCGTCCATATGCGGGCCTTCGATGGCAACGCTTTCCTCAAGCGAGCGTACCTTCACCCGTGCCCCCGGCTCGATCCGGTTGTAAAGATCAATCGCGTCCTGATTAAACAGCCGGATGCACCCCGCCGAAGTGGCATGGCCGATGGTCGCATTCTGGATGGTGCCATGAATGCGGAAATAGCTGTCGCGCCCGCCGCGATACAGATACATCGCCCGCGCGCCCAGCGGGTTATCAAGCCCGCCCGGCAGACCACCGGCAAATTCGGCGTAAAGATCGGGGCGGGTGCGCACCATATTGGCGGTCGGCTGCCAGCCCGGCCACTCTTCCATCCGCCCGATCACGCCCGAGCCGCGAAACGAGATGCCCTCGCGCCCCACCGCAATCGCATAGCTCATCGCCCGCCCGCCGTCTTCCACATAGTAAAGCCTGCGCGCAAAGGTATCGACCACAATCGAACCCGGCGCTTCATCCCCGGCATAGGCCACTTCCGCCCGCGCCCGCCCCAGCGTCAGATCAATCGGGTCAACCGCCGGAATAAGATACTCCCCATCCTGAACCGCCTGATATTCCGGCGGCGCCGCGCGCGTCGGCGGAGTTTCCTCTTGGGGGGCACCACAGGCCATCAGGGACAACAGCGAAAAGGTCGCCAACAGGCGGCAGGCGGTATGTTTCACTTGGCAGCTTTCACAAACGGGTGGTTTGCCTGCACCTAAAGGGTGCATCGCCCTACCCGTCAAGCCCCCCGATTGACCGAAGGCAACAATTCTCTGCCAACGGGCACCGCGGGCAGCAGAAAGTCGCGCAACCTCACCCCACCACGTTGAACGCCGGGCCGTACGGATAGCCGGTGATATTCTCGTGCCCATCCTCCGTCACCACGAAAATATCGTGCTCGCGGTAACCCCCCGCCCCCGGCTGCCCCTCGGGGATGGTCAGCATCGGCTCCATCGAGATTACCATCCCCGGCTCCAGTACCGTGTCGATATCTTCGCGCAACTCCAGCCCCGCCTCGCGGCCATAGTAATGCGAGAGTATCCCGAACGAATGCCCATAGCCAAAGCTGCGGTACTGCAACAACTGCCGCTCGGCCAGAAACCCGTTGATCAACCCGGTGATTTCCGAACAACTCCGCCCCGGCGTCAGCAGCGTCATGCCATATTCATGCGCCGCCACATTGGCTTCCCAGATCTTCAGGCTGGCCGGATCAACCGTTTCAACAAACATCGTCCGCTCCAACGCGGTGTAATAGCCCGAGATCATCGGAAAGCAGTTGAGGCTCAGGATATCGCCGGGCCGCAAGACCCGCGCAGTCACCGGATTATGCGCCCCATCGGTGTTGATCCCCGATTGGAACCACACCCAGGTGTCGCGGTACTCGGCATCGGGAAAGCGCCGGGCAATCTCCACCTCCATGGCATCCCGCCCCGCCATCGCCACGTCAATCTCGCGCGC
>JANNAV010000352.1:0-15878 GCA_031384695.1 Paracoccaceae bacterium
CATCGGGCAAATCGTGCTGCGCCGGACCGGCTTTGGCCGCCGCGTTCTGGCCACCGGCGGCGGTGAAACTGCGGCACGCTATTCGGGCATCGACACCGCGAACATCAAGTTCAAGGTGCTGGTGATCTCTTCGACCGCCGCCGCTTTGGCCGGGATGCTCTATGCCGGACGGTTGCAATCGGGCCGGTTCCAACTGGGCGAGGGCGACGAATTGTCGGTGATTGCGGCAGCGGTGCTTGGTGGCACCAGCCTGTTTGGCGGCAAAGGCACCGTCATCGGCACCATCGTTGGGGCGTTGATGATCGGGCTGATCAACAACGGTTTGATCCTGATGGGGCTGGAGTTCAGCCAGCAACTGATCGCGCGGGGGGCGATCATCATTTTCGCCGTGGCCCTGAGCCAGAAGAGGGCCTGAGCCATGCATGTGACCATCATCGGCACTGTTATCGCCAAGCCGGAAACCCGCGTCGAATTGCAGGCCTTGCTTGCAGCACAGGTCGCCCCGACGCGGACGGAACCGGGCTGCATCAACTATGAATTCCACGTCGATTCTGTCGATCCCTGCTGCTTTGTTTTCTATGAGAACTGGCAGACGCAGGCCGATCTGGATGCGCATCTGGATATGCCACATCTCAAACCGTTGTTCGGCCAGATTGACCGTCTGCTCGCCAAACCAGTGAACATCCGGCATTTGAAGATGATCTCGGCTTTGGCCCTGCCGTTGGCGAAGTCATTGGATCGACGATGAAATGCACGTTTTGGTCAGGTGGCATCCACCTCATCCATTCTATCGCGTCGTGTCAGCTTGGCACTGTCAGCCTGTTTGCGCGCGCTGGCCGCGGCTTCTGCAACTGGCGCAACTCTGGTATCGTCTGAGCCCGGTTTCTGGGCCCGGTTTCAGCTCACAATTGTCGCAGACCCGCCAAAGGGGTGGTCAAAGCCGCAGCGTTGGGTCATTGTGTTGTGCTGAGGAACGGCAGTACGCGGGGGAGGCTAAATCATGTGCAGAATGTATGCGACGCAGGATCCGGGACGTTACGCGCTTGTCACCCGACGGTTGCGGCTGAATGGCCAAAGCACATCGGTCCGGCTGGAACGCACATTTTGGCAGATTATTGACGACATCGCTGCGCAAGAGGCTTTGACGACCCCGGCCTTCATCTCGAAACTGCATACCGAAGTGCTGGAACTGCACGGCGAACCAGCCAATTTCAGCTCGGTCCTGCGCTGCACGGCTTTGGTCTATATGGAGACGACCGCCGCTGCCCCGACCACGATGATGGCGGCAGAATGATCTTGGTCCGGTAGTAACCCGGTACTACCCGGCCCCCCCTGCATCCCGGCAATGTCAGGATCAGATGATGCCAAAGGGGGGCGTGTTGGCCAAAGCGATACATTCGATGATTCGCGTGCTGGATGAGGCGCGCTCTGTAACGTTTTATGACAAGGCTTTCGGGCTGGGCGTGGCAGAGCGGCTGGATTTCGACAGTTTCACCCTGATCTACCTCAGCAACCCGCACTCCGGGTTCGAATTGGAATTGACGGTTAACAAAGGCCGGACCGAGGCCTATGCTTTGGGCGATGGTTACGGCCATCTGGCTTTCAGTGTTGAGGACGTGGATGCCGCCCATGCGCGGCTGACTGCGGCGGGGCTGGCTCCGCGCAAGCTGGTTGATTTCGCGCCTGCGGGCACCGTGATTGCCCGGTTCTTTTTCATCGCCGACCCCGATGGCTATCAGATCGAGGTTTTGCAGCGCGGTGGTCGGTATCAGTAAATCAACCGGGTTTCAGACCCGGCTGTCGAACACCATCAACACAGGGGGAGGAGACCTGATGACACTTCAAACACCAAAGGCAGGGCTGACCAGACGGCAGCTTTTGTCCAATGCCGTGGCCGCAGGGGCCACATTCGTTGTCGGCGCAGGCTTTGTTGCCGCACCCGATGCGGCCTGGGCCACCGAAGCCGTGGCCCTGACGCCCCAAACCATGGCGACGCTGATCCAGATGGCGCGCGACATCTATCCGCATGACCGGATCGGTGACGAATATTATGTGGTCGCGGTTAAAGGCTATGACACCGCCGAGGCTGCACCGGGGATCGAGGCAGGCATCGCGGCCCTGAACGCCGCCGCCGTGACTGCGGGCCATGCCAGTTATCTGGCAGTTGGCTGGGAAAAAGACCGCGTTGCCCTGCTGCGCGGGATGGAATCCACGCCGTTTTTTCAGCAAATCCGCGGCGGCCTTGTGACCGGGCTGTATAACCAGAAGGCGGTCTGGCCGCTGTTTGGCTATGAGGGCGAAAGTTTCAGTAAAGGCGGGTATCTGACCCGTGGCTTTGACGACATCAACTGGCTGTAAGGGAGGGACATCGACATGGCTGCACCATTTGCACTGACCGACAACAGCGTCGTTGTCATTATCGGCACCGGGGCTGGCGGCGGGACGCTGGCCAATGAACTGGCCCAGAAGGGCATCAGCGTTGTGGCGCTGGAGGCGGGCGGGCGTTATCTGCCGGAGGATTACGTCAACGACGAGTGGGACTCGTTCGGACAGCTGGCCTGGCTGGACAAACGCTCCACCAGCGGTGACTGGCGGGTTGCGCATGACTTTTCCGGGCTGCCCGCCTGGATCGTCAAGGCGGTCGGCGGCACCACCACCCATTGGGCCGGGGCATCGCTGCGCTTTCAGGACCATGAGTGGAAGGCGCTGACGAATTATGGCCCGGTTGAGGGCGCGAACCTGCTGGACTGGCCGATCGACGGCGCCGAAATGGCGCAGTGGTATGACAAGGCCGAAGAAAAGATGGGCGTCACCCAAACCGGTGACCGCCCCGCACTGCCCGGGAACAACAACTATCAGGTATTGGCCAAAGGGGCCAAAGCCCTTGGGTATGAAAAAGTCCACACCGGCCGCATGGCGATCCAGACCCGTGACGACGGCGAGCGGACGCCCTGCCAGCAGACCGGGTTCTGCTTTCAGGGCTGCAAATGGGGCGCCAAATGGTCCACCGCTTATACCGAGATCCCCAACGGCGAGGCCACGGGCAATCTGGAGGTGCGCGAGCGGGCGCACGTGGCCAGAATTGAACATGATGCGACCGGCAAAGTCACCGGTGTCACATATTTCGACAAGGATGGCGTGTCGCAGTTTCAGGCCGCCCGCATCGTCTGCGTCGCGGGCAACACCATCGAAAGCCCGCGTCTGCTGCTGAACTCGAAATCCGAGATGTTCCCGAACGGCCTTGCCAATTCGTCCGATCAGGTGGGCCGCAACTATATGCGCCACGTCACCGGATCGGTCTATGGCGTGTTCGAGAAGCCGGTGCGGATGTGGCGCGGCACCACCATGGCGGGCATCGTGCAGGACGAGGCGCATCTTGATCCGGCGCGCGGCTTTGTCGGCGGGTTCGAGTTGGAGACGCTGAGCCTGGGCCTGCCGTTCATGGCGGCTTTCCTGGACCCGGGCAGCTGGGGCCGCGAGTTTACCACCGCATTGGACAGCTATGAAAACATGGCCGGCATGTGGATCGTGGGCGAGGATATGCCGCAGGCCACCAACAGGGTGACGGTGAATGCTGATAGCCCGGACCAGTTCGGCCTGCCGTCGCCGAATGTGAACTTCAGCGACCACCCCAATGACGTGGCGATGCGCGACTATGCCTATGCCAAGGGGATGGCGATTTATGACGCGGTGGGGGCGGTGCGCAGCTTTCCGACCCCGCCCTATCCGTCGACCCACAATCTGGGCACCAACCGGATGTCGGCCAATGCGGCAGACGGGGTGTGCAACGGCAATGGCCAGACCCATGACATCGCCAACCTGTTCATCTCGGACGGCTCTCAGTTCACCACCGGGGCGGCAGAGAACCCGACGCTGACCATCGTCGCACTGGCGATCCGGCAAGCCGATTTCATCGCTGCACAGATGAGCGCCGGGGCGATCTGAGCCTTGGCGAAAAAAGAAAAACGGCACTCCTTGCGGGGTGCCGTTTGGCATTTTTGATCAAGGCTGGTGCTCAGGGATTGGCTCTGGTGCGTTCCGGAAAGCAGCGGACTGCATTGACCCGCGCCGGGAAGTGCCGCCTTGTATCCACAGCAATCGTTTTTCACGCGCAACAGGGGGATCCGGGATGTCAGCCATGCACATCGTGCGTAACGCCGATCTGGAGCCGGCCTGGACCGTCAAGCAGGCGAAAGAGCCGGGGTTCATGCGGTCATTGATCACCTGGGTTGGGGGGCCGGAGGGCTATATCAACACCAACCCGGTGCAGGCGGCCCGCAGCCAAAATGCCACCATTGGCCTGATGCGGATGCCGGTGGGCAACCGTCAGGCGGGCGTGCATGTGCATTCGGTGACCGAGATCTATGTGATCCTGAAAGGCGAGGCAGAAAGTTTTGACGGGGCCGGCAATCTTCACCGCGCCGGGCCGATGGATTGCCTGTATATCCCGCGCGGTGTGCCGCATGGCGTGCGCACTGTGGGCGATACCGATCTGGAACTGATCTGGCTGCATGACGCGATTGAACGCAATGGCGTGTCGGTCTATCTGGACGGCCCCGGCCCGTTTCCCGCCGAAGATGAGGTGCGCTTGATTTCGTTCAGGGATTTGGTTCCGGAATGGGGTCAGGCAGAGGCCAAATTGGGCGGAACCCTGCGCTGGGTGGCCCATTGGGTCGCGGCGACGGGGGCGGCCAACCACAATCCCGGGGTGGCGCAAGTGAATGAGACGCTGGCGCTGGGCGTCACGGCGATCTTGCCGGGCAACACGGCCCCGGCGCATGAGCACGCGTTTGCCGAGACCTATATCATCATTGCGGGCACTGCGGGAGTGCGGCAGGCCGACCGGGTCGAACATCTGGGACGGCTGGATGCGGTCCGGTTTGAACCCGGCACGGCGCATGCGGTCCGCAACACCGGGGATCAGACGCTGTATCTGCTCTGGGCGCATGAAAAGCCGGGCGCTTGACCACACAGTTCAGCCAAGCGTAATCGCCTTTTCGACAAACCGGGTCACCGTCTCGACGTAAGCCGCGCTGGAGATGCCACGCCTGCGGTATTTCCATTGCTTGATATACCAGTCCTGCAACAGCGGTTTCACCAGAGCGGCCCAAACCTGCGGATCACCGGGGGCATAGAGCCCGGCCGCGATGCCGTCGCGGATGGCGTCCGCAATCAGGGCTTCGGTGCGCAGTTCCGATTGCAAGGCCATGTCGCGGGCGGATTTGTCAAAGGCCTTGACCTCGAGAAACGCAAAGTAAAACCAGCGCTGCATCACATCGGTGACCTGAATATGCCGCCGGATCAGGCCGCGCAGGCGGGCCGACGGGTCGGTGGCCTCGCCCGCCTCGGGCGGTGCGATGACCCGTTCGACGGCGAATCCCACGGCGGCCAGGATCATCCGCAGCAGGGTTTCCTTGCTTTCGACATAGGAATAGATCGCGCCCATCGACAAGCCGCTTGCGGTTGCCAGATCGCGCGTCGTGGTCGAATGGAACCCCTTGCGGCTGCCAATTTCCAACGCGGCCAGGATGATCTTTTCCAGATTGGGGATGGCGACATGCGGCTTTTGAATGCGGATCGTGGCACCATACATCCGGAACAACTCTTCGCAGAGCAGCGCAGAGGTCAGGTCGGAGGCCTGCAGGGGCGGGGTAACGACGTTCAGGTTCAAACTCATCTCCTGTTCCTCTGTCCCATTTAGCGTGATTGACACAACGCGAAAGAGGCGATATTAAAAGCGAGCGCTCGCTCATATTTTACCGGAGCGGGCGTCAAGTCAAGCGAAGGCAGACGGAGGGGGAGCCGCATGTCGACAGGATGGACACGCAGGGGTGCCGCACGATGAGCGCCGGGCGCGGCCGCGTTGCCCAAGAGCAGATCATTCTTGGCATAGCCGTGGTGGTGTTTGTGCTGTTCTCGGTCGTGGTGCCCGACTTTCTGTCCGGGTCCAACGTGATTTCGATGGTGCAGAACGTCTCGGTGCTGGGCATTCTTGGCATTGGGATGGCGATCACCATTCTGGGGCGCGGCATTGATCTGTCGATGGTCGCCTCGATGTCGGTGGCGGTGGCCTGGATGCTGGTGCAACTGAACGCCGGTGCGCCGCTGAGCCAAGCCCTGCCGCTGGCCATCTTGTTCAGTGTCGCTGTCGGCGTGGTCAACGGCATCTTGGTGGCCTATGTCGAGATCCCGGCGATCTTTGCAACGCTGGCGATGGGCGTGGCGGTCTATGGCTTTGGCAAATTCTATCTGGTTGAAACAGATGTGAATTATCTGCCTGAGGCGTGGCAATGGCTGGCTGACATTGCCACCGCCCGGCCGCTGGGGATCCCGGTGTCGGTCATCGCCTTTGGGGTGTGTGCCCTGCTGGCGCATCTGGGCCTGCGCTATCTGCGGGACGGGCGGTTCATCTATGCGATGGGCGACAACCCCGTGGCGGCCCGGACCACCGGCGTGCCGGTGCGGGTGCTGATCGTGCTGCAATATGTGGTCTCAGCGTTGATCGCCTTGCTGGCCGGGTTGTTGATGGCGATGCTGGTGGCCAGCATGAACACGCGGATCGTGTCATCAACGCTGGTCTATGACGTGATCCTTGTCGTTGTGCTGGGTGGCATTTCGCTGTCTGGCGGGCGCGGCGGGATCGGCAGTGTTGTCGTTGGCACGCTGCTGATCGGGATCATGCTGAACGGCATGACCATGCTGAACCTGACTTACACCGCGCAGAATGTGATCAAGGCGCTGATCCTGCTGCTGGCCCTGATCCTTGATACACTGATCAACCCGCGCGACGAACAAACAGCACAACAAGGCGATATCTGACCGCACCGGGGGACGGCACGGCGGACCATATCAAGGGAGGAAACCTGATGATACTCAAGACTTTGACACTGGCGGGGCTGGGCCTGGCACTGACCACCGGGCTGGCACTGGCGCAAGACGCCGATTCGCCCGGCCCCGCCTATTATGCGGCACTGGAAGGCAAGACGGTCGGCTTTGTCCCGATCTCGATGGGTTTTGATCTGACCCAGGGCTGGCTGGCGGGGATGCAGCGGCAGGCCGACGAGTTGGGCTATAAAATCGTGGTGCGCGACCCGAACTGGAGCGTCGAATCCGGCATTCAGGCGATCCAGTCGCTGATCGAGGAGGCGCCCGACCTTTTGGTCATCCAGAACAATGACAACCGGTCCTATAACCGGCTGGTCCAGCAGGCGCTGGCTGCGGGCATTCCGACCATTCAGGTGCAACAGCGGGTGGCAACCCCGTCGGACGCCTATGTCGGCCCCGACTGGTATGATATCGGCCGCCGCACCGCTGGTGCATTGGTCAGCGCCTGTGGGGCGGGCACCTCGGGCAAGATCGCTGTCGTTGAAGGCGCCACCGCTTCGCCCGCGTCGATGCTGATGCTGGCCGGGATCAACGATCTGGTCGCGAAAAGCGCAGGGATTACCATCGTGTCCAGTCAGGCGGCGGATTGGGACGCGTCCAAGGCGTTCGCCATCACCTCAACCGTTTTGTTGCAGAACCCCGATCTCTGCGGCATCGCGGGTTTCTGGGACGTGGCCGATACTGGCACCGCCGGTGCGATCCGCGAGGCGGGACTTGAGGGCAAGGTTGTGCTGGCCACGTCTGGCGGCGGCAATCGCGAGGCAGGGTGTGACCGCGTCGCCTCGGGCGAGTTCAGCGTTTACCACAGCTATAACGTGGCGGGGCAGGCCCGCGACCTGAACGCCGCGATCAAGATGCTGTTGCAGGCCGATATCGAGGCTGGCAGCGCGCCGTTTGCGCTGATCAGCCCGCTTTTGCAGATCACCCAGGCCAATATGACGCCGTCGTCGTGCTGGACGTTGGACGAACTTGCCAAGATGGGCGGCTGATCTTTTGCAAACCCGAGGCGGGCCAGATCAGGCCCGCCCCCGTTCCACCCACACCCCGAGGCAGGCATGGCAAGCGATTTCCTGACGCGCTGGCGCTACAGGCTGGTCCCCGACAAGATCGTGGGAGAGATCCTGTCCAAAAACTGGATCGACAGCGCAATCCCCTTCCTGTTTCTGTTTGCCGCCGTCGCCGTCTTTGGCACGCTGATCGACAATATGTTTACCGCTGGCAGTGTGAGTGGCCTGTCGCGGACCATCGGGGAATACCTGCTGATCGGCCTTGGCCTGACCATCGTGATCATGGCCGGTGGGATTGATCTGTCGATAGGCTCGGTGTTCGCGCTGGCCAATCTGATGATGCTGGCCTTGGGTGGGGTGATGGGCTGGCCGGTGGGGCTCGCCGCTTTGGCGGTGCTGGCCACCGGCGGGCTGATCGGCCTCGTTAATGGGGTGCTCGTAGGCTTTCTGCGGCTGCGCGCGTTTCTGACCACGCTGGTGATGCTGATCATCGTGCGGGCGGTCGTGGATACGCTGCTGCTGGCCTACACATCGCAGATATCCTCGACCGAGATCATAACCCCGGTCTGGGATTTCCTGGCCTTTGAAACCGTCCTCGGTATGTCGGCCAGCTTTTGGACCGCCATCGTGCTGGCGGTTCTGGCGCATATATTTCTGACACGCCTGCGCCCCGGCTGGCACATTCTGGCGGTGGGCGGGTCGCGTCGTGCAGCCCATAACGCCGGGATCAACGTGCGCCGCACCATTTGCCTGACCTATGTGGCCTCCAGCATGCTGGCCGCTGCGGCAGGCATCTTTTATGCCGCCCGTCTGGCCAGCCTTGGCAATGATACCGGGCTTGGGCTTGAAATCACGATCCTGACCGCCGTTGTGCTGGGCGGCACCAGTCTTGGCGGCGGGCGCGGGTCGATGTTCAAGACGGTGCTGGGCGTCATAATCGTCGTCATCATCACCAACAGCCTGATCCGTCTGGGCCTGCGGTCGGGGGCATCCTCGCTGGTGCTGGGGACGATCCTGCTGATTGCCGTGGCCATTGACGTGCGCTGGGTCAAGAACCGGGCAAAACTGTTGGCGCGGTCCTATGTCTCGCCCACCTACTTTGCCCTGCCGCCGCTGCAACTGGTGAGCCGCGATCCTGCGTCGCCCTATGCCATCAACGATCTGTTGTCCGTCGCCGAACCCATCGGCGTGGGGCAGGTTGACGGACCCGAGGACGTGATCCTTGACGCCGACGGCAACCTCTACTGCGGCAGCCGCGACGGCGATATCATCCGCTTCTTCGCCCCCGATCACAGGCAGCGCGAGGTTTATGTTCATATTGGCGGTCAGACCCTTGGGCTGGCGTTTGATCGCGACGGCAGCCTGCTGGTTTGCGTGGGTGGCATGGGCCTGTACAAGGTCACGACCGACCGGCAGGTCATCAAACTGTCGGATGAAACCAACCGCTCGTGGCTGTCGATTGTCGATGACAGCCGGATGCGGCTGGCCGATGATCTGGACATTGCCCCGGATGGGCGGGTGTTCTTTTCCGAGGCAACGATCCGCTACGAAACGCACGACTGGATCATCGACGCATTGGAAGGGCGCGGCAACGGGCGGATCATCTGTTATGATCCGCGCGACGGGTCGTCGCGCACGGTTCTGCCCGGGCTGCAATTCCCGAACGGGATCTGCATGGTGCCCGATGGTGCATCGTTCCTGTTCGCCGAAACCTGGGCCTGCCGGATCAGTCGCTATTATTACGACGGGCCACGCAAAGGCCGGGTCGAAAGTGTAATTCCCGACCTGCCGGGCTATCCCGATAATATCAACCTCGCCTCGGATGGCAATTTCTGGTGTGGCATCATCGGGATGCGGGCTCCGGCGTTTGATCTGGCGCAAAAAATGCCCGGCTTTCGCCGCCGTATGGTGATGCAGATCGCGCGGGATGAATGGCTGTATCCGAACATGAACACCGGCGGCGTGGTGAAGTTCAGCCTTGATGGCACCATCGTGCAATCGCTGTGGGACGGGATCGGCGAACGTCATCCGCAGGTGACGTCAATGCGCGAACACAAAGGGTATCTGTACCTTGGCGGCATCTTCAACAACCGGATCGGACGTTACAAAATCCCCGGCGCTGACCCCGACTGGACGGCAACCCGCGCCTATTGGGGGGCCGCGCGATGATGTGGTTATCTAACCGGATCGACCGGTTCCGGGGGCGCGGGAGCCATGCGCCGACGGTGCCGCCGATGGACGGGGCGCTGCGGCCCAACACAAAGCTGGAAGATGCCGATGTGCTGGCCCGCGTCAAAGCCCCCGACAATCTGGTGCTGCATCAGGGCCGGGTGCTGGTGTCGTCGGGCGCGGTGGTGCATGTGCTTGATCCGGCAACCGGGGGCCTGCGGGACTGGCGGCGGTTTGATGCGCCGGTGGCAGCACTGTGCAGCCTTGGCGACAGGCTTGCCGTGGCGCTGGCAGATGGGCGGCTGACGATTGGCGATCTTGCCGTGACCGGTCTGCCGGACCGGCCCTGCGTCACGGCGCTTGCGGCCGGGGAAAACGGCACGCTGATCGTCTGCCTCGGGTCGGAGGATAACGGGCCTGCCGACTGGAAACGTGATCTGTTGCAGCGGGGAGCCTCGGGGTCGGTCTGGTCGGTGGCAGCAAATGGCACAGCCGGGCAGGTCGCTGGGCGGCTGGCCTGGCCTTCGGGTGCAGCGGCGGCGCAGGGCACAATCACCGTGGCGGAAAGCTGGCGGCACCAGTTGACGCAACTGGGTGGCCAGCCCGTGGTGACAGACCTGCCCGGCTACCCCTCGCGCCTGATCCCGGCAGGCGACGGCTGGTGGATGTGCGTTTTTGCCCCGCGTAACCAGTTGATCGAACTGGTGCTGCGCGAGGCCGCCTACCGCAATCGCATGATGGCCGAAGTGGACCCGCAATGGTGGGTGGCCCCGACATTGTCGCGCGCGACCAGTTTCTATGAACCGATGCAGGGCGGCGCGATCCGCACCCATGGGATCGTCAAACCCTGGGCCCCGACGCGCAGCTATGGCCTGCTGGTCCGGCTGGACGCCGCGTTCCGGCCCATCGCGAGCTATCACAGCCGGGCAGATGGCTGGTTCCACGGGATCACAAGCGCGCTGCCGTTCGGCGACCGGGTGTTGGTCGCCAGCCGGGGCGGTAACGCGATCCTGTGTTTGCAAGAGGTTCGGCCATGACCCCGTTGATCGAGATGCGCGCGATCACCAAGGAATACCGGGGTGTTCCGGCGATCAAAAACGTCGATTTCACCGTGCTGCCGGGCGAGATTCACGCACTTTTGGGCGAAAATGGAGCCGGAAAATCCACCCTGACCAAGATGATTGCGGGCGTCACCCCGCCCAGCGCGGGCGAGATTCTGGTGGATGGTCAGGTGGCCCTGTTCCGCACCCCGTCGGAAGCACTCGCCCATGGCGTGGCGATGGTGTATCAGGAAACCTCGCTGGTGCCGTCAATGACCGTGGCGCAGAACTTGTATCTGGGCAATGAACGGTTCTTCAACCGCCTGCGCGGCCTGACCATTGCCGCACAGCAATTCCTGCAATCGCTGAACTTCAACGTTGATCCGCTGGCCACTGTCGCCAATCTGGGTGCAGCGCAAAAGCAGATGGTGGAGATTGCCCGGGCCGTATTGCAAAAGGCCCGGCTGATCATCTTTGACGAACCGACCGCCACCCTGACGCCCGAAGAAAAGCGCTATTTCTTTGCCCTCGTGCAGCGGCTGAAGACGGATGGTGTGGCTATCGTCTTTATCAGCCACGCGATCGAAGAGGCGCTGCTGCTGGCCGACCGGATCACCATCCTGCGGGACGGCGAGTTGGTGGTCACCGATGCGGCGCGGGCATTCGACCGCGACAGCATCATTCAGGCGATGGTCGGTCGCACGCTGTCGGGTGCGCTCTATACCCGCCACGACACCAAGATACGCCCCGCCGGGACCAAGGTGCTCTCGGTGCAGAACCTGTCGATGGGGGCGATGGTGCGCAACACCTCGTTCACTGTCTATGCCGGGCAGGTGACGGGGGTGTTTGGCCTGATCGGATCGGGCCGGACCGAGGCCGCCAAAATCGTGGCGGGCGTGCTGAAACGCAACTTTTTCCATGGCGGCGAGGTGCTGCTGCAGGATCGCCCCGTGCGCTACCGCCTGCCGCGCCACGCGGTGCGCGATGGCATTGTTTATGTGACCGAGGATCGCAAGCTGGAAGGGTTCTTTGACCAGATGTCGATTGCCGAAAACCTGCATCTGGGGCGGCTGGCCGCGAACGGCCCGGCGTTGGTCAACCGCCGCGAGATGGCGGCGCTGGCGGCGGAATGGCGGCAAAAGCTGAACATCCGCACGATCAATGCCGACGCCCGGGTGATCGAGCTGTCGGGTGGCAATCAGCAAAAGGTGGTGATCGCTAAATCGCTGGTCCAGAAACCGCGTCTGGTGATCTTTGACGAACCGACACGCGGGGTGGATGTGGGGGCTATTGCCGAGATTCATCAGCTGATCCAGAGCCTTGCCGATGATGGCCTTGCTGTCATGGTGATCTCGTCCTACCTGCCGGAGATTATGAACTTGTCCGACCGCATCCTTGTGGCGCGTCAGGGCCGGATCGTCGAGGAGTTTTCGCCCGGTGAGGCGACGGAGCGGAAGATCATGTATGCGGCGGTACATTGATGGCGGATATCTTTGACCTGCGCGGCAAGACCGCAATTGTTACTGGCGCATCATCAGGGCTGGGCCTGCATTTCGCGCATGTGCTGGCTGCAAGGGGCGCTGCGGTGACGCTGGCTGCGCGCCGGGTGGAGGCGCTGGCTGAAGGGTGCCGCAGTATTGTGGCCGTCGGGGGGCAAGCTGCGGCCCGGCCACTGGATGTCACCGACCAGGCCTCAGTCGACGCGGCCTTTGCCGGCCCGGCCTTTGACATTGTGATCAACAACGCCGGCGTCAGCCATGATGGCCCCGCGCTGACCACGCCGCCTGCCGATTGGGCCCGCGTCATCGACACCGATCTGACCGGCGTGTTCCGCGTGGCACAGGCAACGGCGGCCCGCATGGTGGCAGATGGGCGTGGCGGATCCATCGTCAATGTGGCCTCGATCCTGGGGCTGCGGGTGGCGGGCAATGTGGCGGCCTATGCGACGGCCAAGGCGGGGGTGGTGCAACTGACCCGCAGCCTGGCGCTGGAATGGGCGCGGCATGGCATCCGTGTCAATGCGCTGTGTCCGGGTTATATTCGGACCGATATCAACCGGCAGTTCTTTGCGACCGACGCGGGGCGCGCGCTGATCAAACGGGTGCCGCAACGCCGCCTTGGTCAGCCTGCCGATCTTGACGGGCCGCTGCTGCTTCTTGCCTCGGATGCCGGGGCTTTCATGACCGGAACCGAGATTGTCGCTGATGGCGGCCATCTGGTTTCCTCGCTGTAAGGACGAACGATGGATTTTACCATTTCCCCAAGGGTTGAGGATTTCCGCGCCCGCATCGCGCGCTTTGTGGCCGATGAAATCCTGCCGGTCGAGGCTGACCCCGCCGCCCATGACACCCATGGCAATATCCGCCATGACCGCCTTGACCCCTTACGCGCCAAAGCCCGCACCGCAGGGCTGTGGTGCCTGCAACTGAACCCTGAGGATGGTGGTCAGGGCCTGTCACGCGTCGGCATGGCGGTGTGTTACGAGGAAATGAACCGCTCGATCTTTGGCCCGGTGGTGTTCAATTCGGCGGCCCCCGACGATGGCAATATGATGGTGCTGGGCATGGCTGGAACCCAGGCGCAGAAAGACCGCTGGTTAAGGCCGATTGTCGAGGGGCGGGTGCGGTCAGCTTTTGCGATGACAGAGCCGCATCCGGGGTCGGGGTCGGACCCGTCGATGATGCTGACCACCGCCACCCGCCACGGCGATCTTTACCGCATTCAGGGCCGCAAATGGTATATCACCGGGGCCGCCGAAGCGCAGCATTTCATCCTGATCGCCCGTACCTCGGATGATGCGCGCAAGGGGCTGACCGCGTTCCTGTTTGACCGCGATCAGCCCGGCTGGCGGATTGAACGGCGCATCCCGATCATGGGCCCCGAGGAACATGGCGGGCATTGCGAGATCAGCTTTGACGGGCTGGAGATTCCCGCCGAAAACATCCTGCTTAGTCAGGGCGACGGGCTGAAAGTCACGCAGATGCGGCTGGGCATCGCGCGGCTGACGCATTGCATGCGCTGGCTCGGCCTGTCCAAACGCTGCGTCGAGATTGCCCAAGGCTATGCCGTCGAACGCTACGGTTTTGGCGTGCGGCTGGCCGACCGCGAAAGCATCAAGCTGATGCTGGGCGACCTCGCGATGCAGATCGAGGTGGGGCGGCTGTTGGTGATGAAAGCGGCTTGGGCGCTGGATCAGGGTAGCTTTGCCCGCAAGGAGGTGTCGATGGCGAAAATCCACGTGGCCAACCTGCTGCACAAGGCCGCCGATACCGCGATCCAGATCAACGGCGCGCGCGGCTATTCTGCCGATACGCCGCTGGAGTGGATCTATCGTTATGCAAGGCAGGCCCGTCTGGTGGATGGCGCGGACGAGGTGCACAAGATGGTGCTGGACCGGCATTTGACCGATGAAGGGCGGGGGTTCTGGCAGTGGGATACCGGGGGCTAATGGCGATGCGCAGCGATCCCCACCTTGCCCCGCGTGCGGCCAATCGTCGGCGGCTGTCGCCGCTGGATTTCCCTGACCGGGCGCTGTCGGTGCATCCGGACCGGCTGGCCGTGGTCTGGCAGGGGCGGCACTGGACCTATGCGGACTTTGGCGGCATCGTGGCACGGCTGGCGGCATTTCTCACCACCCAAGGGGTAGGCCCCGGCGATGTGGTATCGGTCATGCTGCCCAACCGGCCCGAAATGTTGGCGGCCCATGACGCGGTGCCGATGCTGGGCGCAGTCCTGAACACGGTCAATACCCGGCTGGACGCCGACATGGTGGGATATATCCTGACCCACTCCGAAAGTCGGCTGATCCTTGGGGATCTGGCGACCGCCGAGGCGGCCCGCGCGGCGGCGTTGGCGGCGGGGGTGCCGGTTTTCATCCTTGATACCGCACATGGGCCAGACCTGCTGCACGGCGTTGCAACCTTGCCCGATGATCTGATGGGCCGGGTGACAGACGAATGGCAGGCCATCGCCCTTAACTACACCTGCGGCACCACCGGGCGGCCCAAAGGCGTGGTGTATCACCATCGCGGTGCCTGTCTGAATGCGCTGGGCAATGTCCTGACGCCGGGGCTGACCGGGCAGTCGGTGTACCTGTGGGTGCTGCCGATGTTCCATTGCAGCGGCTGGTGTCACACCTGGGCGGTCACGGCGGCGGGGCGCGCGCATGTCTGCCTTGACACCGCATCCGCCACCCTGCCGGGCGAGGCCAAGGCGCAGCTTTTATCGCGCCGGGGCAGTCGTCACGCTACTGCCTCGGATGTCGCGGTTCTGATTGCCGATAGCGAGCCGGTGCCAATGGACGGCACCAGCCCTGGTGAAATCAGCCTGCGCGGCAATACGCTGATGGCCGGTTATTGCCGCGATGCCCCGGCGACGGAAGCAGCATTCGCGGGCGGCGTGTACCATACCGGCGATATTGCGGTGCGCCATCCGAACGGCGAAACCGAGATCCGCGACCGGTCCAAGGATGTCATCATCTCGGGCGGGGAAAACATTTCGAGCCTTGAGGTGGAGCATGCGCTGCACTGCCACCCTGCGGCCCTGCTGGCAGCACGCGTGGCTGCACCCGACGCCAAAAGGGGCGAAGTGCCCTGCGCCTTTGTCGAATTGAAACCGGGCCAAAACGTTAAGCCCGACGGTTTGCGCGATTTAGAGCGGATTGGCTTCAAAAAGATTAAGATTTAAGGCCAACCAAGTAAACAACAGCTTGGGTAATTTTCGTGTTTTGGGGGGGAGGGGGGGGCAACAAGGGTGGAAAAACAACAACCGCCCCACC
>JANNAV010000004.1:0-3347 GCA_031384695.1 Paracoccaceae bacterium
GCGACCTGCGCCGTCAGCTGGGCGACATTCCTTCCGGGTCGTTGCGGGATCAGGTTGCGGCCAAGCTCGGCCTCGTCTCACAACTGCTGCATCAAGCGTCAAAGGGCGGCGACAAGATCGATGCCCTGCATGAGCCGGAGGCCGGCTGCATCTCCGAGGGCAAGGCGCGGGTCCGCTACGGGTTCGGCTGCAAGGTCAGCATCGCCACCACGCTGGACGCGGGCTTCGTGGTCGGCATGCGCAGCTTTACCGGCAACCCCTGCGACGGCCATACCCTGGGCCCGGCGCTGGAGCAGGTGGAAATCCTGACCGGTCAGCGCCCCGAACGCCCCGAACTCGCCGTCGTCGACCGCGGTTCTCGCGGCCATGGTGTCGAGGCGACCCGCGTGCTGATCAGCGGCACTCGTCGCAGTCTGACACCAAAACTGATCGCCGATCTGCGCTGCCGCAGCGCCATCGGACCCGAAACCGGCCACATGAAAACCGACGGCCGCCTCGCGCGTTGCCCTCTGACGGGCACGATCGGCGATGCCCTCTGAAGGGCACGATCGGCGATGCCCGCTTCGCCGTCCTCTGCGGCTGCGGTCACAAGATCCGCAAAATTCTCGCCCACCTCAGGGCACTTTTGTCCTGCGTCATGGCGCTGATCCTGGCTGCCCTCAGGCCCCACCACAGCCACCCGAACCAACCAACGGCCGCCTGACCACGTTGTTCAGGGTGAACTACTGACTTACAAAGCAGCACGGGGATACCGTTCAATCCCGTATTTTGCTACTTCTCAAATTAACTTATTGACAGTCTTACCCAGCAGAGAAGGCGCAGAGAGTTGCAAGTTCTTTCCGGCCGAAATATGTTCGCACATCGTGTGCCTCGCCATTTCGGGCTTCCGGGTTCGCACGGCGGCCAAAAGCTGAGAGTGACCGCTGAGGGTTAAGCCAAGCTGTTGTGGATTCATAAGGCGAAAGATGCCAAAGGATAGACTTCGGTTCCACATAGCCTCGAACATTTCCAGCAGATATTTATTGTCTGTGGCCGCAACAAAAGCTTGATGGATCTCGCGATTTGCAGAATAATATTCTGAAATCGTTTCAAAATATGCTGTTTCGTTCTTGTCTATGACCGCCTGAATGCGTTCCAGTCGGCCATTATCGCAACTGCGCGCCAGCATTGCGGCACTATGACCTTCGATAGCCTGCCGCGCTTC
Organism: Paracoccaceae bacterium; assembly: GCA_031384695.1. Classification (GTDB taxonomy): domain Bacteria; phylum Pseudomonadota; class Alphaproteobacteria; order Rhodobacterales; family Rhodobacteraceae; genus JANNAV01. Next base: position 1,205 of record JANNAV010000004.1, read on the forward strand.
ATAGATTTCGACGACCTCGCGCGGTTCTATTTGTCGAATTGAAAAGCCGCCGCGTTCGGTTGCAATCAGAATACCTTCCTGCTCCAATCTGAACAGAGCCTCTCGGATCGGCGTCCGGCTGACCTGAAGCTGCTCTGCCAGCTTCTCCTGTACGATCCGCTCGGATGGGGCGATCAGCCCTTGATCAATTGCATTCACAATCTGATCATAAATCTGATCGGCTAATCTGACGCGGGAAACTTCGATCTTCCTGAACATTTTTTTACCACACCCTTTGATCGATAGATATTGGCGGCAAGGCCGCGTCAGTTCTGTTTAACAGCAACTACAATGTGGTTGCGGAAAAAACTGCACGATCTGATCAGCACTATGTGCAAACGGCACTAAGCTTTCGAAGCCTTGGTCGGCCTTCTCACATAGACTCTGGGGTAGCTGATCCCGGCGCAGGTTCAACAAGTCTTTCGTGAAAACATTGGTGAACTCTGGATGTGCTTGATAGCTCAATGCATGATCACCATATGCCGGTGCGGCGTTTTGGCAGAACTGCGATGTGGCGATCCGGTTCGCAGTTTCGGGCATTACTGTGACCTGATCCCGGTGCCAGGCGTTCATTGCGGCCTGACTGCCCTCATTAAACTCATAGTTTGTTGGACCAAAGGCCCAGCCAAAAGGGGAGTTTTCAACCTTACCGCCGAGCGCTTGCGCAAGGATCTGATGGCCAGAGCAAATACCCACAATCGGCGTTTGGGCGGCACATGCATCGCGCAGAATGTTTTCAAGTTTTCGCATCCACGCAAGACCCTCACAGGCGCTATGACGCGAGCCAGTGATCAGCCAACGATCGCAGTTGGTAACGCGGGGTTGGAACACATCATCCATGTCCGTATAAGTCGGAAAGGTAGCCGCAACTTCAACCAGCACTTCATTTTGTGTCGGGTTGCCCAGTATGATGTCTTCGATGGTCTGATCTTGGCCTATCTGCCGCAAAATCGCTGCCTTCAACAAAACCTCCTAAAGACCGTGTGTAAGGAAGACACGCAGGCGATCTGTCACGGCCTCGGGTGCCTCCAGATTGGCAATATGGCCCGCATTCGGGATGATCGACAGGTTGGCACCCGGAATACGCGCCGCTATCGCGCGGGCATAAGCGGGCGGAGTTTCACCGTCAAGCGCACCCGCCATAACCAGCGTCGGGCAGGTGATTTTGGGCAGCAAATCCACCGCATCATGGGTGGCGATCAGATGCGCTGCGAATTCCAATCCTTCGCGGGTGGCGCGGCCCATCGCAGTGATAGCCGACTGAATTGCCTGCTGACTTGCAGTGGGGGCGGTGATGGCGCGGATCATGCTTTCGCTGAACGCAGACTGGCTTTCGCTGTCCAACTGTGAATTGACCCAAGCCACAAATTCCGCTGCGTTGCTGTTACCACCAAACCCAAATTTGGGTGAGCAATCCAGCATCGTAATGCTGCGCACCAATGCAGGGTGGCTGACTGCCAGATGCTGAAGGATCATGCCGCCCACCGACAGGCCGACGAAATGCGCTTTGGTCAGCCCCAGTGTTTCGGTCACGAAACGAACCAAGGCCTGCAAAACATCGTCGAATCCTGCGTTCTTTTCTGGTGGGGTTGATCTGCCAAAGCCCGGCATATCCCAAGCAATACAGCGATAGTCTGCTGCCAGAACCTGCATTTGCGGATCCCATCCGGTGCTCGACGTCACCATCGCATGGAGAAAGATCACCGCCTCTCCGGTGCCGCACTCGCGCCAACTGATTGGCGTCACCTCGATGTCGCGAAATATCGTCATCATCGGCCCTCAAAAATCTGTTGCCCTAGATAGCGGGCATTGTATACAGTGTACTGAATTCAGTAAAGATGGAACTGAATAGCGAACCAACGCGTAAACTGACCAGTAGGAGGGGAAATTTTATGCTCGATAGGCTCAAGATTGCGACCGACCTGTCCGACCCGTGCGCATTTGATCATGGCATCCCACAAGCAGCCTTCGCTGATCTGCGCGCTCTGGAGGGTCTTGCTTGGAACCCTATCCAAGGGGAGGGGCCGGACGCAGGCTTTTGGTCAGTTGGCAGGTTCGCCGACATCGTCAAAGTGTCGCGTGATACCGAAACTTTTTCCTCGGC
>JANNAV010000109.1:0-5222 GCA_031384695.1 Paracoccaceae bacterium
GCCGGATTGCGACACCAGCTTGACCGTCACCTTGGCACGCGGATTGATCTGCTTCAGGTCATAGATCAACTGCGCGAGGTCTTCGATCGAATAGATATCATGGTGCGGCGGCGGACTGATCAGGCTGACGCCCGGCGTGGAATGCCGCAACCGCGCGATCAGCGCCGTCACCTTCATGCCGGGCAACTGGCCGCCCTCTCCGGGCTTCGCGCCCTGCGCCACCTTGATCTCCAACTCCTCGCAGGCGTTGAGGTATTCCGCCGTCACCCCAAACCGCCCCGAAGCCACCTGCTTGATCTTGGCAGACGGATTGTCGCCGTTCGCCTCCGGCACAAAATGCGCCGGATCCTCGCCACCCTCGCCGCTGTCAGATTTCGCCCCGATCCGGTTCATCGCCACGTTCAGCGTCTTGTGCGCTTCCGGCCCCAAAGCGCCCAAGGACATCCCCGGCGTCACAAACCGCTTGCGGATCGAGGTGATGCTTTCCACCTCCTCAATCGGCACCGGCTTGCCCAACACCTTGATGTCCAGCAGATCGCGGATATGGATCGGCGGATTGGCCCGCATCGCCGCCGAATACTGCTTCCACAGATCGAACGACGCCCGGTCGCAGGCGGTTTGAAGCATATGCATGGTCTGGGCTTCCCAGGCATGCTTTTCCCCCGACCGCCGCGCCTTGTAAAAGCCGCCAATCGGCAGCACATCGGTGCCGCCCTTCCAGCCCTTGGCGTGAACACCCTCGGCCTGCCGCTGAATGCCGGTCAGGCCGATGCCGGAAATCCGGCTTTGCATGCCGGGGAAATACTCGGCCACCATGGCGCGGCTCAGGCCCACCGCCTCAAAGTTCAAACCGCCGCGATACGAGGAAATCACCGAAATCCCCATCTTCGACATGATCTTCAACAGCCCGCTATCCACCGCGTCGCCGTAACGCCGCATCGCCTCCAGCAGGCTGCCATCAATCAGCCCCCGCCCGATCCGGTCGGCAATGCTGTCCTGCGCGAGGTAGGCGTTCACCGTCGTCGCTCCCGCCCCGATCAGCACCGCGAAATAATGCGGATCAATGCACTCCGCCGCCCGCACGTTGATCGAACAAAACGTCCGCAGCCCCTTGCGCGTCAGCCAGGAATGCACGGCACTGGTCGCCAATATCATCGGCATCCCCACCCGCGCCGCACCCTGATACTGATCGCTCAGCACCAACTGCCCGGCCCCCGACCGTACCGCATCTTCCGCCTCGGCGCGGATGCGCTCCAACCCCTGCCGCAGCGCATCCGCCCCGGCCCCGGCCTCGAAACTGCAATCAATATGCGCCACCTGCGCGCCAAACCGCCCCACCAGCACCTCGAACTCGGCATTGGCCAGAAACGGGCTTTCCAGCACCATGATCTCGGTCTGGCTGGAGTTTTCGTCCAGCACATTGCGCAGATTGCCAAAGCGGGTTTTCAGGCTCATCACCCGCCCCTCGCGCAAACTGTCAATCGGCGGGTTGGTCACCTGTGAAAAGTTCTGCCGGAAGAAATGGCTCAACGGCCGGTAAATGCTAGAGAGTACCGCCGCCGGTGTATCATCGCCCATCGAGGCGATCATCTCCTTGCCATCTTCCGCCATCGGCGCCAGAACCTGCTCCAACTCCTCAAGCGTATAGCCCGCCGCGATCTGCCGCTTGCGCAACTCCCCACCGGCAAACATCGCCGTCTCGGGCACATCGCGCAGCAGCGCATCCAGATCGACGATCTTCTGCACCCAGTCGCCGTAGGGCTGCGCGCCCGCCAGCTTATCCTTCAACTCGACATCGTGATACAACTTGCCCGCCGCCATATCGACGGCAATCATCTGCCCCGGCCCCAGCGCGCCCTTTTCGCGGATCGTCGCCTCGTCCACCGGCACCATCCCGGCCTCGGACCCTGCTATCAGCAACCCGTCCCCCGTCACCACATAGCGCATGGGCCTGAGGCCGTTGCGGTCCAACCCCCCGCACACCCATTGCCCATCGGTCATCGCCAGCGCCGCAGGCCCGTCCCACGGCTCGATCACCGAATTGCAATAGGCGTACATATCCGCCCATGCCGGTTTCATATCCGTCGTGGCCTTGCTCCACGCCTCCGGCACCAGCATGGTCTTGGCCAAAGGTGCGATCCGCCCCGAACGCACCAGCATCTCGAAAACCGCATCCAATGCCCCACTGTCCGAAGTGCCCGCCGGGATGATCGGCTTGATGTCCTCGGCCGCATCGCCAAAATTGTTCGACGCCATGCGGATCTCATGGCTTTTCATCCAGTTGACGTTGCCCTTCAGCGTGTTGATCTCGCCGTTATGCGCCAGCATGCGGAACGGCTGCGCCAGCCACCACTGCGGGAAGGTGTTGGTGGAATACCGCTGATGGTAAATCGCAAACGCAGACTCGAACCGCTCGTCCATCAGATCGGGGTAAAACGTGGCCACCTGCTCGGCCAGCATCATCCCCTTGTAGATGATGGAACGGCAGGACAGCGAACACAGATACATCCCCTGTATCTGGCTCGCCAAAGCCGCCTTCTCGATCCGGCGGCGGATGATGTACAACTCGCGCTCGAACTGCTCCTGATCAATCGCCTTCTCACAGCGTACAAGAATCTGTTCGATCTCGGGCCGGGTCGCATTGGCCTTATCCCCAAGAACGGCGGTATCTACCGGCACATGCCGCCAGCCATAGATATAATGCCCCATCCGCAGCACTTCGGATTCCACAATGGTGCGGCAGCGTTCCTGCGCGCCGAAATCGGTGCGCGGCAGAAACACCTGCCCCACCGCGATCAGCTTGGCCATATCCGGCTCGTGCCCGGTGCGGCGCACCTGATCATAGAAAAACCGCGCCGGTATCTGCACATGAATGCCGGCACCATCACCGGTCTTGCCATCGGCATCCACCGCCCCCCGGTGCCAGACCGCCTTCAGCGCCGCAATGCCATGCTCCACCACCCGGCGGCTTGGCTTGCCCGAAATCGCCACCACAAGGCCGACGCCACAAGACGCATGCTCGTCCTCGGTCTTGTAAAGCCCGTTCGCATCCATCCACGCCCGCTTCGCCTCTTCGGCGGCAACCCAGTTTGCGTCATACAGCGTTGCTTCGGTCATCGTCGTACTCCCAGTCTTTCCAAGATCAATCATTCAAAAGCTTCTTCGGGCCGCCGGACCATTTGCGCGCTGCTGATCGCGCGGATGATCCGCAAAAACAGATACCCCGCGCACAGGCCCGTCAGCGCGCTCACCACGTCGATCCAGGCCACCATCCGCAGATCGTCCATCGTCGTGACGCTCTTCGACATGCGAAACGATATCTGGCCCAGAACATTCGCCACGATCCACGCCGCCCACCACCAGCCCATCCAAACTGGCACCTCCGCCGCGCGCAGCGACGCCGCCCATGTTTCCTTTATCGCCAGATATGGCTTCCAAAGCGACAGGAACGGCACAAAGAACCAACCGATGGCCCAGCCCGGCGTGATCCGCCCGGCAAACGGTTGCAACTGTCGGGCATTCCAGCTTGCCCGGTAAATCCAGATGCCATTGGCTATGTAGGCCGTGATCACCACCGCCAGATACCCGATGCCCGCGATCAGCGCGTATTGATCCACCCGATCGGCGGCCAAGGTCAACGCATCGCCCTCAAGTACCCCGGCTTCTACTTGGCTCACAAACCAAAGCACTTGGGCACTGGTGGCCAGCAGGACCACCTCCATCGCCATCGACAGCATGGTCAACGGCACCGCCCATTGCGCCACCCGGCCCAGATCATACCGCAAACCGCCGTTCATCACTCACCCCGCACCGCCCAGAGCCGGTCCATCGGGGTGCCCGCGTCCGATGTCACCACATCGCATTCGAATATCGGCTGGGTGTTGGCAAAGCCCGGCTCGCCCGGCATCACGAACTGTACCGGCGATCCTTCCAGCTTGCTGACCGATCCATCTTCCTGCGGCCACTCCGACTGGCCGGAAAAGAACAGCCGCCACTTCGGGTGGATATACTCATTGCCCTTGGCCTGCCGCAGCACCTTGCCATCGTCGTCGGTTTCGGTGAACTCGAACTCGGTCTGCTCCAGATTGATGCCGTCGATCACCACCTTCTTGCCGGTCAGCCGGTCAAAGCCGCGCACGATCGAATGCGCGCCGTCATCCTTGGAAAGCTGGAAGGCAAAGCTGTCGTAATCGGTGGACAACAGCCCGGAAAACGAAGCGCCGTCCACCGGGTTGGCGTCCAGCGTCTGCGTCACCTTGGGGCCGACGTCAAAACTTTCCACCCATTGCGTTTCAAAGTCGATGCGCGACAGATAGAACAGCCCCTCCTGATCAAAATCCGCCCGCCACTGATCGCCCGCCGTATCCGCCTCGCAGCGGTAGTAGTTCGCCACATAACAGCCGCGCGACTGCACCGTCAGAAAGGCGGCACAGCCTTGCGGCGGGGTGAACGATCCGGCAAGGGCCGGCAGGCCCAGCAGGATCATCGGAACGGCAAGGGTCAAACGCATCATCTTATCCTTTGCTTGGGGTCTCGGGTGTCGCCGCAGCCGGGTCTTTGCGATGTTTTGGGCGTATGCATAGGTTGTGCATAGCCGTCTGCATGCATTTGTGGTGTCTCACTCTGCCGCAACCGAGGCCGGTTGCGCCAGATATTCCAGAATGGCCTCGGCGGCCTCGCGCCCATCGCGGATGGCCCAGACCACCAAACTCGCCCCGCGCACGATATCCCCCGCCGCGTAAACGCCTGCCAAGTTGGTGGAATGATTACGAAAATCGGCCTTGATGGTGCCCCAGCGCGTCACAGCCAATTCCGGCACGCCCCAAAGACTGGGCAGGTTCTCGGGCTCGAACCCCAGCGCCTGAATGACCAGATCGGCAGGCTCCAGATACTCCGCCCCCGCGATCACCTCCGGCACCTGCCGCCCCGAAACATCCGCCCCCCCCAGCCGCATTTTCTGCACAATAACACCACTCACATCCTCGGCCCCCTCAAAGCCGATGGGTGCGGAAAGCCAAACGAATTCAACGCCTTCCTCTTCGGCATTCAGCACCTCGCGCTGGCTCCCGGGCATGTTTTCGCGGTCGCGGCGGTACAGGCATTTCACCGAAACCGCCCCCTGCCGGATCGCCGTGCGCACACAATCCATCGCCGTATCGCCGCCGCCGATCACCACCACCCGCCGCCCCTCGGCATCCAGATCGCCGTTGTCAAACGCTTCC
>JANNAV010000158.1:0-3358 GCA_031384695.1 Paracoccaceae bacterium
GATCTGGCCCTGATGCGCCGCCTGCAACCCACCTTGCGCAAAGGCGCGTGGAATGTCACCGTGGCGCTGCACAAGGGCAACCACGATGCCCGCCCCCGCATTCTCGATATCTGGCCCGGTTTCCACGAAACCCCGCTTTACGGCCTTGCCATCGATCTCGGCTCCACCACCATCGCCGCCCACCTCTGCGATCTGTCGGATGGCACGGTGCTGGCCTCATCCGGCGTGATGAACCCGCAGATCCGCTTTGGCGAAGACCTGATGAGCCGCGTCTCCTACGCCATGATGAACCCCGGCGGTGACGTGGAAATGACCCGCGCCGTGCGCGAATCCATCAACGCTTTGGCCGCAAGCATCGCCCTGGAGGCCAAAATCGACGCGACATCGATCTACGAGGTGGTGTTCGTCTGCAACCCGGTGATGCACCACCTGCTGCTGGGTATTGATCCGGTTGAACTTGGTCAGGCCCCCTTCGCGCTGGCCACCTCAGGCTCGCTGTCGCTCAACGCCCGCGATCTGGACCTTTCCAACCTGAACACCGCCGCCCGCGTCTATATCCTGCCTTGCATCGCGGGCCATGTGGGGGCCGATTGCGCCGCCGTCGCGCTTTCCGAGGAACCTAACAAATCCAAAGACATGGTGCTGATCGTGGATGTGGGCACCAATGCCGAACTGCTGCTCGGCAATGAAACCCGCGTGCTCGCCTGTTCCTCCCCCACCGGCCCGGCGTTCGAAGGCGCTCAAATCAGTTCCGGCCAGCGCGCCGCCCCCGGAGCCATCGAGCGGGTGGAGATTGATCTTGTCACCAAAGAGCCGCGCTTCAAGGTGATAGGCTCCGATCTGTGGTCCACCGATGCAGGCTTTGCCGCCGTCACCGCCACCACCGGCGTCTCGGGCATCTGCGGGTCGGGCATCATCGAGGCGGTGGCCGAGATGCGCCTTGCAGGTCTTGTCGATCAGGGCGGCCTCATCGGCAGCCCCGAGCAAACCGGCACCTCGCGCTGCGAACCGCAGGGCCGCACCCACTCCTACCTGCTGCACGATGGCACATCAGAGGGTGGCCCGCGCATCATGGTCACCCAGGGCGATATCCGCGCCATCCAGCTTGCCAAGGCCGCCCTTTACGCCGGTGCCCGCCTGCTGATGGACGAGATGGGCGTCGCCACCGTTGACCGCGTCACCCTCGCAGGCGCGTTCGGTGCCCATATCAGCCCCAAACACGCGATGGTGCTGGGCATGATCCCCGACGCGCCACTGGCCAACGTCACCTCGGCGGGCAACGCCGCAGGCACCGGCGCGCGCATCGCCCTGTGCAACGTGGCCGCCCGCAACCAGATCGAGGCGACGGTGCACCAGATCCACAAGGTTGAAACCGCCATCGAGCCGCGCTTTCAGGAACATTTCGTCGCCGCCAGCGCCATCCCGCATGCGACCGACGCTTTCCCCAACCTGATGACCATCATCGCGCTGCCCGATGTCAGCTTCAACACCTCGGGCTCGGGCGGCGATACAGGCAGGCGGCGCAAGCGGTAACGCCCGCGCAACCAATCCCTTCAACTTTGCCTGATCAAAGAAAAAATTTCGCGCCATGGGGGTGACAGGGCAAATGCCTGTCGTTACCCTGCCCCCATGTTGGACGATCCGATCGCAAACCTGCTCAGTGACATCGCCGCACAAGACCGTGCGGCGTTCCGGGCGCTATATACCGCCAGTTCCGCGAAACTTATGGGCGTGTTGCTGCGTATCCTTGGGCAGAGGTCCGAGGCGGAGGATGCGTTGCAAGAGGTTTTCACCAGGGTGTGGTTGCGGGCGGGGCGCTTTGATGCCACCAAAGGCCGTGGCATGACCTGGCTGATCGCCATCGCGCGCAATCTGGCGATTGACCGCCTGCGCAGCCGCCACGACACCACCTCGGATGATGAAACCCTCGCCGCCCTTGTCGATCACGCCCCCGGCGTGGAAAGCCGCCTGGTGGCGGCTGGTGAGGCCCGGCGCATCACCGATTGCTTTGCCACTCTGGAGCCCGACCGCGCCGCCGCCGTGCGCGGCGCCTACCTTGACGGGCACTCCTACACCGATCTTGCGGCCAAACACGATGTGCCGCTGAACACGATGCGAACATGGTTACGCCGCAGCCTCCTCAAATTGAAGGAGTGTATGGAAGCATGACCGATCCCATGATCTCCGCCACCTCCGAAGAAGAGGATGATCTGCTGGCAGCCGAATATGTGCTGGGCGTGCTGTCCCTGCCCGACCGCGCCATGGCCGAGGCCCGGCTGCGTGCCGACGCGGCGTTCGTCACCCGGGTCAACGCCTGGGAGGCGCATCTTGAAGGCTTGAACGACGAGTTTGCCGACATCCCTGCCCCCGATCTGATGCCGGCAATCGAGGCGCGCCTGTTCCCGCAAGCCGCGCCACAAAACGCCCCACAAAACGCGGCACCCAGTGGCGGCTGGTTCACCCGCATCTTCGGCCTTGGTCTGGCCACGCTGACGGCGGCGGCCGTTACCGCCTTCCTGCTGCTCAGCCCGCCCGCCCCCAGCTTCAAGGCCACCCTCACCGCCGACGCCAGCCCCCTGCGATATGAGGCAACGGTGGTGGGCGATACCATCACCCTCGCCTTGCTGGGCGGTGCCGCCGCCGAGCCCGGCTATGTGCACGAGTTGTGGCTGATCGTCGGGAATGACGCGCCGATCTCGCTGGGCCTGCTGACCGCCCCAACCGTCAGCATGCCCGCCATCGCCGCCAGCGCGGGTGCGGTGCTGGCGATCAGCCTCGAACCCGCAGGCGGCTCCACCACCGGCGCCCCTACCGGCCCGGTTCTGGTCACAGGCACCCTCGCCGCCACCTAAACCGGCTCAGGTTTGCACCGTACACAACGCCACCGGTTAAATGCGTTCCAGTGAGACGACATGCCGCGATTTCCGATCTCTTGCAAAGCTGAACCGCTTGGCAGCAACATGAATCCTGATGACCCCAGCTTGCCCACGCTCCATAAAATTCGATTAAAATTGTCCCCCGCTTCTCCATTGCCCAAATATCCCACGGGGGTGCGGGGGTGTGAAACCCCCGCGCTTCGGCGCTGGGTGCGGGGGTGTGAAACCCCGCTCTTCGGCGCTGGGTGCGGGGGTGTGAAACCCCCGCTCTTCGGCGCTGGGTGCGGGGTGTGAAACCCCCGCTTTTCAACAGTGGGTGCGTGGCGCGCGCCGGTCCTTCGGCTCGCCTCTGGCTGGCAAAGTCCTGCTCCCGCCGAGGCGCATCCCCGCCTCAGCCAATCACAAATAATCTGCCCCACCGTGAAACTTTCGCGGCATCTCCCCCGTTATTTCTGACGTGAAGCGGGAAAGGCCCGCTCCGT
>JANNAV010000171.1:0-26854 GCA_031384695.1 Paracoccaceae bacterium
AACCCGTGGTCGAGGCGAAAAAGATCATGCAACCCTTCGGCGACCGATCAAAAGTCGTCATCGAGCCGATGCTGACCGACCAATGGTTCGTCGATACCGCGAAAATCGTAGGGCCTGCCCTAGACGCCGTCCGCAACGGCACCACCAAAATCATCCCCGCGTCAGGCGAGAAAACCTATTACCACTGGCTGGAAAACATCGAGCCATGGTGCATCAGCCGCCAACTTTGGTGGGGGCATCAGATCCCGGTTTGGTACGGGCCCGCGGTCGATAGCGACGGAATCTTGGATTATGAGATTGGCGAGAATGCTACCGGGGTTGCGGTTTGGTGGGAACATTGCTCAGCGACTGAAGCGGAAGCATTGGCTGCCGCCGAAACAGGATTTTTGCCACTGGTTCCGGGCCATAAAGCTGTTAAGCGACAAGTTGTCGTCGTGGCAGATAGACACCAAGCAATAGCGTGTGCTGCACTCCATAAAAATGATGGAACAGGCGCTGTATTCATTTGGCGCGACCCAGACGTCCTAGACACATGGTTCTCCTCCGGCCTCTGGCCCATCGGCACCCTCGGCTGGCCGGAACAAACCCCGGAACTCGCCAGATACTTCCCCACATCCGTGCTGGTAACGGGCCAGGATATCCTGTTCTTCTGGGTCGCCCGCATGATGATGATGCAGCTTGCCGTAGTGGGCGAAATCCCGTTCCATACCGTCTATCTGCACGGCCTCGTGCGCGACGCCAAGGGCAAGAAAATGTCAAAATCCCTCGGCAACGTCATCGACCCGCTGGAAATTATTGACGAATACGGCGCCGATGCCCTGCGCTTTGCCAATGCCGCCATGGCCAGCCTCGGCGGCGTCCTTAAACTCGATACTCAGCGCATCGCGGGCTACCGCAACTTCACCACCAAACTCTGGAACGCCTGCCGCTTTGCCGAAATGAACGGCGTCTGGGAGGGCCACGTCACGGATGACGCCCCGAAACCCACCGCCACCGTCAATCAGTGGATCATCGGCGAGGCCGCCAAAACCCGCGCCGAGGTGGACGAGGCGCTGAACTCCTACCGCTTCGACCAAGCCGCCGACGCGCTTTACAAATTCGTCTGGGGCCGCGTCTGCGACTGGTACGTCGAGTTCGCCAAACCCCTGTTCGACGGCCCCGACGCCGCCGAGACCCGCCAGACCATGGCCTGGGTGCTGGATCAATGCCTGATCCTGCTGCACCCGATCATGCCCTTCATCACTGAAGAACTTTGGGCAACCACGGGAAAACGCACGAAAATGCTGATCCACACCGATTGGCCCGGCTATGGCCCGGAACTCATCACCGCAAGCGCCGATGCCGAGATGAACTGGGTTACCAGCCTGATCGACGAGGTCCGCTCGGCCCGCGCGCAGATGCATGTGCCCGCAGGCCTCAAGCTTGAGATGCTGGCGCTTGGCCTGACCCCGGCCGCGCGCGCGGCCTTCACCAACAACGCCGCACTTATCCTGCGGCTGGCCCGGCTGAGCGCGCTGACCCCGGCGGATGCGGCACCGAAAGGGGCGATCACCGTGGCGGTGGAGGGTGCCAGTTTCGCCATCCCGCTGGCCGGCATCATCGACATCGCCGAAGAGAAATCCCGCCTGACCAAGGCGCTTGACAAGTTGCAAAAGGAAATCAACGGCCTGAACGCGCGGCTGCAGAACCCGAATTTCGTGGCCTCGGCCCCCGAAGATATCATCACCGAGGCGCGCAGCAATCTTGAGGCGCGCGCCGACGAGGCGCAAAAGCTGGGAGTGGCGCTGAAGCGGCTGGCGGAAATGGGGTAGACCGCAGCGGGGAAATCAGGCGGCAGACAAAAATCGGCTTGGCCGGAACGGCGCCAGAACCAGTGCCGGCTGCCCGGTCAGCACCTCGGCCGTCAACACCTCGGCCGTCAACAGATCGGCGATCAGCGGCGCAAGGGTAACACCACTGTGCATCATTGCCACAAAGAGGCCTCCGGCACCCACTGCGCCGACCACCGGCAAGCCATCAGCCGGAACCGGGCGCCACGCGCAGGCCACGCGCTCAAGTTCCAGATCGGCGCCGGGCAGCAGCAGCGCGCAGGCGGTTCAGCGTGGACTGCGCCAGATCACCCGGCAGGCTGTTTATGGCTTCGGCTGTATCGGCCTGATGGCTGGCGGCGGCGGGGGCGATCAGGTGGCCCCGCCGGGTTTGTCGCACCTCCTGCCCGGGTGCCACAAGGATATGCCCGATCAGCGGTGCAATCGGCCGGGTTTGCAGCATCAGGCCGGGGCGTGGCAGCAGCGGCAAGGCAAAGCCAAGCGGTGCCAGCAGCGCAGGTGTGGCAACGCCTGCGGCGATGATCACATGGTCTGCGGCAAGCGGGCCTTGCGCGGTTGATACGCCCGTCACGCGACCGGCCCGCTGGCAAAATCCGGTCGCGGGGCAGCTAAGCCAGACCTGCGCGCCATGGCTTGCGGCGGTGGCAAGCAGGGTATGGGTAAGGCCTGCCGCATCCACCGCGCCCTCGCCTGGCAGGTAAAGCGCGCGCTCGGGCGGGTTGGCAACCGTGGGTTCAAGGGCCTGAAACGCGCGGCGCGAAAGGGGGTGCACGGGATAGCCGAGTTCCCCAAGCGATGCGGCAAACGCATCGAATGCCGGGCCGCTGTCTTCCCACCACAGGCTGCCTTGCCAGTTGGTTCCGGTTGCAAGTTCAAGATCAAGCGCGCGGTGGGCCTGCAAGGCTGCCACGCGCAGATGATGATGCGCGGGGGTGGCAAAATAGCTGGCGTTCAACCAACCGAAGGACGCGCCCGAGGCGCCCGATGCAGGCAGGCCCGCATCAAGAACGGTCACCCTCGCGCCGGATTTGGCCAGCCGGTGGGCAAGGCTTGCGCCGATGATCCCGGCCCCGATGACGACGGCAAGCGATGTTTTCATCGGCGCGAGGGTGGCATGGGGATTGAGGCTTGGAAAGGGGCGTGGCAAGGTTTCGGCATGGATCACAAACGCTTTGTGGCGGGCCTGCCGCCGGATGTGAAGGCCGCATTGACGGCCCGGTCGGATGCGCGGGGTTTGCGGCATCTGGCGGGGCATGCGGGGGCAATTGCCCTTCTGGGTGGGCTGATTGCGGCGGGCGTACCGGGGTGGTGGGGGCTTTTGCCGCTGCAAGGCGTGCTGATCGTGTTCCTGTTCACGCTGGAGCACGAGGCGACCCATAAGACCCCGTTCGCCAATGCGTGGCTGAACGAATGGGCGGGCCGGGTGGCGGGGTTCCTGCTGTTGCTGCCGTTCGCGTGGTTTCGCTATTTCCATCTGGCGCATCACCGCTTTACCAATATCGCGGGCCACGACCCCGAGTTGGCGGTGGCAAAACCTGAAGGCGCGCGCGGCTGGCTTTGGCATGTTTCGGGCCTGCCCTATTGGGGTGCGCAGGGCCTGCTGCTGATCAATCTGGCGCGCGGGCGGGTGGCCGCGGCCTATCTGCCGCCGGGAGCAGCACCCCGGATGCGGGCCGAGGCGCGGGGGATGCTGATGGGCTATGCGGCGGTTGCGGCGTCGCTTTACTGGAGTGGGCTGCTGTTCTGGCTGTGGCTGTTGCCGGTGGTGCTGGGCCAGCCTGCCTTGCGCCTGTATCTTTTGGCCGAGCATGGCGATTGCCCGCAGGTGGTGAACATGTTCGAGAACACCCGCACCACCTTTACCACGCGCGCGCTGCGGTTTTTGGCGTGGAATATGCCCTATCATACCGAGCATCACGTCTATCCGGCGGCGCCGTTCCATCAACTGCCGCAGTTGCACGCGCTGATGCGGGGCGAGTTGCGGGTGACGGCGGCGGGCTATGTGGCATTTACCAAAGGGTATCTGGCGCGGCGAATGTAACGGGTACAAGTTTGGCGTGGCGGCGGGCGGCGGGGCGCGTTAGGCGGAGGGATGAGCGATTTGCCCCCCCAGGCCGGACCCAAGAACGAAGACAGCCTGCGCGGCTTTGGTTTCGCGTTGACGGCGTATTTGTTGTGGGGGTTCCTGCCGCTCTACATGAAGGCGGTGGCGCATATTTCGCCCGCCGAGGTGATCGCCCACCGGGTTTTGTGGTCGGTGCCGGTTGCGGGGCTGGTGCTGTTGGTGCTGGGGCGGACGGCGGACCTGCGGGCAGCGCTGCGCAACCCGCGAATGCTGGCGATGGCAGCAGTGACGGCGGCGCTGATCTCGGTGAACTGGGGGATTTATGTGTGGTCGATAGGTGCCGGGCACGCGCTGGACGCGGCTCTGGGGTATTACATCAACCCGCTGTTCTCGATCTTTCTGGGGGCGGTGCTGCTGGGCGAACGGTTGAGCGGCGTACAGAAGTTTGCCATTGCTTTGGCGGCAGTGGCGGTGGCGGTGCTGACGTTTGAGGCGGGGCGGTTGCCGGTGGCGGCACTGCTGCTGACGGTAAGCTGGGGGTTTTATGCCTATCTCAAGAAATCCCTGCCGGTGGGGCCAAATCAGGGGTTCTTTCTGGAGGTGTTGATACTGTTGCCGTTTGCGTTGGGCTATGTGATCTGGCTGGGCCTGCGTGGCGGGGGGCATTTCTTTGCCGGTAACGGGTTTGACACGGGCATGCTGCTGAGCGCGGGGTTTGTGACGGCGCTGCCGTTGATGATCTATGCCAATGGGGCGAAACTGCTGCGGTTATCGACGATTGGCATCATGCAGTACATCGCGCCGACGATGATTTTCTTGACGGCGGTGTTTGTGTTCGGCGAGCCGTTCGGGCAGGGCAAGCTGGTGGCTTTTGCGATGATCTGGGTGGCGCTGGTGATTTACACCGTGTCTTTGGTCCGGCAGTCGCGCCGCACGGTTTAGGGCCGGCTGATCTGGCCGCCGCCCACGGCTGCGGGCACGCCGGTGGTGCCGGGGGCGGAGGTGGGCAACCCGCGCGCCACGCGGACGGCAAGGAAGGCGAAAGCTTGCGCTTCAAGCATGTCACCGTTCAGGCCGGTGCTGTCGATGTCGGTTGCCGGAGCGGCAAGGCGCTGACCAAGTTCGGACATCAGGGTGGCGTTGTGGCGGCCGCCGCCGGTGACCAGAAAGCGGCTGACGGGGGTGGGAAAATGCTCGGCACCGCGGGCCACCGAGGCGGCGGCGGCGGCGGTGAGGGTGGCGGCAGCGTCATGGGTGGAAAGGGTTTGCACCGCCGAAAGTACTCCGTGAAAGTCGTTTCTGTCCAGTGATTTGGGCGGCATTCTTAAGAAATAGGGATGCGCCAGAAGGGCCTCGATCATCGCCGCATTGACGGTGCCGTTGGCGGCCATAGCGCCGCCCTTGTCCAGCGCCAGCCCAAGGCGTGCCTGCATCAGATCATCGAGCGGCGCGTTGGCGGGGCCGGTGTCAAAGGCAAGGCAGGCACCCGGCGCATCGGGGCCGGGCTGGCGCGGATCAACCCATGTGAGGTTGCCGACACCGCCCATGTTGAGGAAGGCAAGCGGCGCGTCGGCCTTTAGCCATTTGGCGCAGGCGAAGTGGAAGAACGGTGCCAGCGGCGCGCCCTGCCCGCCCAGTTGCACATCGACCGAGCGGAAATCCCACACCACCGGCACCCCCATCACCTGCGCCAGAACCGCCCCGTTGCCCGCCTGATGCGTGCCCCGCCCGCGCGGATCATGCGCGAGGGTCTGGCCGTGAAACCCTATGATATCGGCCCCGGAAAACCGCGACAGCACCTCGGAATGGGCGGTTTCCACCAGCTCTGCCGCCTCGGCCACCCCCGCATCGCCGGGCCAAAGGCCAAGCGCCGCGCGGATGGTCGCCTGCTCATAGGCGGTATAGGGCCGGTAGGCATGGGGGCCGAACTCCGTGATGCTGTGTCCATCGGTCAGCAGCATCGCCGCATCCACCCCGTCAAGCGAGGTGCCCGACATGGTGCCAAGCGCCCAGACCGGCCCCGTTTTCAGCATCTTTTCATCACTCCCCGGCCCCGTTATAGACAACGCAGAGTAAAGCACGGGCAAGCCATGACCTACCATCCGAAATCTGACTTCATGCGGGTAATGATGCAACGCGGCTTTCTGGCCGATTGCACCGATTATCAGGCGCTGGACGAGGCTTTGGTCAAGGGCGTGGTGCCGGGCTATATCGGCTTTGATGCCACGGCGAAATCGCTGCATGTGGGCAGCCTGATCCAGATCATGATGCTGCGCTGGTTGCAGAAAACCGGCGGCAAGCCGATTGTGCTGATGGGCGGCGGCACCACCAAGGTGGGCGATCCCAGCTTTCGCGCCGATGAACGCCCACTGCTGACCAACGCGCAGATTGACGATAATATTGCCGGGATCAAGCAGGCGTTTGCGCCCTATGTGCAGTTTGGCGAGGGCCCTGCCGATGCGGTGATGGTCAACAACGCCGAGTGGCTGGACGGGTTAAACTATCTTGGGTTCCTGCGCGATATCGGCCGACACTTTTCCGTCAACCGGATGCTGGCGTTCGAGTCTGTGAAATCGCGGCTGGACCGCGAGCAGAGCCTGTCGTTTCTGGAATTCAACTACATGATCTTGCAGGCCTATGATTTTCAGGAGCTGAACCGCCGGTACGGCTGCCTTGTGCAGATGGGCGGGTCGGATCAATGGGGCAATATCGTCAACGGGGTGGATCTGACGCGGCGGGTGGTCGGGGCCGAGGTGTTCGGGCTGACCACGCATCTGCTGACCACTTCGGACGGCCGCAAGATGGGCAAATCGGCGGGGGGGGCGGTGTGGCTGAACGCCGATCTGCTCAGCCCCTACGAGTTCTGGCAATACTGGCGCAACACCACCGATGCCGACGTGGGCCGGTTCATGAAGCTTTACACCGAGATACCAGTCGAGGACTGCGAGGCTTACGGCGCGCTGCAGGGGGCCGAGATCAACGCCGCCAAGATCGTGCTGGCCAATGCCGTCACCACTCTGCTGCACGGGGCGGATGCGGCGCTGGCGGCGCAAGCGACGGCGCGGCAGGTGTTCGAGCAGGGCGGCATCGGCGATGACCTGCCGACCGTTTTCGTGACGGTGGACGAGGTGGCACTGGGTATTTCGGTAGCGCAGCTGTTCGTGCGGGCGGGCCTTGCCAAATCGGGCAAGGACGCCCGGCGGCTGATCCTTGAGGGCGGCGCCAAGGTGAACGACATGGCGGTGCTGGATGCGGGAAAGATGATCGGTGCGGGCGAGTTGGCCGAGCCGCTGAAGCTGAGCGCCGGGAAAAAGCGCCATGCTCTGATCACGCTTTCCTGACAGCGCCGGGGTTTGGGTTGGGTTGCAGATGGCGGAAAACCCCGCCTTCATTGCACGTCTTTTCCAGATCGCACCCGTTAGCATAGGCGCGCGGGCTTATGGCATTGATGCATGGCAATGAGCGACCGGGCACTGATCTGGGTCTAAAGCGTGTTGCGTACAATCGGGTTCATCTTATTGTACGCAACACGCAACATTCCCAAGCTGATCTTGTCCTGGATTTCCTTCAATCTGAAGCAGATTGAAGGAAATCCGCTCTAGGCGCGGATTGCAGATTGGCCTAGCCTTGGCGCATTATTGCCGCAGGCAGGAGCCAGATGACAGCCGATCCTTACACCGCTCTGGGCCTGACCAAATCCGCCACGGCGGCGGATATCAAGAAGGCCTACCGCAAACTGGTGCGCACCTCGCACCCCGACCTGCACCCGGATGATGCCGGGGCCGAGGCGCGCTTCAAGGTGGTGACGGCGGCGCATGACCTGCTGAAAGACCCCGCCACCCGCGCCCGGTTTGATGCGGGCGACATTGATGCATCGGGGGCCGAACGCGCGCCCCGAACCTATTACCGCGATCATGCCGATGCGGCAGGGCAAGGTTTTGGTCAAGGTTTCGGGCCACAGGCGGGGTATGATGGTTATGGCGACCCGTCGGATATCTTTGCCCATATCTTGCGGCAACGCGGCCGGCCCGGGCAAGGCGACGGCGGCTATGCCCAAAGCGGCGCCGATCTTCGCTACACGCTGGAGGTGCCGTTTCTGGACGCCGTGCTTGGCAGCAAATCCGGCGTCACCCTGCCCGGGGGTGCCACTCTTGAGGTGCAAATCCCCAAGGGCATGGCGGATGGCCAAATCCTGCGCCTGCGCGGGCGGGGGGGTGCGGGTTCTGGCGGCGGGCCTGCGGGCGACGCCTTCATCAGCCTGCAGGTGCGCGCGCATCCGGTGTTCCGGCGCGACGGCGATGATATCGTGATCGTGCTGCCCATCACGGTTGACGAGGCGATACTGGGGGGCAAGGTCACCGCCCCCACGATCAACGGGCCGGTCAGCGTCAGCATCCCGAAAGGCACCAGCAGCGAGCGTATCTTGCGGCTGCGCGGGCGGGGGGTATCGCGCGCCAACGGCCAGCGGGGCGACCAATTGATCGAGTTGCGGATCGTGGCCCCACCAGAGATCGACGCGGGCCTCGCCCAATACCTGACCGAATGGCGCAAAACCCATGCGCATGACCCCCGCAAGGCAATGCTGCAAGAGGCCCCCCAATGACCGGCTATTTCACCCCCACGCAGGCGATCCACGCCATTCCGGCATTGTCAGAGGCAAGGCTTGCCGGGTTTCTGGCGGCGGAGCTGATCCTGCCGGTGGCCTCGGCCCAAGGCCCGGTGTTTCGCCCCGTTGATCTGGCCCGGCTTGAACTGCTGTGCGATCTGGCCGATCACCTTGATCTGGAGGGCGATGCGCTGGGTGTGGTGATCGCCCTGATCGACCAGTTGCACACCGCCCGCCTGCGGCTGCACGCCATGGCGCGCGCGATGGAGGCCGAACCGCAGGACTTGCGCCAAAGGGTTGGCGCGCGCCTTGTCAGCATCCTCGCCGTCTGACCGGCTGGCGTGCTCCCGGCTGGCGTGCCCCCGGCTGGCGTGCCCCTCGCGCGGATTTTCTTCAATCTGATTCAGATTGAAGGCAATCCAAGACAAGATCAGCTTGGGAATGTTGCGTGTTGCGGACAATCGGGTGAAGCCGATTCTACGCAACACGTCTAGCGCCGGCGCACCGAATTGCCCCCGGCCAGAATGCCGTTGATCAGGTCTGCCACCGCCATATGCAGGGCGTCGTCGCCGTTGCCGTCCGGCGCGTGCTGATGAGCGGCGGCGGCATCTTTCAGAATGCCCAGAATCTCGGCCTCGGGCAGAATGTTGCGGTCGTTCAAAGCCAGCAGCAGCGATTCGCAGATCGCCAATGCGGCGGTGCCTGACACATCATGAAGTTTGGCCATTTCCAGTTGTCTTTCCAGTACCGCCACCTTGCGCCGTGATGCGTGTCACCGATCAGGGAACCATTTGCACTGTCGCAGCGTTTCATTCACAGGAAACTGATTGAAAGCAGCTTTTATGAACACTTCCTTCGCCAAGACATGGGCCATCCGGGCACAACCTTTGCGCGTTGTGCAGCCCTCTGACAGGTTTTCCATGATCGCATTGCAAGACAGCCCGCTGGCCCGAAAACTGGCGGCTTTCGTCGCCTTGTCCGACGATGACCTTGAAATGCTTGACCGTTTGCACCAACGGCGGCGCACCTTCATGGCCGGCGTCGATCTGGTGCATCAGGGGCAAGAGGGGCAGTCGGCCTATATTCTGGCCAAAGGCTGGGTCTGTTCATATAAACTTCTGCCCAACGGCGGCCGCCAGATTGTCGATTTCCAGATCCCCGGCGATTTTCTGGGCCTGCGGTCGGTGCTGTTTCGCACCGCCGATCACAGTATTGAACCGGTGACGCAGGTGGAGGCCTCCGAGGTTGTCGTCACCGATCTGCTGGAGGCTTTTGCCAAAACCCCGCGTCTGGCCACCGCCGTTTTGTGGGCCGCCTCGCGTGACGAGGCGATGGTGGTGGAACATCTGGTCGGCATCGGTCGGCGCAACGCGCTGGAACGCACCGCGCATTTGCTGCTGGAATTGGGGGCGCGGCTGATGCTGGTGGGGCTTGGCACCAAAAAGGGTTACGATTGCCCGCTGTCGCAATACCTGCTGGCGGATGCCCTGGGGTTAAGCGCGGTGCACGTCAACCGCGTGCTGCGGCAATTGCGCGAGATGGGACTTATGACCTTTCAGAAGGGCCATGTGAGCATTGATGATTTTGACCGGCTGGTCACGCTGGCAGATTTCGACACGGCTTACCTCGATCATGACGGCCCGTTGCTGGTCTGAGATCATCCGGCAATCGCGCCCGCCAGTGCCCTGCGCGGTTGCGCGAAAAGGTGAAGCCTGTGATCTGCCGCATGACGAGGGTTGAAATGGAGCAGACCACTGGGCTTCACCGGAACTCGCAACACTCTTGTGGCTGCGGGGATTCGGCATCCACCCCTTGTTTTTCGCCTATTCCGGGTGGGTTGACACTGATGCAGATTGATCCCGGGACAATTCATTCCAAAGATTCCGGCGCTTTGCGTGCTTTGGCGCACCGCGCGCTGACCTGCTCCGGGGTGCATGGGGATGGTCCTGCGGTGGCGACAGGCAAAACTGCGGTCAATGCGCCATGAACACCGGCACTTCCGCCAGTTCCAGCATATCACGCGTGGTGCCGCCCAGCACGGCCTCGCGGAGCCGTGAATGCCCGTAAGCGCCCATCACCACCAGATCGGCGGCCTTGTCGCGCACCAGTTGGTTCAGCATATCCGTCACCCGGGGCAGCGTCCTGGCCAGCACCGCCACCTCGGCCCGCACCCCGTGCCGCGACAGCATTTCGGCCAAAGCGCCACCGGGGTCGGCCCGCCCGGCACTGCTGGCTTCCGGGTCGATGATGGCGAGTATAACGCGTTTGGCGGCGATCAGAAACGGCAGTGCCGCGCGGATGGCCGCCAGCGCCTCGGAGCTCTCGTTCCAGGCCACCACGATTTCCTGACCGATGCCCGACACCCCGGACGCGCCCGCAAATCCCGCCACAAACCCCGCCGCCGGCACCACCAGTACCGGGGCGCGGCCTTGAAACAGCGCGGCTTCTACCAGCAGATCGGCATTGGCAAACGCCGGTTTGCCGTAAGGCAAAGGCAGAACCACAAGGTCACTGAACCGCGCCTGCCGGGCGATAAGATCCGTCAGACTGCCAACCTGCGCAATCGCCGTGGTCACCGAAAAGCGCAGGCCCTCACCGCTCAACCGGGCCGTCACCTGCGTTTCCAATTCGGCCAACGTCGCTTCGGCGCGGGCAATGTCATCCTGAAACACCACGCCGCCCGCCCCCGGATAGTAATAGCCAACCTGGGTAAGGTCGATGCCCAGACACAGCACCTCGAGATGCGCATCCTCGCGCCGCGCCAGCGCTGTTGCGGCGGCAAGCGTCGGCTCTATCGCGCCGGGGTTGCTGATCACACTGAGAAGCGATTTGTAGGCCATGCCGGGCTTCCTTTTCCAATTGATGCAGCGCGATCCTGTGGCCACGCGTTACAGCCCCAGTTTGCCGCAGCGCACGCAGGCCCGCACTGACGCAGATCAAATCCGGCACGGCGCAAGCATCGGCCCAAAGGGGCGTGTCAGGTCTTGGGCTGGTCATCCCAATCGGACAACAGGATGCGTTCGGCATCGCCGGCCGGATCGTCATATTGCTGATGGCGCAGGGTCCAGACAAAGGCGGCAAGGCCCAGCAGGCCAAGGATCAGCGAGATGGGGATCAGCCAGATCAGGATATCCATCCTATCTGATCCGCATCGCGTTCAGCGAAACCGTGATCGACGACAGCGACATGGCAATCGCCGACATCAGCGGAGTGGCAAAACCCAACAAGGCGAAGGGCACCGCGATGACATTGTAAGCAATTGAAATCGCGATATTCTGCCGCATCCTGCGCAGGCCAAGGCGGGCCACGCGCACCGCCTCGGCCAGGGGCGCCATATCGGTGCCCAGCAGCACCATGTCTGCCGCCGCCCGCGCGGCATCCAATGCCGAGGCCGGGGCGATCGAGACATGGGCGGCGGCAAGGGCGGCGGTATCGTTCAGCCCGTCGCCGATCATCAGAACCTTGTGGCCCCGGCTGGCCAGTTCCCTGATCCTGACCGCTTTGTCTGTGGGGGAAAGCCTTGCGGCATAATCGTCAATGCCGACAGCAGCGGCCAGGGTTGCGACCGCGCCTTCGGCATCGCCCGACATCAGCATGACCCGCAGGCCAAGTGAGCGCAAGCCCGCCACCGCCTGAACTGCACCGGGGCGCAGCCGGTCGGTAAAGCCGAACATGACCGGGGGATTGCTGCCGATGCGCAGACAGGTGGCGGTGCTGCCGCAGAGGGCGGCCCCCACCCAATCGGCCCGCCCAAGGCGCACATGCCGGCCCTGCCAGACTGCGGTAACGCCCGCGCCGGGAACTTCGGCCACCGCCGCAACCACCGCAGGCGCAATGCCTGCCGCCCGGATCGCCACCGCCAGCGACAGCGCCAGCGGATGCGCCGATCCTTGTGCCAGTGCCAGGGCGACGGCCAGCACCTGCGGATCATGCGCACGCAGATCGGCGGCCTCCGGCACCCCCAGCGTCAGCGTTCCGGTCTTGTCGAACACCACGATATCCGCCACTGCTAGCCGCTCCAAAGCGGTGCCGTCCTTGATCAGCAATCCCATGCGGAACAGCCGCCCGCTGGCCGCCGTCACCACCGCTGGTACGGCAAGACCAAGCGCGCAGGGGCAGGTGATGATCAGCACCGCCGCCGCGATGTTAATCGCCAGCCGCGCATCACCCGTGGCCCAGAACCACGCCGCAAACGCCCCAGCCGACAAAACATGCACGACGGGCACGTAGATGCGCGCCGCGCGGTCGGCAAGGGCGGTATAACGCCCGCGCGCGGCCTCGGCCACCGCCACCAGATCGGCAAGGCGTTGCAAGGAGCTATCGGCCCCGGCGTGGGTCACCCGGAGGGTCAGCGGGCCGGTCAGATTGGTCTCGCCCGCCGATACGGCAGTGCCGGGGCCGGCAAAAACCGGTGCGGTCTCGCCCGTCAGGATGGCGCGGTCGCGTTCGCTTTGCCCTTCGGTGACAATCCCGTCCACCGGCATCCGGCCACCGGGACGCACCAGCACCAGATCGCCCGCGCGCAGATCGCGGATAGCGACGGTTTCATGGCCCGCCTGCGTGATCCGCTCGGCGCGCGGCACCTCCAAAGCCGACAGAACCGCCGCCGCAGACCGCGCCGCTGCGCGGGTGCGGTGATCCAGATAGCGGCCCGCCAGCAGGAAGAACGTCAGCGTCACCGCCGCATCGAACCATGCAAACGCGCCACCTTGCAGCGTTTCCGAGACCGAGATCGCGGTGGCCAGCAGGATGGCCAGCGAGATCGGCACATCCATGCCCAACCGCCCCGCGCGCAGCGACGCCCAAGCGCTGCGAAAGAACGGCAGCCCGGCATAGGCGACGGTTGGCACGGCAATGACCGCCGAAATCGCGTGGAACACCGCGCGCCACGCCGGATCCGCGCCTGACCAGACCGCAACCGACAACAGCATCACGTTCATCATTGCAAACCCTGCAACCGCCAGCCGCAGCAGCAGATCGCGCCCCGGAAGGTCTGCCGCCGTGGCCGACAGGGCGGTTGCATCCAACTCATGCGCCGCGTGGCCAAGCCCCGCCAACACCGCCACCAACGCCCCGGCGGTGATGCCGGGCCCGGCGCCGATGCGCGCGCGGCGCTCGGTCAGATTGACCCGGGCCGAGTGCACGCCAGGCACCGCCAGCAACCCCGCCTCGATGCGGCCGATACAGGCGGCGCAGTGGATGTCTGGCAGCGACAGCACCAGTTGCGCAGGCTTTGCCACCGCTACCGCCAACGGCAGGGAAAGGCAGCCGAGGCGTTCCATGGCAACTGCTTGCTCTGCCGTGCTCATGATGGGAAATTCATGGCGGGAAATTCACGGCACAGGCGGCCGGACGGCCACCCAGGCGTGCCAGGTTGCATGGCCCAGCACCGGAAAGATCACGATCAGGCCCAGCAACCCGGATGCCAGCGCCAGCCCGAACAACCCCGCCACAATCGCCCCCCAAACCACCAGACGCCCCAGATTGAACCAGACCAGCGCCAGACTGCTGCCCATCGCCGTCAGCGCATCGGTGTTGCGGTCCAGCAGCATGGGGATGGCGAACAGGCTGATGCAAAAAGCAAAACCGGCAAACAACGCCCCAACGGCGGATCCCGTCAGCAGGATCGCCCAGCCGGTGGGCGTGCCAAACAGCATCGGCACCACATCCGCCGTGCCGGTAAAGGGCTGCACCCCGAGAAACAGCGCATAGATGATCACCGCCGCCCGCGTCCACAGCAGCATCAGCACCAGCAGAACCGCACCGCTGAACAGCACCTGCCCGCCCGATCCGGGGCGCACCAGCACCATGGCGCGCAACGTCACAGGCTTGCCCGCCGCCAGACGGCGGCTTTTTTCGTAAAGCCCGATGGCCAGCACCGGACCCATCACCATGAAGCCTGCCAGCACCGGCAACAGCACGAAATCCCACCCCAGCCAGAACAGCCCGCCGACGATGCCGACCGACACCGCCGTCACCAGCAACCCGTATGCCAGACTGGGCAGCGGGTTGTTCCAGGTATCGCGCCATCCGGCGGCCAGCCATTGCCACGCCGCCCCGCGCGGCAGCGGCCTCAGCCAGCGGTGCTCCACCTGCAGCGGCGCTTCAACAGCGGGAATGCCGGTCATTGATCGCCTCCTCTCGCGCGGGTCAACATGATGATCTGGCCGCCGCAAAGCCTGCAAGCGCATCGCCCATCCGGCCATGCGCCACACAGGTCGGGGCCGAGGCAAAGGCCACATAGGCCAGATGCGCATTGGCCGCGACGAACGCCGCCACCAATGCCCCCACACCCAGCCAGACGATGTGCCGCTGGGTCATGGTGCCAGATCCAGTACATAAAGCGTCAGGATCTTGCGGTCGGTCGCCGACAGCCGCCCCTCCCACGCAGGCATGACGCCCATCCGCCCGTTCCACAGCGTGGCCCGCACCGATGCCGCATCACCGCCATATTGCCAGATATCGTCGGTCAGGTCCGGCGCGCCCACTTCGATCAGGCCTTTGGCATCCTCGCCGTGGCACGACGCGCAGTTTTCGGCAAACAGCGCCGCCGCTGCGGGGTCGGGTGCAGGCCCCGGCACCGACAGGCCCATCACATAAGGCACCAGCGCCTTCACCTGATCTTTTGTCAGATATTCATCGCGCCCGAAGGCCAGCATCTGGGCCACGCGCGTGTCGGGGTGGGTGGCATTGATCCCCACTTGCAGCGTCAGGGCGATGGCGTCCGGGTCATTGCCCCAAAGCCAGTCGGCATCGGTCAGGTTCGGAAAGCCGTGCCCCCCCATGCCTGCCTTGCCATGGCAGGCCGCACAGTTGGTGCCGAACAAGGTGGCCCCGGTGCTGCGGACAATGGCCAACAGGCCGGGATCGGCCTGAATGGCGGCAAAGGGCATGGCCGCGATCCTGTCGGTCCAGCCGCGTCGCGCCGCCTGCGCGCCCGCCACCGCCCGATCAGCCTCCACCTGTTGATCCGCCCCCAGCAAGCCTTTGGAATAGCTGTACCACAAAGGCACCGCCGGCAGCAGGATCAACATGACAAGCGCCGTTGCATGCGTCAGGGTCATGAACCAGTACACCGGGCGCGGCACCGGCGCGTTCAGCTCGGTTATGCCGTTCCACACATGCCCGGTGGTCAGATAGCCGGTATGCGGATCGCGGACAGGTTCGCTCATCGCCCGTCATCCTCGTCGAGGATCGAGCGGGCAGCCGCCTCAAAGCCCGCTTTGTTCGCGGGCCAAAAGGCATATGCCACCACGATCACCGACATGAATATCAGATAGAACAGGCCAAAGGATTTCGACAGCCACAGGGCGGTTTCATGCGCGATCATGGTGCCACCGGCGGTTCAGACGGCGGCTGCGCGAACTGCGCCACATCGGTCAGCCGCCCGAGGATCTGCAGATAGGCCACCACCGCGTCCATCTCGGACGGGCCACCCGGCACCCCGTCAAAGGCACTGATGGTGGAGGCATCGCCATAACGCTCCAGCACCCCATCCGCGCGCGGGCTGTCGGGGCTGGCCTGCCCCAGCGCATCGGACGCGGCATTGGCCACCATGGCATCGGTGTAGGGCACGCCCAGCTTTTGCAGGGCTGCCAGATGCAGGCCCAGATCATCCACCCGCAAATCGGCGCCCGCAAGATACGCATAGCGCGGCATGATCGACGTCGGCACCAGATCGCGCGGGTTGATCAGATGCGCCACATGCCAGAGGTCGGAATATTTCTGCCCGATCCGCGCAAGGTCCGGCCCGGTGCGTTTGGACCCCCACAGCATCGGATGGTCATACTGGCTTTCCACCGCACGGGAATAGGGGCCATACCGCTCCACCTCGTCGCCGAGCGTGCGGATCATCTGGCTGTGGCAGGCATAGCAGCCCTCGCGCACATAGATATTGCGCCCCGCCAGTTCCAGCGGCGTATAAACCCGCATGTCGGGCACGGTTTCAACCGTTTGAGGGATGGTGAACAGCGGCACGATCTCGACCACGCCCCCCACCGCCGATGCGGCGATGATCGCCCCCACCAGCAGCATGGATTTGCGTTCCAGCTTATAGTGCAAACCAAACAGCATCATTGCACCGCCATTTCCGGCGTATCGCCCGCCCGCAATTCCGGCGTATCACCCACCCGCTGCGCCGAGGGCGCAGAGCGGATCGTCATCCAGACATTGAAACTGCCGATGATCGCCCCGGCCACAAACAACAGCCCACCGATGGCGCGGGTCACATAATAAGGCTGCATCGCCTCCATCGACTGGGTAAAGCTATAGGCGAGGCTGCCCGCATCCGTGGTCGTCCGCCACATCAGCCCTTGCAGGATGCCCGCATTCCACAGGGCCACCACATAGATCACCGTCCCCGACAGCGCCAACCAGAAGTGCCACTCGATCAACCGGTTGGAATACATCGCCTCCCTGCGCCACAGCCACGGCACCGAGGCATAAATCGCCCCGAACGTGATCATCGCCACCCACCCCAGCGCGCCGGAATGCACATGCCCCACCGTCCAGTCGGTGTAATGCGACAGCGAATTGACCTGCCGGATCGCCAGGAAAGACCCCTCGAACGTTGAAAGGCCATAAAACACCGCCGCGATGAACATGAACCGCAACGTCGCGTCATCGCGCACCCGGCCCCAGGCCCCGTTCAGCGTCATCAGCGCATTGCCCGCCGAGGCCCAGCTTGGCACCAGCAGCATGATCGAAAACGCCATGCCCAGCGTCTGCACCCACAACGGCAGCGCCGTATAAAGCAGATGGTGCGACCCCACCCACATATAGAAGAACACGATCCCCCAGAACGACAGGATCGACAGCCGGTACGAATAGATCGGCCGCCCCGCGCGCTTGGGCATGTAGTAATACAGCATCCCGAGGAACCCCGAGGTCAGAAAGAACGCCACCGCGTTATGCCCGTACCACCACTGCACCATCGCATCCTGCACCCCCGCAAACACCGAATAGCTTTTGGCACTGCCCCAGGCCACCGGCAGGCTCATCGCATTCACGATATGCAACACCGCCATCACCAGAATGAACGCCAGATAATACCAGTTCGACACGTAGATATGCGGCTCGCGCCGGCGCGCCAAAGTCCTGATATAGATGCTGAAATAGGTCACCCACACCGCCACCAGCCAGATATCCAGATACCATTCCGGCTCCGCATATTCCTTGGATTGGGTGATGCCTTGCAGATAGCCGACAGCCGCCAAGACGCAGAACAGATTAAAGCCCAGGACGACGAAAAGCGGGCTGATCTGGTCGCACAACCGCGCCTGCGACGTGCGTTGCAGCACGTAGAACGAGGTGGCAATCAACGCATTGCCGCCAAAGCCGAAAATCACGCCGCTGGTATGAACCGGGCGCAAGCGGCCAAAACTGGCCCAGGCCGCATCGAATGTAAGGTCGGGAAACACCAGCAGCCAGGCCACCCAATCGCCGACAGCCATGCCCGCCACCGCCCAGACCATCGAAAGCACGATGCCCAGCTTGCTTGGCGTGTCATAATACCGCGCCAACCGTCCGGGGCCCGGTGCCGGGTCTTCCAGATGCCGCAACACCCAGCAAAGGCCCGCGCCGGCCGCAATCAGCATGATCCATCCCTGCCCGCCCAGCGGATCGGCCCGCCCTGCCGCTGCAAAAGTGACACCGCACATGGCGAGGGCTACGAGGATGAAAAGGCTGATCCAACGCTCACCGCGCGTCAACTCGGCGATCATGGTTGCGGGCCGCAAGCTGCGGGCCTGGCAGTGCTGCGGTCGCGGCCATCGTGCGGGAGGCGTGTTTTCATGCTTTGGGGTCTTTCACCGTATGGCGGGCCAGCGGAGCGTCTTGCGCGAAAATCACCGGAAGGGTCTTTACCGCCACCGAACCGGCGGCGCGCACCACCCCGGCACAAACCCCGCCGATGGTCTAAACCTATCCGCTTGCCAAAGAGGCGGTTGCTAACCTGCGTTAGGACCGAAGAAAAAAACTCTGTGCGGTACTTCGCGAGGTGCCCCTGTCAGGCGGGAACACTGTCCGGATGACGCCCTGCGGCCACAGTTTATCCTGCCACCACCCTGCCGGTGCCGACCTTGACATATCCCGGAAAACCCTGAGGTAAATTGGCGCACCCGAAGGGATTCGAACCCCTGACCTCTGCCTTCGGAGGGCAGCGCTCTATCCAGCTGAGCTACGGGTGCTCCTCCGCGCTGTCTAACCCATCCCGGCGGTGCCTGCAACGGGGTTGGCGCGGGGCAGATCACGCTTGACGTATCGGGGGCCTGGGTGCCACACACCATACTTAATCAATTTGGCGAGGCGCAAATGACAACCACGATTTTGACAGCCGATGTGATCGGCACCGACATTTCCTATACCTTTTCTACCGTGAACGACATCTTTGTGCTGGCAGGCGGTACGCGGCTGGTGGGCGATGGATATTGCTATCTCTATGGCACCGTGGCTGGCATCAATGTCACGATCGACGGGTATGTCTGGCTTCAGGGCGACGGAGGTAACTTTGGCTCGCCGTTTTTCTTTTTCGGCAACGATCGCATCACCATCGGGCCAGACGCGCAGATGGTTTTGATGTCAGACTCTGGCTCAGATTGGTACGGTCTGATGTTGGGAATGAATGTAGGGGTAGGCGCGCCCGGCGTCGGCGGCACTAATTTCACCAACTACGGCCACATTACAACGCTTGTTGGTAACGGCGTTTTTGTCAATGGCGGAGGCAACAGCCTGCGTAACTTTGGCACCATTGACCTGACCATCGGCACTTTCCGCTATGGCAGCGGCGGCAGCGACACGCTGCTGAACGCGGGCACCATCACCGCAGGCGGTGTTGATGGCTCTTCCGTCATCCTCATCGACGGCTCGTCCAACCTGCTGACCAACACCGGCGATATCGTGACCAGTTCCAACGGTGTGAACGGTATCCGCATTACCGCCGCGGAGAACGGCACCCTCATCGCCAACAGCGGCACCATCACCGCCGCCAGCGGAACCGGCATCATCGGCAACGGCGGGGCCTTCAGAATAAACAACAGCGGCACCATCTCGGGCAGCAACGGCGCGATCATTCTGGCGGGTACTGCCGCCGTGGTGATCAACACCGGCCATCTGGACGGCTATGTGTTTCTGACCACAGGTTCGGACGAGTTCAACGGCATCGGCGGCACCGTCACCGGCAGTGTTGCAGGCGGCGATGGTGCAGATTTCTACTACACCTCGGATTCCGCGATGACCATTCTCGAAAACGTCGGCGAAGGCACCGATACAGTGCTATCGACCGTCAACTTCGCACTCGCCGCAAACTTGGAAAATCTGCGCCTGCTCGGGTCGGCGTTCAGTGGCGTTGGCAACAGCGGCGACAATGCGATTGACGGCAACGCGTTTGACAACCGGCTTACGGCGCTGGGCGGCAACGACCGTATCCTTGCCTATGAAGGCGATGACATCATCGGTGGTGGTGTCGGCAATGACACGGTGTTTGGCGGCGATGGCGACGACTGGATCAGAGGCGGGGCCGGTGACGACAACCTTCTCGGCAGTGGCGACAATGACACGCTGACGGGTGGTCTGGGGGTGGACAGGCTGACCGGCGGTCTCGACGCCGACCGGTTCGTGTTCCTCCGCCGGACCGACAGCGGCGCGACCATCCCCACCGCCGATATCATCCTCGATTTCACCCCCGGCGAGGATGTGATTGACCTCGCGGCAATTGACGCGAGAACCAACAACGCCCTGCCGAACGATGATTTCACCTTCATCGGCGCCGCCGCCTTCACCAATGTGGCAGGCCAGTTGCGCTATGTCGCGGCGGGAGCGTTTACCAACCTGCAGATGGATGTGGATGGCAACGGCACCGTGGATATATTGATCCGCCTGTCGGGTACATTTGCCCTTTCGGCACAGGATTTTGTGCTGTAGTGCGGCTTACCCAAACAACTCGTGGCACAACTCCAGCGCCGAGATCAGCGCGTCAACCTCCGCCACGGTGTTGTAAAGCCCGAATGACGCCCGGCATGTCGCCCCCAACCCCAGATGCGTCATCAACGGCATCGCGCAATGGGTGCCCGCCCGCACTGCAATCCCGCGCTTGTCCAGCACGGTCGAGATGTCATGCGCATGCGCCGGGCCGTCCAGCGTGAACGAGAATATCGCCCCCTTGCCCGCCGAATGCCCCTGCACCTGCAACCAGTTCAACCCCGCCAGCCGCGCTCGGGCATAATCGCGCAAGCCCCGCTCATGCGCCGCCACCTCGGCCATGCCAAGCCCGGTCAGATAATCAAGCGCCACCCCAAGGCCGATCTGCTGCACGATCCCCGGCGTGCCCGCCTCGAACTTCATCGGCGCGGTGTTATAGCTGACCGCATCGCGCGCAACCTCGCGGATCATATCGCCCCCACCCATGAAGGGGCGCATCTCGGCCATGCGTTCCTTTTTGATGAAGATCGCCCCGGAACCGCTTGGACCATATAGCTTATGTCCGGTGATCGCATAAAAATCGCACCCCAGCGCCTGCACATCCACCGGCATATGCACCGCCGCCTGACTGCCATCCACCAGCACCGGCACGCCCAACGCCTGCGCCCCCCGGCAGATCGTTTCGATATCCACCACGGTGCCCAGCACGTTCGACATATGCGTCACCGCCACCAGCCGGGTTTTCGGCCCGATCGCGGCCAGCACCGCCTCGGGGTCCAGATCGCCCCTGGCATCCACCTCCACCCACTTCAGCACCACCCCCTGCCGTTCGCGCAGAAAATGCCACGGCACGATGTTGGCGTGATGCTCCATGATGCTGAGCACGATCTCGTCGCCGGCCTGAAGCCGTGGTGCGGCCCAGCCATAAGACACCAGATTGAACGCCTCGGTGGTGCCCGAGGTGAAGACGATCTCGTCCTGCGTGGCGGCGTTCAAAAACCGCGCGATGGTGCCGCGCACCGCTTCGTACTTGTCAGTCGCAAGGTTGGAAAGATAATGCAAGCCCCTGTGAACATTTGCATATTCCATAGAATAGGCCTGCGTCATCGCATCAATCACCACCTGCGGCTTTTGTGCCGACGCGCCGTTGTCCAGATAGACCAGCGGCTTGCCGTTCACCTCGCGGCTCAGGATCGGAAAATCACCCCGCACTTTTGCCACATCATACATTGCCGAACCCTCCCAGAACCACCAGCAGCGCCGACAGCACCGTCACCGCCAGCGCCAGCACAAACACCGTCGCAAATACTCCGCCCAACACCTTCCACGCTGAGGCAAAACCATGCAACTCGGCCACAAACTGCGCCAGAAGCCAAAGGAACAGCACCAACCCGAACAGGCCGATCACATCGCCCAGCAGCGGCGCAATCATCATCACCACCAGTTGTACCGCCTGCACCGCGATCAGGATCACCTCAAGCCAGCTTGTCACCGCCAGCGTCGCTGCCAGATCGCCCTTGCCCCCCATCTGCCTGCCAACGCCGAACACCAGCAACGCCCCGATCGCCAGCCCCGCCATCTGCAGCACCGCAAGCCGCAGCGGGCTGCCGAAAATCACTGTCATCGCCGGATCCATCGCCACCGGCACAAAGGCCAGCGCCGCCGACGACAGCAGCGTCGAGATCACTGCCGTCAGCATCAACGCTGTCCACCCCACGCGCGCAGGCAACCCCAGCCCGATCACCCACCGCGCACCCTCGCGCGGGGATTGCAGCGTAAACCGGATGGCCTCGATCAAACCTGCCAACGTAACCTGCATCTTCTAGCGCTCCGCTTCATGCAACATTGAAAGCCACAACCACAAAAACCCGGCCCCCGTAACCGTCGACACCAGATTCAACTGCATCCCCGGCCCGATCAGCCCCGCCACCAGCCCTTGCAGCAAAATCGCCGGAACCGCCGCCAGCAACGCCCAGAACAGCGCCAGCCGTGCCGCGTAAAACCCCGCCCGCCCGCCAAATGCCCGGGCAATCAGATGCGAAACCGCCGCCAGCAGATACCACAGCGGTATCATCGCCATGCTCGCCAAAGCCATCGCCACCAGCCGCTGCACCAAAGGCACTTCCGGTTGCAGATACGCAGCCCTCGCCAGCCCCGGCGCCTGCGCCACCGTGCTAAGCACCACAAACCCCGCCAGCAAACTGAACGCCCAGGGTTCTGATGCCCCCCGCGCCATATGCCGCCGCAGCACAACCCTCGGGCGGCGCCAGCTTTCGATGATATCCTGCGTCACCGACACTTAATGCTCGTGCCGCGCCAGCCAGCCTTCCAGCCGCGCCCGGATATCCTCGGCAATGCCCTCATCCTCGATCTCGGCAATCGCCTCGGCCAGAAAGGCCAACACCAAAAGCGACTGCGCCGCCTTCAACGGCACCCCGCGCGACCGCAAATAGTAAAGTGCGCCCGCATCAATCGCGCCCGAGGTGGAGCCATGGCTGCATTTCACGTCATCGGCGTAAATTTCCAATTCGGGTTTGGCCAGAAACTGGCTGTCGCCGTCCAGCAAAAGCGCCTGACTGGTCTGATAGCCATCGGTTTTCTGCGCGCCACGCTTTACCAGAATCTTGCCCTGAAACACCCCCAAGGCACCGTTTTTTAACACTTTCTTGTAAACCTGCCGGCTTTCACAGCGTTGGCCCCGGTGGGTGACAAATACCGTATCATCATGGTGAAACGCGCCGTCCCCCACCGCCGCCCCCGAAAGATGCGCCACCGCATCATCGCCCACCAGATCAACCACCGCCTCGTTGCGCGTCATGCGGCCATTGGCCGTCAGCGTGAACGATTTCAGCACCGCCGCCGCGCTTAGACGCGCAAAAACATGCGTGGCGCTGCGGCGTTCATGATCGCGCCCCTGCGCACGGATGTGGTGAAACCGCGCGCCCGCCGCCAGTTCAATCTCCATCACCGTGTTGAACCGCGCAGCCCCCGGCCCGTTCTCGGTCAAGGTCAGTTCCGCCCCCGGATCCAACTTGATGCAATGATGCAGCATCACATCGGAACTTGTTGATTTACGCAGGTAAATCAAGGAAACAGGTTTCGCCGCCTTACCTGTAACCCGGATCAACACCCCATCGGTTGCATAGGCGGAATTGAGCGTGGCCAGAGGCCGCGCCACTGGGTTTTGCCCCTCCGCTTCCAGCCCCGAATAAAGGCTTTGCGCCCAATGCCCCGGCCCGGCATCTGCCAGACGCCCGATCTCCACCCCCGCCAACGCCAGATCATCCGAGGCATCGGCATCAAACACCCCGTCCACGAAAACCAGCTTCACCCGGTCAATGGCGCCAAACACCGGCGCTTCGTCCGACACATCAAGCACCGCCGCAAGCGCCGCCTCGGCCGCAATCAGGGTCGCGGGATCACTGTAGCGCCAATATTCATCGCGCCGCCCCGGCAATCCCATCGCCGACAGCCGCGTCAAAGCCCCGGCGCGCAGTGCTCCAAGCCAGCCCCCTTGCGGCAGAACCAACCCGGCAAGCCGCGCTGCAAGCTGATCCTGCTTTACCTGCACCAATCCCATCGTCACTCAGCCTCCGCCAACAGCCCCGCATAGCCGTTCACCTCAACCTCCAGCGCCAGGTCCGGCCCGCCCGTCTTGATGATCCGTCCCGCCGCCATGATATGCACCACGTCCGGTTTGATATGGTCCAGAAGCCGCTGATAATGGGTGATCACCAGAAACGCCCGCCCGGCCGAGCGCAGGGCGTTTACCCCCTCGGCCACCAGCTTCATCGCGTCCACATCAAGCCCCGAATCGGTTTCGTCAAGGATGCACATGCGCGGCTCCAACATGGCCATCTGCAGGATTTCATTGCGCTTTTTCTCGCCACCCGAAAAGCCCACATTCACCGGGCGCTTCAACATCTCGGCGTCGATCTTCAACAGCTTCGCCTTCTCGCGCACCACTTTCAGAAACTCGCCAGCACTCATTTCAGGCTCGCCGCGCGATTTGCGCTGCGCATTCACCGCCGTGCGCAAGAACGTCATGTTGCCCACACCGGGGATCTCCACCGGGTATTGAAACGCCAAAAACAGCCCCGCCGCGGCGCGGTCTTCCGGCGCCATCGCCAGCAAATCATGGCCCTCAAGCGTGGCCGACCCCGCCGTCACCTCATAGCCATCGCGCCCGGACAGCACATAAGACAGCGTTGATTTGCCAGACCCATTCGGCCCCATGATGGCATGCACCTCACCCGCCCTGATGCGCAGATCAACGCCGCGCAGGATCACCTTATCCTCTTCGTCCAGCTTCACATGCAGGTTTTTGATGTCCAGCATTCTATCTTCCTTCAGGCAGGTCATGCACCCGTGCAAGGGCGCCGGGAATGAACGCCGGGTCAACAATCCCGGCAGTGTTTGTCAGCAAAGCATGGGGAAAATTCTCGCGCAAACCTTCGCGTGCCGCATGCACATCGGCCATATAGGCTGGCTCGTCAAGCCCGGTCGGCAAGTGGCGCACCGCTTCAGCTATGTCTTGCAACGCCATGGGAATATTCAACATTCTGCGAATGCTCAGGGCATAGTCATGGAACTTGAAGGCGGCTGAATGGTGAATGCCCGCCGGATCAAGCCAAGTGTTCGGCACACCAAACGCATCCGCCACGATCAACCCGTGCAGACCAGAGGAAAACACATGCCGGCAGGCGGCAATCTGCCGGATCACGCCCAGATGGTCGGGATCAGTGGGGTCAATGAACGCAAACGGCCCTGCCGACAGCAGGCGCGCTTTCACCTGCGGATCGGCTTTTTGCGAGTGGTGCAGCACGATGCCAATCGTCTCGCCCCGCGCGGGTGCGGCGAACAAATCAACCGCCAACAGCCCCGGATCACCCAACGGCAGCGGGCGAAGATCCAGCAACGCCTGCGTCAAAGGCCCGCGTACCGCCACATATTCCACCCGGCGCGCCGCCAACTCCTGCGGCACCGCCCCCATCAGCCCCGAACCCCAAACCACAGGCACCCCGATCTTGCGCCGTGGTCCCGCCCCCCGCATCGCCGCCGTCACAATCGAGCCTGTGGCAAACAACTCCGCCTCGAACGGTGACGCCCGCTCCACCCTCCGGCCCGAGACTGCCTGCACAATGTCAGCCGCCATCCGGTCGCCAAAGTTGACGACTTTTTCCCACCAGAACAACCGGATAGAGCCTGCGTTCATCCAACGCTGCCCTCAAGCGAGATCGCCACCAGGCTTTGTGCTTCCATGGCAAACTCCATCGGCAACGCCTGCAGCACCTCCTTGCAGAAGCCGTTCACCACCAGCGCCACCGCTTCTTCCTCGTTCATCCCGCGCGAGCGGCAGTAAAACAACTGATCCTCATCCACCTTCGAGGTGGTCGCCTCATGCTCCACCCGGGATGAGTTGTTGCGCACTTCGATGTAGGGCACGGTATGCGCGCCGCACTTGTCGCCGATCAGCAGGCTGTCGCACTGGGTGTAATTGCGCGAATTGGTGGCCTTGGGATGCATCGACACGAGGCCCCGATAGGTGTTCTGCGCCCGCCCCGCCGAAATCCCTTTCGAGACAATCCGCGACTTGGTGTTCTTGCCCAGATGGATCATCTTGGTGCCGGTATCGGCCTGCTGCGCGTTGTTGGCGATGGCAATCGAGTAGAACTCGCCCTGAGAATCGTCGCCGCGCAGGATGCAGGACGGATACTTCCAGGTGATCGCCGAGCCGGTTTCCACTTGGGTCCACATCACCTTGGCCCGCGCGCCCCGGCAATCGGCGCGTTTGGTGACAAAGTTGTAAATCCCGCCGACGCCGTTTTCATCGCCCGGATACCAGTTCTGGACGGTGGAATATTTCACCTCCGCGTCCTCCAGGATCACCAGTTCCACCACCGCCGCATGCAACTGGTGAGTGTCGCGCTTTGGCGCAGTACAACCCTCCAGATAGCTGACATAGCTGCCTTTTTCGGCAATGATCAGGGTCCGCTCGAACTGGCCGGTGTTCTCGGCATTGATGCGGAAATAGGTCGAAAGCTCCATCGGACAGCGCACGCCTTCGGGGATGTAGACAAAGGATCCATCCGAAAACACCGCCGAATTCAGCGTCGCAAAAAAGTTGTCCGTCGCAGGCACCACTGAGCCGATGTATTTCTTCACCAGTTCCGGGTGCTCGCGCAGCGCCTCCGAGATCGAGCAGAAGATCACCCCTGCCTTTTTCAGTTCCGCCTGAAACGTGGTGCCAAGCGAAACGGAGTCGAACACTGCATCCACCGCCACCCGCCGCTCACCCTCCGGCGCTTCAACCCCCGCCAGAAGCGCTTGTTCCTTCAACGGAATCCCCAGCTTGGCGTAGGTCGCAAGCAGTTTCGGGTCCACCTCGTCCAGCGATTTCGGCTTGACGGCCATGCTTTTGGGTTTGGCGTAATAATA
>JANNAV010000196.1:0-2594 GCA_031384695.1 Paracoccaceae bacterium
CGGGTGGTTTTCACGAACCTCACCCCGCCCTGAAATCGCGCCAGCGTGGCAGGCTTTGACGGCAGGCTGAAAACCCTGCACCATTGGCGCGGGCGCTTTGCTGTTCAGCCCGCCTCAAGCCGAAAGCCTTCATGCCGCAAACCAGCCCCCGCTATCGCCGCTATACGTCCGAGGTTCGCGCCGCCATGCTGATCGAGGCGGGCCTTGCCTGCCTTGCCGAAGGCGGCATCGCGGCCTTTACCATCGACAATATCTGCCGCAAGGCGGCGGCCTCGCGCGGGCTGGTGACGCATCATTTCGGCTCCAAGGAGGGGCTGCTTGCGGCGGTTTATGCGGCGGCCTACCAGCCGATGCTGGCAAGCCTTGCGCCCGAGGCGGCACCGGATCTTGCGACGCTGATCGAACATCTGTTTGCGCCCGGAAACTTCAACCCCGGCGGCTTGAAGATCTGGCTGGCGTTGTGGGGCGAGATTGCAACCTCGCCCGCCCTGCAGGCGGAACACCGTAAGCATTACGCGGTCTACCGCGCGCGGGTGGCGCAAAGCCTGCAGGATCTGGCACAGGCACGGGGGCTGGTGATTGATGCCTCAGGGGTTGCGATATCCCTGATTGCCCTGATCGACGGGCTTTGGCTTGAACAATGCATCGACCCGGCGCTGTTTTCCGCAGCCCGCGCGCGCGCGGCCTGCCTGCGGCTTTTGACGCCGATTGTGGGCGCGGTTGACTGAGGTGCACCCAAAAGAGCGGGTGTTTCACACCCCCGCACCCACTGTTGAAGAACGGGGGTTTCACACCCCCGTACCCCTGTGGGATATTTGGGCAATGAAGAAGGCGCAAGCGCGCGGTCAGGTGTTTACATCAACCACGACGCGGCCTTGGACGCGGCCCGCAAGGATTGCGGCGCCCAGCGCGGGCAGATCGGCGAGGGATGCCGTGCGTATCATCGGCTCCAGTTTGGCCATCGGCAGTTCTTGCGCGATGCGCTCCCAGGCGCGCAGGCGGTGGGCATAGGGTTTCAGGACCGAGTCGATGCCAAGCAGATTGACGCCCCGCAACAGGAACGGGATCACCGAAGCGGGCAGGCTTGCCCCCCCGGCAAGCCCCACCGCCGCAACCGAGCCGCCATATTTCATCTGCCCCAGCACCCGCGCCAGCATCGCCCCCCCCACCGCATCAATGCAGCCCGCCCAAACCTCGGCCTCCAGCGGGCGCTTGACGGCTTCGGCCAGATCGGCGCGCGCGATGATGCGGCTGGCCCCGAGGGCGCGCAGATAGCCTGCGGTTTCAGGCCGCCCGGTGACGGCGGCCACCTGGTAGCCAAGGCCGGCCAGCAGGGCGGTGGCGACCGAACCCACGCCGCCCGCAGCCCCGGTCACCAGCACCTCGCCATGGCCCGGCACCAGGCCGTGATCCTCCAGCGCCATCACCGCCAGCATCGCGGTAAAGCCCGCCGTGCCCACCGCCATCGCAGCCCGCGTGGTCAACCCCTCGGGCAACGGCACCAGCCAATCGGCCTTGACCCGCGCGCGGCTGGCAAAGCCGCCCCAATGCGCCTCGCCCACCCGCCAGCCGGTCAATACCACCCGGTCACCGGGCGCATAGCGCGCGTCATCCGATGCCTCGATGCGGCCCGCGAAATCAATCCCCGGCACATGCGGATACTGCCGCACCATGCCTCCACCGGAGCCAAGGCAAAGCCCGTCCTTGTAGTTCAGGGTGGAATATTCCACCGCCACCGTCACCTCGCCCGGCGGCAGGTGCGCATCGTCCAGCACCTGCACGCCCGCGTGGGTGACGCCGCTTTCATCCTTCTCCACCACCAGCGCCCGAAAACTCATCGCCCTAATCCTTCATACCTTGTTCGGCCGCACCCGTGCCGCCGTCTTGTCGGCAAACGCCGCAAGACGCGCGCGCGCGGCGGGCTGGGTGTTCACGATCCCCGCCACCACCGCCTCGGCATAAGCGGCATCGAAAGACGACATGTTCTGCATATGCGATATCGCCGAGCAAATGGCAAAATTCGTGAGCGGCGGGTTCCCAGCCGCCAGATGCGCCAGTTCCAGCGCCTTGGCCTCGGAATCCTCGACCAGATACTGGCACATGCCGATCGAAACCGCCTCGGCCCCCTGATAGACCCGGCCCGACAGCATCATGTCGATCATCCGCGCCTTGCCCACCAGCCCCGCCACCCGGATCGTCGCCCCGCCACCGGTGAACAGGCCCCGCTGGCCTTCGGGCAGCGCGAAATAGGTGCTGTGATCGGCCACCCGGATATGCACCGAACTGGCCAGTTCCAGCCCGCCGCCGACCACCGCCCCCTTCAGCGCCGCAATGATCGGCACGCCGCCATATTCCATCTTGTTGAACGCCTCGTGCCAGCGCAGGCAGAGATGCATGAAATCTTCGGGGCGGCGGTCCTCGGTATGATGCTCCACCAAATCCAGCCCGGCGCAGAAATGCGTGCCCTCCGCCCGCAGCACCACCGCCCTGATGCCCGCCCTTGGCACCGCATCGAACAGACGGATCAGATCCTCGATGCTTTGCGCATCCAGCGCATTGCGCTTGGCCGCCCGGTTGAGCGAGGCCACCAGCAC
>JANNAV010000234.1:0-1715 GCA_031384695.1 Paracoccaceae bacterium
AGTTCACGGTGATGATGACGCGCTTTTACTGGAAGATGCTGGCGTGCCATGGCCACGCGGCGGATGCGCAGCGCGCGACGAAACAGCATTTCCAGCACGTCGTGCTGTATGACTATCTGCGCCAGATCATCGATCCGGCTGCCTATGAGGATGTCGTCCACATGGGTGGCCCGAAGATCATCGCCCGCGCGCCCTTTTTCGTGCCGCTGGAGTTTGCCCTGGCGGCGTTCCGGGTCGGCCACAGCATGGTGCGGGGCAGGTACGAAGATTTTTCGGACAACCCTGTTGCGACGGTCTCGGATCTAATGCGTCACACGCACCGCGGCGGGTACCTCGAGAGCGGTGCTGACACCGACAAGGAACGTCGGCTTAACAACAGCTGGCCTGTCCGCTGGGACAGTCTGGTCGACCTGTCTCCAGCGGAACGTCCCAATCTCGCGATGGCCATCGACGAACGGATGGGCGACGGTCTGCAAGCGGTTTCATGGTGGCAGTTTCGCGAGATCGTGAATTACGATATGTCGACCTATCCTTCGAAATATGGGGACGCCGCTACCCCGTTACCAGTGCAGACGCTGTTGCGCGGTCGGCTGGCTGGCCTTCCCGATGCACAGACGCTGCACGCCGCGATCAACGCGCTGTTGCCCGCCAGCGCTCAGTTGCCGGATATGCTGACTTCTGAGGAAATTGCCAAAGTCACTTCAGACGACCTGAAGAGTTTCCTCAACAGGACTGATGTGGATTTTACCGAGTGCACGCCGCTGTGGTTCTATTGCCTGCGGGAGTCTGCCCTGACGCCCGCCTGCGGCAACCGATTTGGTCCGCTCACCAGCCGCATCGTGATGGAGACGATCTACACCGGCATCGCCGAGGATCCGGAAGGCATTCTGTCGGCGGAATTCAAGGAGAAATCCTTCCAGCCGGACGGCTGCCTTGTGAACAAGCACGGAATTTTCGGCCTGCGCGAATTCGTTCGTCATGCAACCGCATAATGCCCGCAACAGAAGGAGGAAACGATGCTCTCGATTGTCTGCAAGAATGTGACCATGACAAATCCAAATGCTGCGCGGCGGGACGGCGTGCGCTTTCTCGGTGAAAAACTGCAGGGAAAATTGGCCGCCTTGGCCATCGCTCCTGCCGTCTGTGTTCGCCGTGCACTTCAGGCGGCAAACGGTGCGCATCAGGCCGGTGTCGGTATCGACCCAAATTACGCGCTGTTTATTGAGGAAACCGCTGGGACTTTCCTGAAGATCATTCAGGTCACCAAGCTTCCCGGCGCTGAACACAAGAAGAAGATATACTGCACGCTCGAGACGGGCGACACGATCAGTCTCTCGGTCCATGAGGACGACGACAAGGACAAGGACGACCGAAAGATGGAAATCGTGATCCCCGGAGACCGCAGCCGGATCATAGATCCCGAAACAATGTATGTGCTGGGCGTTGCCGATGACATCAATGCAATCTACACCGGTCCCGGCACAATCGACTACCCTGCGCGCAACAGAGCAGCCCACTACACCCTCGCCTCCATCACTTTCCGCCGCTGCGCCTAGCCGGGCGGGGGGCCGCGAAACTCCAGCAACCGGCGCTCTTGCGGGCGGCGGATCGGGTAGGCACCGGTGAACCAGGCATAGACCACGCCGGGCGTCGGTTCCTCTGCCCCGCACCAGGCCGGACGCACCGCACCCAGCAGGCGGCGGAAGGCGTCCCCG
>JANNAV010000033.1:0-1912 GCA_031384695.1 Paracoccaceae bacterium
CCGGCGCAGCACGATTTGCCCGATGCCGCCCAGAATGGCCATCCAGAACAGCAGCACCGGGATCGGCCCGATATTACCGCCGCCGAACAGCCAGGAATAGCCGGGGCTGAGGATCGGCACGGCTGCGGTATCGGAAATCCACATCGCCACACCCTTGGCGATGCCCATCATGGCAAGAGTGGTCAGGAAAGAAGGAATGCCGATCCTGGTCGTCAGCCAGCCGTTGAACATGCCGACGGCGATGCCGGTCGCCAGCCCAGCCAGCACCCCGGCCAAAGGCCCGGCGACGGCAATCGCCATGGCGACGGTGACGGTCGCCAATCCGGCGACGGCACCGACGGAAAGGTCGATTTCCCCGGCGGACAGCACGAAGGTCATTGCAATGGCCATCACCGCAATCATCGCGGTTTGCCGGACGATGTTCAGCAGATTGTTGGGGTTGAGAAAGCCCTTGTGGCTGAGGGTGATGGCAAAGACTACAAAGATCACCACAAACCCGATGTAGATGATGTACTGCCGCCAGTTGGCGAGGATCTTGTCAAGCATGGGACACCTCCGAAGCCGCCAGGGCTTTTTGAATTTCGACTTGCAGGCGGCGTTCAGCGGCTTGCAGGGCATGTGCGGGATCATCGGCAAAATCGGGGTCGTCCAAAGCGTCGCGCGGCAGGTCCTGGTGGGCGCGGCCATCGGCCATCACCAGAATGCGGTCGCAGGCGGTCAGAAGTTCGGAAAGTTCTGAGGAAATCATGATGACCCCCTTGCCCGCCGCCGCCAACTCCCGGACAAGTTTGATGATTTCCGACTTGGACCCGATGTCGATGCCCGCCGTGGGTTCGTCCAGCAGCAGGATCTCGGGGTTTGTCGCCAGCCATTTGCCGATCACCACCTTTTGCTGATTGCCGCCCGACAGGGTCGACACCGCATGATCCCGGCTGCCGGTTTTAACCGCCAGCCGCCCAATCATCTGATCGGTCAGCGCATTGGCCCGTGCCTGATCGACCATACCGG
The DNA here is from genome assembly GCA_031384695.1 of Paracoccaceae bacterium. Taxonomy (GTDB): domain Bacteria; phylum Pseudomonadota; class Alphaproteobacteria; order Rhodobacterales; family Rhodobacteraceae; genus JANNAV01. The sequence goes on from JANNAV010000033.1 coordinate 1,009, forward strand.
CGCTGGACAGGTTATCCAGAACCGCCATCACCATGTTCGAGGCCACCGAATGCGCCGGAATGATGCCTTGGGTGGCCCGGGCTTCGGGCACCAGCGCGATGCCATTGGCAATCGCCTGACCCGGTTTGCGGATGGACACCAGTTTGCCCTTGATCCGGATTTCTCCGGACACAGCAGGCTCCACCCCCGCAATCACCCGCGCCAGAGCCGAGCGGCCAGAGCCCAACAGCCCTGCCAGCCCAAGCACCTCGCCGCGGTGCAGGGTCAGCGAGACGTTTTCCGGCTTGTGCGGGCCAGTGAGGTTTTTCAACTCCAGCAGCACCTCGCCGCGCAGGGTGTTGCCGCGCTGGACATCGGCCAGCCCCTTGGACCTTTTGCCGACAATATGTTCGATCATCGTGTCAATCGGCAGGTCCGACATCGGTGCGGTAATCACATGCCTGCCGTCACGAAAGATGGTCGCGCGGTCGGCGATGCGGGCAATCTCGTCCATCCGGTGCGAGACGTAGATGATCGCCACGCCTTGCGCTTTCAGCTTGCGCAAAAAGGTGAACAGGCGTTCCACATCCGACACGGCAAGCGCGGTTGAAGGTTCGTCCAGCACCAGAATCCTCGCGTCCTGGCTGATCGCCTTGGCAATTTCGGTCAGTTGTTTTTGCCCGGCCCCCAAGTCGCCGACAATGGCCTTGGGGTTCACCTGCACCTCAAGCATGGCAAAGATTTGCGCCGCCCGGCGTTCGGCCTCGGCATCGTCGATCAACCCAGCCTTCCCTTTCGCTTCGCGGGTCAGAAACACGTTCTGCGCCACGGTCAGGGTGGGGATCAGGCTCATTTCCTGAAAGTTCATCGCGATCCCTGCCGCCCGCGATGCCTCGGGCGTGTGGGTGGTCAGGGGCTGCCCCGC
>JANNAV010000296.1:0-1761 GCA_031384695.1 Paracoccaceae bacterium
TTCGGTCAAACCTTTGGCGGAAATCACTGGCGGCAATATGCTTGCCCTGCCGGAGGTGTTCACATTGGAGCCGTGGCGGCAAGCCTGGGCCACGGCGCAGATCGGGGTGGAGCCTACCGGGTTGCGCCCATATTTCCTGAACTCGATCCTGATGGTGGTGCCTGCGGTGGCGATATCGACAGTGGTTGGCGCGCTGAACGGCTATGTGCTGACGAAATGGCGGTTCAAGTATGATACGATCATCTTCGGGCTGATGCTGTTTTCCTGCTTTATCCCGTTTCAAACCGTGCTGATCCCGATGGCGATGGTGTTGGGCAAGCTGGGGCTGGCAGGAACGGTATCAGGGCTGGTTCTGGTGCATGTGGTGTATGGTATCGGGTTCACCACGCTGTATTACCGCAACTATTACGCCAGTTTCCCCACCGAACTGGTGCGCGCGGCGATGATTGATGGGGCGGGGTTTTTCCGCATCTTCTGGCGCATCATGCTGCCAGTGTCGGGGCCGATCACGGTGGTATCCGTCATCTGGCAGTTCACCAATATCTGGAACGATTTTCTGTTCGGCGTGTCATTCGGCGGCACCAGCCAGCCGATGACAGTGGCGCTGAACAACCTCGTTCAATCGTCAACAGGTGTCAAAGAATACAACGTCCATTTCGCGGGCGCTATCCTTGCCGCCTTGCCCACCCTTTTTGTCTACATCGTCGCAGGCCGCTACTTTGTGCGCGGGCTGATGGCGGGCAGCGTCAAGGGCTAAGCCGATCGCCGGACGGGTGGAGCCGCCCGGCGATCTTTCGTTCAACCCACAGCCCAGTTTGCAACAGACACGGGCGAACATCTGCAGAGGAACGACAAAATGAACAAATTGTCCATAACAACCGCATTGCTATGCGGAATATCCGCAGCGCCGGCTTTTGCCGAACCTTCGGTTGAAGTGATGCATTTCTGGACCAGCGGCGGCGAGGCTGCGGCCCTGTCCGCCGTGCGGGACAAGGTGGTTGCCGACGGCGTGGCATGGGCCGATGCGCCGGTGGCTGGCGGTGGTGGCGATGCCGCCAAGACCGCGTTGCAGGCACGTATTGCCTCAGGTAACCCACCTGCGGCCATGCTGATGCTGGGTCAGAACGTGATTGACTGGGCCAATGAAGGCCTGCTTGGCAATGTTGATGCTTTGGCCGCTGCCGAAGGCTGGGATGCCGTTCTGCCGCAAGCGGTGAAGGATTTCACCAAGATCGACGGCCATTATGTCTCGGTGCCCACCAACGTTCACCGCACCGATATGATCTGGGCCAGCAAAGCCGCGTTTGACAAAATTGGTGCTGCCTATCCGACGACGTGGGACGAGCTGAACGCCCTTGCGCCGAAATTCCTTGAAGCCGGGATCATCCCGCTGGCCCACGGCGGGCAGGCCTGGCAAGAGGCCTATATGTTTGAGGCCGTGGCATTGGGCGTTGGCGGTGCCGATTTCTACCGCAAAGCTTTGGTTGATCTGGATGATGCCACCCTGCGCGGACCGGAAATGGTTGCCGTGTTCACCGAACTGGCGGCGTTGCGCGGCATGATCGACAAAAACGCGCCGGGCCGCGACTGGAACCTGGCCTCGGCCATGGTGATCAACGGCGAGGCCGCGATGCAGATCATGGGCGATTGGGCCAAGGGCGAATTCACCAACGCGGGCAAAGTGTCGGGGACCGATTACGCCTGCATCCCGGTGCCAAAGGCCAACGGCGCGCCGGGGTTTGTGTATCTGGTAAACTCACT
>JANNAV010000042.1:0-3476 GCA_031384695.1 Paracoccaceae bacterium
AACTCCAGCAACCGGCGCTCTTGCGGGCGGCGGATCGGGTAGGCACCGGTGAACCAGGCATAGACCACGCCGGGCGTCGGTTCCTCTGCCCCGCACCAGGCCGGACGCACCGCACCCAGCAGGCGGCGGAAGGCGTCCCCGGCTTCGTCATGGCGGCCCATCCGGGTCAGAATGGCGGCGTGCCAGCCGGGGTTGTCGATGATGTGGTCGCGCCCGCGATTGACAGCGATCAGCGCGGCCTCGAGGTCGCCTGACAGGAAATAGACCGAAGCCGCATAGCACCACTGATAGCCGAGCAGCAGCGGCGAGCAGGTCAGGCTGTGGTCAAGCGCGGCTCTGGCACGGTCATGCTCTCCGAAAAAGGCAAAGCCCATGGCGCAGGAAATCAGCGTGCGCGGGCTGTCGGGGTTCAGCCGCGCCGCCATCTCCATATGGATCGACGCCTTGTCGAAATCGCCCGCCAGCGCCGCCGACCAGGCCACCGCAAGCTGGTTTCTCGCATCGAGGGGATCAAGCTCGGTCGCCCGCTCGGCAAGCTCATAGGCCACACGGCCTGCCGCGCGGTCGCGCGGCGCGCCGGGCCGCACGATGTGCTGGACGTTCTGCATCGCGGCAAGGCTGGCATAGGGCGGCGCATAGTCGGGCGCCTTGGCAATCAGCGCCCGATAGCATTCGGCCGCCTCGGCCTGCGCCGCCGGTGTCCAGCGCCAAAACAGCCGCTCGGCCCGCAACCATTCGTCGACGATGCCATGCGTCGGGTCGCTGCGCCCCGAACTCATCCGGTCGGTCGTCAGATAGACCTCGAGCGTCGCCGCAATCCGGGCGACCGCCAGCCGCTGAACGGCGTGGATGCGGTCGCTGCGCAGGGCCACGATGTCGGACCAGATCACGCGGCCGCTTTCGGTTTTGGTCAGCGACAGGGCGATGGACCGTCGGGCCCCCAGCCGGGTCTCGGTCGCCTGCAGACGATAGTCGCCGTCGGTGCCACCCCTGTCGTCCGGCTGCTCGCCCTCGGCGACGATCCAGCCGCGGAAACAGGCGAGGCTTGCCAGGATCTGGCTGCGCAGGCTTTTCAGCAACCCGGCGCTGCCATCGTCCGATGCCGTGAACGGCATCACCTGTATCCGCAACAGTTGCTGCGCGGTGGCCGCCGGTTCCCGGTCGCCTGCAAGTGCGACATCGCGCAGGGCGGCCAGCGTCGCGGGCTTTGGTTTGATGCCGAACCGGCGATGCAGGGTCTCGCTCAGGGCATCGTAGACGCGGACTGCCGCCCCCGGATTGTCGGCCGCGCGGTAGTGCCGGATCAGCGCCCGGGCCGCCAGTTCGTGCCCCGGTTCCAGCCGCAGCAGGGCGGTTGCCGCATCGCGCATCTCGGTATCCTGCGGCTGGAACCGGTCGAGGCAGGTCTCGAGGGCCTGGGCGATCCGCAACCGCCACTCGGTCCGGGCGACGTTCAGCCACCCGGCATAGGACGCCCCGATGCCGTCGGTGCCGGCAAGGATGTGGTCCGGCCAGTCGCCACTGCGCAGCAGCAGGTGATCGACCTGACCGGTCCGTATCCGGGTCTCCAGATCCTCAAGATCGACATCGACGACCTCGCGCGCCAGACCGACCGAACCGGCACCGCGCCGCAGGATACCGCCGTACCGGCCGGTGATCTGGCGCAACACCCTGCCAAGCGAGCGGCGCGCCTCGGCTTCCGGCACGCCGGGCCTGAACAGCGCACAAAGCCGCCCGAGAGACTCGGTCTCTTGCATGTTGAGCGCGAGATAGCCGACAGGGGCCAGTCGCATGTCGAAGGCGGGCCGCATGTCGAAGGCGGGCCGCGCATCGAAGGCGGGCCGCGCATCGAAAACGGGCCGCAGCCCCGGGCCGCCAACCGTCACCACGGTCAGCCGCCGCAATGCCTGCTGCGCATCGGGGGTGGCGGTTTCGCGCACCAGATAGACCACCGCCAGTTCGGGGATGTTCTTCAGACGCCGGCCGCCCAGGGCCTCGAATGCGAACCGCGAATGGCGGCTCACCAGGCTGTAGACATCCGAGGACACGCAGGTTTCACCCGGGTCTGCCACCGATTGCAGCCGGGCCGCCAGGTTGACCGCGTGGCCATAGACGTCGCCGTCGCGCGGAAAGATCTCGCCGACATGGGCCCCGGCGCGAAACGCCAGCGTGCCGTCCAGTCCGCTTTCGATGCAGGTCACGGCCTTGTGCACCCCGGTCGCGAATTCGAGCGCGGCAGTGGCGCTGTCGAACAGGATCAACGCGCCATCGCCGGTGGTCTTGATGATCTCGCCACCGGTCCGCTCCGAGGCCGTGCGGAAGACCGCAAAGGCGTCCTGCAGGAATTTGATGGTCGCACTTTCACGGCTGCTCATCAGGCGGCTTGACTCGACAAGGTCGAAAAAGACCACGACCTTCAGCCGCGTCGCCTCGATACCGTCATCTGGACCGACTTGCGTAGCCATGTGCTGCTCCGAACCGCAGCGCGTTCTTACCATTGAATTCCTGTGATCAAACAAGTTACTTGCTGCAATGGCAAACGCAGTGCTGTCGCTCTTGTCGGATTTTGTGGAAATCGGGGTGGATGCCCCCGGCACAGCGGCGCATCTGGCGTTCTATGTTCCAGCGCCCGGGGCGGTGCGGAAGTGGCCCGGTTTTCCCGCCGCCGCCCGGCCGGAGGCGGGCCGCGCGGGGTGCGGGCGCGGACTGAGCCTGCGCGCCTGCCGCGAAAGCGGGCTGGGAGAGATTGTCGAAATCGCAAGCTGCTGCGGCTGGCCCGAAGACCGTTTCATCCGGGCCAGCGCCCGCGATCTTGGCAGCCAGGCCATCGCGCCGCAGTCGCTGCTGGGCTTTTCCCCGGGCCAGATGGCAGACCGCGCCCGCTGGAACCGCGCGCATGACGGGATCGACTGGTGCCCGCCGCCCGCCCGCGACAGCGCCGTGATCGAATGGTGCGCATGCACCGACGCGCTGTCCGGTGCCGTCCGCTATGTGCCTGCGGACCACGCGATCATCGGCAGGCGCAGCCCTGGCGACGCGGGCGCGGTGACCGTGGCGACCTCGTCGGGCTGTGCCGCCGGGGCAAGCCACCCGGCCGCCTGCCTTGCGGCGCTGCTGGAACTGATCGAGCGGGACGCGATCGGGCGGTGGTGGTACGGCGCCCGCCGCCGCAGACGGATAGACCCTGCGCTGGCCGGCATCCCGGCGGTGGCGGTTGACGCCCTGGATGCGCGGGAGCGCAGGACCGCGCTGACGGACATCTCGACCGGCTACGGCGTGCGCGTGGTCGCCGCCGCCTCGTGGTTGCCGGATGGCACGCATGTGGCGCTCGGATTCAAGGCGCATCCTGAACTGTCGGTCGCCGCAACCGGAGCCGTGCTGGAGCTTTGGCAGATCGAGATCGGCCTTTGCCAGCGTTTGGCACTTCATGACCCGGCGATCCTGGCCTGGTGCAGGGCCGTGACCCGGAACATGGC
>JANNAV010000312.1:0-3004 GCA_031384695.1 Paracoccaceae bacterium
GCCCATGATCCGTGCCATCCGTGACGAGATCGGCTTTCAGGGCCTGCTGATCACCGATGATCTGAATATGCAGGCGCTTTCCGGCACCCTCGCCAGCCGCGCCGCCGCCTCGCTGGCCGCCGGTTGCGATATCGCCCTGCATTGCAAAGGCGATCTTGCCGAGATGCAGGCGGTGGCCGCAGCCGTTGGCACCATGCGCCTCGACACTCAAAGCCGCGCCCACGCCGCCATCGCCCGCCGCCACGCGCCATACCCGGTTGACATAGCCGCGCTGGAGGCCGAACTTCGCGCATTCCTTGCCGGAACCGCCGATGCCTGAGCCGCTGCCCGAAGACTGGACCCAGCCGCCCCGCAGCCCCACCGAGCGGCTGGCGGACGAGGCGCTGATCGTCGATGTCGATGGTTTTGAGGGCCCGCTCGATCTGCTGCTGATGCTGTCGCGCAGCCAGAAGGTCGATCTGCGCCGCATTTCGGTGCTGCAACTGGCCGAGCAATATCTGGTTTTCGTCAACCGCGCGCAGGCCCTTAGGATCGAGCTTGCCGCCGATTATCTGGTGATGGCGGCCTGGCTTGCCTATCTCAAATCCCGCCTGCTGTTGCCACCCGAGCCGGGCGACGCGGGCCCCTCCGCCGAAGACCTTGCCAGCCACCTCGCCTTCCAACTGGAACGGCTGGGCGCCATGCGCGAGGCCGCCGCCCGCCTGATGGGCCGCGATCAGCTGGGCCGCGATTTCTTTGCCCGCGGCATTCCCGAAACCGTTGAACGCCGCAAGACCACCACCTACACCGCCACCCTCCTCGATCTGATGCGCGCCTATGCCCGCATCCGCACCCGCGATGAATTTCGCCCCTATGCCTTTGACCGCGAGAATGTTTTCACCATGGAACAGGCCCTTGAACGCCTGCGCGCCCTGATCGGCCACCTTGGCGACTGGTCTGATCTGGTCAGCTTTCTGCCCGAAGGCTGGGACGCCAGCCCCGCCCGCCGCCGCTCTGCCACTGCCGCCCATTTCGCAGCCGTGCTGGAACTGGCCAAGCGCGGCGATGTCAGCCTGCGCCAGTCTGAAACCTTCGCGCCCCTGATGCTGCGCCGAAAGGATGGCGCGTGAACGGCCCGGACCCAATCGAGAAATCGCTGTTCGAGGTGCCGCCACAGGCCGAACAGGAACGCATGGTCGAGGCGATCCTGTTTGCCAGCGCCGAACCGATGACGCTGGCCCAGATCACCGGGCGCATGCCGCATGGCTGCGATCCCGCCGAGGCGCTGGTGACGCTGATGCGCCGCTATGAGGGGCGCGGCGTCAGCCTGACCCGGGTGGGGGATGCGCATGCCTTCCGCACCGCCCCCGACCTTGGCCACCTGATGCACCTTGAGGCCACCGAGCACCGCAAACTGTCGCGTGCCGCCATCGAGACCCTCGCCATCGTGGCCTATCACCAGCCCGTCACCCGCACCGAGATTGAAGAGATCCGCGGCGTTGCCGTCAGCCGGGGCACCGTTGATCAGCTGATCGAGCTGGATTGGATCCGCTTTGGCCGCCGCCGCATGACCCCCGGCCGCCCGGTGACGTTCGTGGTGACCGAACATTTCCTTGATCACTTCGGCCTTGAATCCGCCCGCGATCTGCCCGGCCTGAAAGACCTGCGCGCGGCGGGCCTGCTCGACAACCGCCCGCTGCCCGGCGCGATAACGCCCCCCGACGACGACGATGGCCAAACCGGCCAAAGCGAACTTTTTGAGGATTAAGCGATGGATATCTCCCGCCTGCTGCAAATGATCCTGAACATCTTCTTGCGGAAAATCATCACCAAAGGCATCGACACCGGTATCACCATCGCCGCCAACCGTGGCAAATCGCCTGACGAGATGACCCCGGCCGAGCGTGAACAGGCCCGCAAAGCCCGCGATCTGGGCAAAAACGCGCGCAAACTCTCCAGCCTCGCCCGCCGTATCGGCCGATAATTCGCCGCTGCTCTGGCCTTCGGGCCTAAGAGAGCCTATATTTGCCTCATACTCACCCGGGGGATTGCGCCATGGCTGAAACCAAATCCAATGTAACTGCCCTCGATCCGGTCTGGGCGCGGGTGCGTGAAGAGGCGTATGACGCCGTGCGCACCGAGCCGCTAATGGGCGGGCTGATCCACTCCAGCCTGCTGCACCATCCGTCGCTGGAGCGCGCGCTGGCTTACCGGTTCTCGATGAAACTCGCCTCGGGCGAGATGAGCGAGCAGATCCTGCGCGAGATCGCCGACGAGGCTTACGCCGCCGACCCCGAACTTGGTCAGGCCGCCCGCGCCGATCTGACGGCGGTGTTCGACCGCGACCCCGCCTGCCAGCGCTTCATCCAGCCGATCCTGTTCTTCAAGGGCTATCAGGCGGTGCAGGCTTACCGCATCGGCCATTGGCTCTGGCAGACCGGGCGGCGCGATCTGGCTTATTTCGTGCAGATGCGGGTGTCAGAGGTGTTCGGCGTCGATATCCACCCGGCGGCACGCGTCGGCCGTGGCATCATGATCGACCACGCCCATTCCATCGTCATTGGCGAGACGGCGGTGGTGGGCGATAACGTCTCGATGCTGCATTCGGTAACGCTGGGTGGCACCGGCAAGGAAGACGGCGACCGGCATCCGAAAATCGGCGACGGCGTGATGATCGGCGCAGGGGCCAAGGTTCTGGGCAACATCACCATCGGTCATTGCTCGCGCATCGCCGCAGGCTCGGTGGTGCTGATGGACGTGCCGCCGTGCAAGACCGTCGCTGGGGTTCCCGCCCGCGTGGTGGGCGAAGCCGGCTGCTCGCAGCCTTCCGTCACCATGGACCAGTTGATCAAAGGCGGCATCTGACGCGGTACCCGAAAACAGAGGGGCAAGACAGCGCGTCTTGCCCCGCTTTGTTACGCCAACATCGCCATCGGGTTTTCAAGGTTCCCGACAATCGCCTTCAGGAACTCCGCCCCCAAAGCGCCGTCGATCACCCGGTGATCCACCGAAAGCGTCATCGACA
>JANNAV010000325.1:0-7536 GCA_031384695.1 Paracoccaceae bacterium
TTCGGTGTGCGAGGCGGAGGAGCCGCCCTATTGGATGTATGGCATGGGGCCGCAGGGCCGGTTGCGCAAGCTGATCGACACGCCGGAAGGGGTAACTCGGCGGCAGGATCTGCCGCCGAGTTACCTGCTGAACGGCGCGATTTACTTGAGCAGCGTCGCGCGCCTGCGCCGGATGCGCAGCTTTGTAGATGAAATGACGCTTGGCTATGTCATGGCGCGCGTAACATCGCTCGATATTGACACGCCCGAGGACTTGGCACTGGCGCGGCTATGGGTGGGTGGATGATAGATCTGTGGATCACCAAAGCGCGCTATCTGGGAGCGTGGCTGCGGACGCGGGGCGTCGATACCACCCGGCTGGGTCAGTATCGGGCATCGGGGCCACAGGATGTGTTTTACATCATTGGCGCGGGTGGCACGGTCAACGACCTGTCAGAAGCCGATATTACAGCGATCGAGGCGGGAACATCAGCCTGCATCAATATGGCCGCAGTGGCCCCGATTGCATTTGATCTGTATTCGCTGGAACTGGTAGAATACGATGCCGACTATCGGGCCATCGCCGAAAAACTGCGCAATCAGACCAAACCAGCGCTGATCTGGTACCAAAACCGAAAAAAACATGAAACTGAATGGATTGCGAAACTAGCGAGAGAGTTTCCTGTATTTCGCTATGCGCGGGTTTCCGTGTCTGTGCGGAAGAAGCTGGCAGTGTTTGATCATATCTGGGCGAAGTTTATGGCGAGGCGGGTGCTGGATACGCCCGACCTTGCACTAAGTTTTGCTCTGACTGGCAGTGTGGCGCGACTGACACTTCTGGCGTTGGCGCTTGGCTTTAAGCGGATTGGCTTTGTAGGGGTTGATCTTGGCTCGACCCCGTACTTTTGGCTGGAAGAGCGGTCTTTGCGCGGCCAGACGCAATGGGGCGAAGCCTCGGGTGACTATGTGCAGCCTTCGCTTGGGGCGGCACGACAAGGGAGCGGCGCGACTGTGCCAAACTTCTACGAGTTTTTGGACAAGTTGCGTGCGAGCGATCGTACTGTCAGCATGTTCACGATTGATCCGCACAAGCGGTCCAACTTAACCAAATTCCTTGAAACTGACGGTACGCTCAAGTAAGCGAAGCAATGCCGTGCAACTATGGAAGACACTAACAAAATGGAAAAGCGGGACGTCAAGGCGCTGTACAACCTTCCTGGCGAAGTAAAATTCTGCTTGCGTTGCGTTATTTCCAACCAGCGTCCTAGAATAAAATTTGATGAAGAGGGCATATGCTCCGCGTGCCGGTATGCGGAACAGAAGCGAACGCTGTTTGACTGGACTGAAAGGGAACGTGAGTTGCAAGCACTTTGTGATGCGCACCGAAAATCTGACGGTAGCCATGATGTCATTGTGCCATGTAGTGGTGGTAAGGATGGTAGCTTTGTGGCTCATCTGCTTAAATTTAAATATGGAATGAACCCGCTGACTGTAACTTGGGCACCTTTAAGAGCCACCGAAATTGGGCGCAAGAATCTTTCAGCTTTCATTGACTCCGGTTTTTTCAACATCTTTGGAACGCCAAACGGGATAGTTACTAAAAATCTGACACGTCTCGCAACTTTGCACCTTGGCGACCCATTTCAACCGTTTATTTATGGGCAAACAAACTTTCCACTGCAGATGGCTGTCCAGAATGATGTCCAACTGATCATGTATGGCGAAAATGGAGAAGTCGAATATGGCGGCGATATGAAAAACGCAAGCCGCCCGACCCGTGAGATTGCAGACCACGACAAGCACTACTTTTCTGGTATGCCGCCAGAGTTTTGGATTTCACATGGCATCACGAACTTAGATTTGCGGCCATTCATGGCGCCGCCATTTGAACGCATCATGAAAAATCGAACTGAAATTCATTTTCTGGGATATTACACAATGTGGGATCCGCAGGAAAATTTCTACTATTGTCAGGAAAATACGGGATTTTCGCCGAATACAGTGCGGTCGGAGGGAACTTATTCTAAGTATGCAAGCCTTGACGACAGTATTGACGGTTATCACTACTACCTTGGATTTATAAAGTTTGGTATCGGCCGATGCACTTCAGATGCCGCACATGAAGTGCGTGACGGAAAAATTGATCGCGAAGAAGCGATAGCGTTGGTCAAGAAGTTTGATGGCGAGTTTCCGCAACGGCACTATACTGAATTTTTGGAATATTGCGGGATTACGGACGAAGAATTCCGCATGGTCGTGGATTCTTGGCGAGCGGAGCATATCTGGAAAGAAACTGCTAACGGCTGGGAATTACGTCATCCGGTTTGGCAAGATTCTGCCTGATGGCGCCTCGTCTGATAGCGCGGCTGGATATCAAGGGGCCAAACCTGATCAAGGGGGTGCAACTGGAAGGTCTGCGCGTGATGGGCGAGCCTTATGCGTTTGCGCGGCGGTATTACGAGGCGGGGGTGGATGAGCTTTTGTACATCGACATCGTGGCCAGTCTTTATGGCCGCTCGAAACTGACCGAGGTGGTGCGGCGCACGGCGCAGGATGTGTTTGTGCCGATGACGGTGGGGGGCGGCATTCGCCATATTGACGATGTGACCGAGTTGTTGCGCGCGGGGGCCGACAAGGTGGCGATCAACACGGCGGCGGTGGCGCGACCCGCGTTGCTGGGCGAGGTGGCGCGGCGGTTCGGGTCGCAATGTCTGGTGCTTTCCATCGAAGCAAAGCAGCAAGCCGTTGGAAAGTGGGAGGTTTTTACCGAAACCGGGCGGGAACGTTCGGGGATGGACGTTATCGAATGGGTGCAGCGCGGGGTGGAGATGGGGGCGGGCGAGGTGCTGTTAACTTCGATTGACCGCGAGGGGACGCGCAAGGGGTATGATTGCGCGCTGATCGCGGCGGTAGCGGCGGTGGTGGAGGTGCCGCTGATCGCCAGTGGCGGTTATGGGGCCAAGGGGCACTTGGGGGCGGCGATGGCGGCGGGGGCGGATGCGGTGGCGGTGGCGGATGCGTTGCATTACGGGCGGGTGGGGTTGGAGGGGTTGCGGGACGAGATGCGGGAGGCGGGGCGGTGAAGATTGTGGTGGTGGATTACGGCATGGGCAACCTGTTTTCGGTGCGCCGGGCACTGGAGGTTGCAGGGGGCAGCGGCATTGAGTTCAGCGCCGATCCGGCGGCGCTTGCGGGGGCGGACCGGGTGGTGTTGCCGGGGGTTGGCGCGTTTGCGGACGGGATGGCAGGGTTATCACGCGCTGGGTTTATTGAGGCTTTGCAAGAGTTTACGGCCACCGGGCGGCCCTTGTTGGGGATATGCCTTGGCATGCAGATGCTGATGCAGGAGAGCGCGGAATTCGGCACCACGGCCGGGCTTGGCCTGATCCCCGGCAAGGTCGTGGCCATTGAAAGGGGGCGGAGTGACGGCACCCGGCGTAAGCTGCCCTCGATCGGATGGGCGCCGTTGCAGCCCGGGCCGGAGGGGTGGCAGGGGTCGGCTCTGGACGAAACCCCGGTGGGGGCGGCGGTGTATTTCCTGCATTCTTTCCATGCACAAGTGATGCATACGGGGCACATGCTGGCCAGCTATGATTACGAGGGCATGCCGGTGACCGCAGCGGTTCGGCGCGACAATGTGACGGGCATGCAGTTTCACCCGGAAAAATCGGGGCCGGTGGGTTTGGGCATCCTGCGGCGGTTTGTGCAGCGCGGATGACACAGATTGCGGCTGGTGTTGCGGCGGTATCTGGCGAGGCCGGCGGCGATGCCCTAGTCTGCCGCCGAAACGTAGCGCGGCTGTAAAGAGCCGCAGGGGAAGTGGCATGATCAGACTGTTGATGGCGGTAGCCTTGAGCCTTGCGTCGGTGGCGGCACCCGCTGTGGCCGAGGACCGGGTGACGCTGGGTTGGGGGCGGTTGTTTTCCAACGATGCGACGGGCGACGGGCAGGACCGCTGGCGCACCGGGGCCTATACCGTCAGCCGGGTGCGGGGGATTTCATGGGGCGATGCGCTGCCGTCGCGGGCGGGTGATATCCTTGAGTTTCGCATCCGGGCGGAAACGATTGCGCCCGCCAATCTGATCACGCCTGCGGCGGGCGACCGGCGCTATGTGGGCGCGCTGTCGTTCGGGCTGCACACGCATTTTGACTGGCGCGGCCAGGAGGTGAGCCTTGGCGGCGATCTGGTGTTCACCGGGCCGCAGACCGGGATTGGCGGCTTTCAGAAATGGGCGCACAAGCAGTTGGGGCTGGCCGAGCCGAAGGTTCTGGGCAACCAGTTGCCGAATGCGGTGTATCCGACTTTGGTGGGCGAGATCGGGCATTCCTATGATCTGGGCGGCACGGCGCGGCTGCGCCCGTTTGCCGAGGTGCGGCTTGGCGCGGAAACGCTGGTGCGGTTGGGCGGCGATCTGGTGTTCGGCCAGTTTGGGGCCAACGATCTGATGCTGCGCGATCCCACCACCGGGCAACGGTACCGCGCGGTGCAGGGCAGCCGGAACACGGGGTTCAGCCTGACGCTGGGAGCCGATCTGGCGCAGGTGCTGTCAAGCGCGTTTCTGCCCAAGGGCGGGGTTGCGGTTCTGACCGAACACCGCAGCCGGGCGCGGGCGGGGGTGCATTGGCAGGGCGAGCGCGCGGCGGGGTTTTACGGTGTGACCTATCTCAGCCCGGAGTTTGACGGCCAGCCCGAGGGGCAGGTGGTGGGATCTTTGAGCATCAACATCCGGTTTTAGGGCGGGATGGGTGTGGTTGGGGAAAGACTGATTCCATCATTGCATTAACATCAGCCGCTAAACCCTGAAAAACACTTGGATTGTTGCCATTTTACAATAGCATTGCGCCAGCCTTCTTGTTAACCTTTTTACATAAGAAGAAACAGAAACGAGCAGGCAAACAGGCATGAAAACGGGCTCTTTGGGCACGTTCGTCATATCCTGGTCACAGACAGAAGTAGACGGCCTCAAGGCTGCATCCCTCGACCTTCTCTCGGTTGGTGCCACATGGCGCTGGTCGGGTGCGGCGGTTCGGGTTGACGGTCCGCAGGGGGTGCTGCGACTGGAAGGGGCTGAAGGATCAGCGGATATACGAAAGCGTGCGGCGCATATGGTGCGCCGTCTGGTGGGGGTTGCGGTGAGCAGCGCCGTTGCGGCGCAGGACACGCCGGTGGAGGATGACGACGAGATGCCCGATCAGGGTTTTGTCGTGACCGATGGGCACCAGAGCTTCATGGTGACGATCATTCCGGTGCCGGATACCGGCGCGCGGTTGCTGATGCTGGTGGGCGATCTGCCGCCGGTGGATCAGGATCTGTGGGTGGTGCGCACGGCGATTGACCGCACGCACAGCGGGGCGGGCGCGCGGACGGCGGGCGGGGTGATCTGTTTCACGCCGGACACGCGGATATCCACTCCCGATGGGGTGCGGCGCATTCAGAACCTGAAACCGGGCGATCTGATCCTGACGCGCGACAATGGACCGCAGCCGGTGATGTGGGCCGGGCACAGGCGAATGTCGGGGGCACGGCTTTATGCGATGCCGCATCTGCGGCCGATCCGGTTTCGGGCGGGGGCGCTGGGGGTGGGGCGGCCGGAGGATGATCTGCTGGTATCGCCGCAACACCGGATGCTGATCCGGGGGCCTTCGGCGCAGGCGTTGTTCAATACCCATGAAGTGCTGGTTGCGGCGGAAGATTTGCTGAACGACACCAGTATCATGGTGGATCAGGTGCTGCGCGAGGTGACCTATGTGCATATCTTGCTGGAAAGCCACAATATTGTCTGGGCCAACGGGTTGGAGACGGAAAGCTTTCACCCCTCGAACACCGCGATGGATACCATTGATCCGCTGCAGCGCGAAAGCTTGCTGAGCATGTTGCCGGGGATATCCCAGAACCCACACAGCTATGGTGATTATGCGCGGCGCAACATTTCGGCGTCGGAGGCGGCGATTTTGCGGCATGACATGGCGGCGTAAACCGGCGCGGCGGGGTTGTGGTTGACACTGGCGGGTCGGGCTGTATAAGCGCGCCCATGTCCCGGGGGTAACTCCGGGGCTTTTCATTGGTGTTGGTGGATCCCGCAAGGGAAAGCCTGTCGGATCGCAAGATCAAAGGACAACGCCCTTCGCAACGCTCTGAGGCCCGAAAACTGGGAACCGGTTTTCGGACCAGCCGAAAGAGCAGAACAAAAGAAGGAGAACAGCCGTGACAAAACGCACGTCTGCCAAGCACAAGATTGACCGCCGGATGGGCGAAAACATCTGGGGACGCCCGAAATCCCCGGTGAACAAGCGCGAGTATGGCCCCGGTCAGCACGGCCAGCGCCGCAAGAACAAGCTGTCGGATTTCGGCACCCAGCTGCGCGCCAAGCAAAAGCTGAAGGGCTATTACGGCGATCTGACGGAAAAGCAGTTCCGCAAGATATATACCGAGGCCGAGCGCGTGAAGGGCGATACCGGCGAGATGCTGGTGGGCCTGCTGGAGCGGCGTCTGGATGCGGTGGTGTACCGCGCCAAGCTGGTGCCGACGATTTTTGCCGCGCGCCAGTTCGTGAACCACGGCCATGTGACCGTGAACGGCGGCCGGGTGAACATCGCGTCTTACCGCGTTAAAGAAGGCGATATCATCGCCGTGCGCGAGAAATCGCGTCAGATGACGCTGATCATGGAAGCGATTGCGCTGACCGAGCGCGACATTCCGGATTATCTGGAAGTGGACCAGCAAAAGCTGGTGGTGAAGTTCATCCGCACCCCGGCGTTGGGCGATGTGCCTTATCCGGTGCAGATGGAGCCGAACCTGGTGGTGGAATACTACGCCAAGAACTGATCGCGGCCGGGTGATGGCATCAGAAGGCCCGGTGTTATGGCGGGCCTTTTTTTCGGAGACATGTGATGGCCGGGAAACCAACAATTGAATCGCGTTTTGAGCGCGGTCTTTTCGCCAGCCGTTGGTTGATTGCGCCGATGTATCTGGGGCTGGCGATAGCGCTGGGGATGATGACGGTCATCTTTGTGCGCGAGTTGGTCTATTACTTGCCGCAACTGCTTGAACTTTCGGCGGAAAAGGCAATTCTGGTGGTTCTGACGCTGATTGACCTGACGCTGGCGGCCAATCTTTTGCTGATCGTGATGTTCTCGGGCTATGAGAATTTTGTCTCGAAGCTGGATATCCCGGACACTGCGGATCGGCCGGAATGGATGGGCAAAGTTGATTTCTCGGGCCTGAAGATGAAGTTGATTGCGTCTATTGTGGCGATCTCCGCGATTGATCTGCTGAAGCGGTTCTTTGAAATCGGCGCGGCAGGCAAAGACCCGGTGGTTGAGGCGAACGAACTTTACTGGCTGATCATCGTGCATCTGACCTTCGTATTTTCGGGGGTTTTGATGGCGGTGATGGATTTCTTGTCGTCAAAGGCGACAAAGTACTAGAGCGTGTTGCGTACAAACGGGTTCACCCGATTGAACGCAACACGCAACATTCCCAAGCTGATCTTGTCTTGGCTTTCCTTCAATCTGAATCAGATTGAAGGAAATCCGCTCTGAGCGGGCCGCGATCAG
>JANNAV010000329.1:0-4059 GCA_031384695.1 Paracoccaceae bacterium
CCCGTCATCCGCCAAAGCTTTCACATTGCGCGGTAAATAAGGCCCGCCGACCATATCAAGAATCAGATCCGCGCCGCCTTCCTTGCGCAGGATGTCAACGAAATCCTCGCTGCGGTAGTTGATAGCCCGCTCGGCCCCCAAATCCTCGCACACCCGGCATTTCTCGTCTGAACCGGCCGTGGCAAACACCCGTGCGCCTAGTGCGCGGGCGATCTGAATGGCCGTGGTGCCGATCCCCGAGGTGCCGCCATGCACGAGGAACCGTTCGCCCGCGCGCAAGGCCCCCCGCATCACCACGTTCGACCACACGGTAAAACAGGTTTCCGGCAAGCAGGCCGCTTCGCGCAGCGTCATCCCGGCAGGGATGGGCAAAGCATGCGCCGCGTTGCAGGCGGCATATTCCGCATAACCGCCGCCCGGCAGAAGTGCGCACACCTGATCACCGATCTGCCAGCGCGCCACACCCGGCCCCATCGCGACCACAGTGCCCGCGCCTTCAAGCCCCGGCAAAGGCGAAGCGCTTGCCGGTGGCGCATAGGCCCCTGCGCGTTGCAGTGCATCGGGCCGGTTCACCCCGGCATAGGCCAGCCGGATGATGATCTGCCCGTGCCCCGGCACCGGCACCGGCACCGATACCGGCATCAGCACGTCCGGCCCACCGGGAGATGAGATTTCCATTGCCAGCATGGCAGTTGACAGGGTCATGTCGCGCAGCCTTTCAGGTCTTGGTGCCAATCCGGCCCGGCAAATCATCCCGCATCATTGGCGCCCGGATCCGTTCCAGAAACTTGAACGGACCTTCGATCAGCGCTTTGCCCAGCTTGTTTTCGCGAAACCCGGCCTTGGTTTTCTCGAACTGCATCACACCTTCGATGCGCCGGTCGAGAAATGCCCAGGTGTCAGCATAGCCTTCACTTTGATCACCCAACCAGAACAGGACGGTGCCGGCATAAACGGCGGCAAGGGTTGCGCGTTTGGTATACCAGTTCAGATCGCGCGATGTATCGCCCAAGGCGGTCCAGATCGCATCCGCCGTCCCCCAGACCAATCGCGGGCCTTCGGTAATGTGCTGCGGCAATGCAAACAATGCCGAAGCGCGGCGCACCAATTCGGGTTCGGCGGCCTCAAGCCGCAGACGCACGGCCAGAGTGATCCGCTCGCGGATGCGCAGACCTGTGGTATCCGCAACTGCAAACTTTGCGCGCAGCACCGCATCACCTTCCTGATGATAGGCAATCGCCAGATCCACCCCCCCGCGCGGATAAAGTGCGCGCGCCAGACCGGCGGCAACGCCCGAATCACGCATCGCCGCCTGCAGTGTGGTTTCCGACCAGCCGTCAAACGGCACATGCAGCAAAGCCGCCGCCAAAAGCCGTATCTTCGTGCTTTCCATGGTGTTTTCCGCTTCCATCAGCCTCTCCCTCCGCCGCTTGGGTAGACAAGCCTGCGCTCCTTTGCTATGGCCCGCAAGCCTGCACAATCAGTGCAACTCTAACCTAGGAAGGTGGTGACAACCACATGCAGGTCAGCGTCCGTGACAATAACGTCGAGCAAGCCCTCCGGGCCCTCAAGAAAAAGCTCCAGCGCGAAGGCGTGTTCCGCGAAATGAAGCTTAAGCAGCATTTCGAGAAACCCTCCGTCAAGAAAGCGCGCGAGCAAGCCGAAGCGATTCGCCGTGCACGCAAACTCGCGCGCAAGAAGGCACAGCGCGAAGGCGGTCTCTAAAACGTTTTGCGAACTCTGGGGTAGCGATACCCACCCGATCAACCCCCGTCCGTGAGGCCGGGGGTTTTTCTTTGCAATTACTGCGTTAAAGCGCAAGGTTGGTTGCGAAAAGGCGCGGGGATCGGATGAAGTCGATGATGGTCAGCTGGCAGTTCTGGGCGCTTGCCTCGGCGGGATTTGCAGCGTTGACCGCGATTTTTGCCAAGATCGGGGTGTCTGGGGTTGGATCAGATTTTGCCACGTTGATCCGGACGCTGGTTATCCTTGCGGTGGTTTCGGCTTTGGTGCTGGCCAGTGGCCAGTGGCAGCCTCTGGCCAGCGTGTCTGCGCGCAGCTATGTTTTTCTGGTGCTTTCGGGGGTGGCGACGGGCGGATCGTGGCTTTGCTATTTCCGGGCATTGAAACTGGGCGATGCCGCAAAGGTGGCACCTATTGATAAGTTAAGCGTAGTGTTTGTGGCGTTACTGGCGACGGTGTTTCTGGGTGAGCGGTTGTCGGGGCAAAACTGGTTCGGGGTTGCCCTGATCGCGGCGGGGGCGGTGCTGGTTGCGATTTAGGGTTTTTGCGAGACTTGCAGGTTTCAGGGCCGCACGATGAAGGAAGCCGATCTTTACCCGCCGCTGAAAGCCTATCTTGAAGCGCAGGGTTATGTGGTTAAGGGCGAGATCGGCGCTTGTGATGTGATGGCGCGCCGGGGTGATGAGCCGCCTTTGATCGTCGAGATGAAACTGACGTTTTCGCTGACGCTGGTGATGCAGGGTGTGGCCCGGCAAGCGATGTTCGATTGCGTCTATCTTGCGGTGCCGGTATCGGGCGCGCGGGGCTGGAAGCTGCGCTACAAGGACATCATCGGGCTTTGTCGCCGCCTTGGGCTTGGGTTGCTGGCGGTGCAAATCGGCGCGGGGGTTGAGGCGCATCTTGATCCGGCCCCCTATGCCCCGCGCAAGAATATCCGCAAAGCCGCGCAGTTGCTGAAAGAGTTTGAGCGCCGCAGCGGCGATCCCATCCGGGGCGGCACCTTTGGGGTAAAGCAGATGACCGCTTATCGGCAGGATGCGCTGCGCTGTGCCCACCACCTCGCGCAGCACGGCCAGACCAAAGCCGCACTGGTTGCCAAGGCCACGGGCGTGGCGCGTGCGGCGGCCTTGATGCGCGCCGATCACTACGGCTGGTTTGAACGCAGCGCGCCGGGCATCTATGGGCTGACGACGAAAGGATTTGCCGGGCAGGCGCAGCATGGCGCGGATATCGTGGCGCTGACACGCTCTGCACCGTAATGTCAGGTATCGCGGCCAAACAGCCAACCGCCAAGCCCGGCGGCCACCAATGCGCCCACGCATTCGGCCAATAGAAAGCTGGGCAGATCGGCCGGGCGGATGCCTGCGAATGTGTCGGTGAACGCCCGCGCCAAGGCCACCGCCGGGTTGGCAAAGCTGGTCGAGGCGGTGAACCAATAGGCGGCGGTGATATAGCAGGCCACGATGATCGCCACGTTGGCTTTGGCCCGGATCGCCCCCAGCACCGCCAGCACCAGGCCAAAGCTGGCGACACCTTCGGCGATCCATTGGCCCATGCCGGAGCGCACCGTCACCGCAACCTGAAGCAACCGCAGGTCGAACATCGCATGCGCCAGCATGACGCCCAACAGCCCGCCCAGAACCTGCATCACCACATAGGCAAAGGCCAAAGCCAGCCGCATTTCGCCGCGCAATGTGAATACCAGCGTGACCAGCGGGTTGAACTGCGCCCCCGAAAGATTTGCGAAAATGGTGATCAGCACCACCAGAACCGCACCAGTGGCCAGCGAATTGGCCAGCAGGGCCAGTGCCGTATCCGTGGTCAGCCGTTGCGCCATGATCCCCGACCCGACAACCGCCGCAACCAGCAGGCCGGTGCCCAAAGCCTCGGCCACAAGTTTGCGGGCAAGTGTCATGCCGAAAGCTCGCCGATTTCCCGCAAACGGGCCTTGAGGGTTTCCGGATCCAGCGGCCCCGGCAAGGCCACAAATGCCGCGATGCGCCGCGACATCGCATGGTAGGTTTCCTCAAAAGCCCGCATCTTTTCGGCATCACCGCCGATGGCTGCTGCCGGATCGGGCAATCCCCAATGGGCGGAGACGGGCCGCCCCGGCCAATACGGGCAGGTTTCGGCTGCCGCATTGTCGCAAACTGTAAAGATGTAGTCCAACCGCAAGACATCCGGCCCGGCAAACTCGTCCCAGCTTTTGGACCGGGCAAACCCGGTGTCATAACCTTCGCGCTGCAACAAACGGATCGCAAAAGGGTTTGGCTGCCCGTTGGGCCGTGAGCCCGCCGAAAACGCCTTGAAACGCCC
>JANNAV010000051.1:0-1796 GCA_031384695.1 Paracoccaceae bacterium
GCGAGCGCCACTCCGAAATAGGGGCGTGCGCAGCGTATGACGATTAAACCGCGGCGTTAGCGGCAGTTGAACACGGATATGCCGGTGCCCTCAGAGAGGCTGCGGGCGAGGGTGAGGGCGTCGGGGCTGGTTGCGGCGTGGGGGATCAGTTCGACCAGTTTCATCAGGGGGGCGGGGTTGAAGAAATGCAGGCCCAGCACGCGGTTAGGGTGGCGGGTGAGGGCGGCGATCTGGGTGACTGCGAGGGACGAGGTGTTGGTGGCGAGGATGGCGGTGGGTGGTAGGATGGTTTCCAGTTGGCCGAAGAGGGATTGCTTGGCGGCGAGGGTTTCGATGATCGCCTCGATGGCGAGGGTGGCGGGGGCGAGGCAGTTTAGGGTGGTGATGTGCAGGTTTTTGAGGGTGGCGTCGCGTTGGGTGGCGGTGAGTTTTCCGGCGGCCACACGGGCGTTGAGGGCTTCGGTCAGGCGAGGGATGGCGGCGGTTTGGGTGGCGGCGTGGGTGTCGGTGGCCAGCACGGTAAAGCCGGATTGGGCGAACAATTGGGCGATGCCGAGGCCCATGGTGCCTAAGCCTACAACGGCGATGATGGGGTGTGGTGTCATTGGGCCCCGAACGCGGGGGCGCGCTTTTCGCGGAAGGCGCGCAGGCCCTCGGCTTTATCCAAAGTATCAAGAAGAGCTTCGAAGTAATTGCGTTCGATGGGAAAAGCGAGATTGGCCTCGGCACCGGAAATCAGGGCGGCTTTGGCGGCTTGCAGGGCGAGGGGCGCGCGTTGGCTGAGTTTGGCGGCAAGGGCCTCGGCGTCGGGGATAGCGGAGCCGCTGGTTGACCATGCGGCGATGCCCCAGGCCTCGGCGGTGGCGGCGGTGATGACTTCGCCCAGCAGAATCATCCTTGTGGCGCGGGCGCGGCCTATCAGCGACAACAGGCGCTGGATGCCGCCCGCGCCGGGGATCAGGCCGAGGTTGGTTTCGGGCAGGCCAAAGCGGGCGGTGGCCCCGGCGATCAGGCAATCGGCCATCAGGGCCAGCTCAAAACCGCCCCCGAGGCAAAAGCCATCGACGGCGGCGACCAGCGGTTTGGGGAAGGCGCGGATGGTTGCCCAATGGGTTTTGCGGGGGTCTGTCGCGGCCTCGGCGCTGGTTTTGGTTTCAATTTCGGCGATATCGGCCCCGGCGGCGAAATGGCCGCCCGCGCCGCAAAGCATGACCGCGCGGGTGTTGGTGTCGGCGGCAAGTGCGGTGAGCGTTGCGGCCAGATCGGCCAGCAACGCGGTGTTCAACGCGTTGCGCGCGGCGAGCCGGTTCAGCGTGAGTTTGCTCCACGCGCCGTGATGTTCAACGATCAGGTCCATCGGCGCAGTCTGCACTGTTGGAGGGGAAATTCAAGCGAGAAATTTTAAGCTTGAAATTGTTTTGACGGGCTGTCAGTCTGGGATAAACAGCTTGGGAGGTGCCGCGATGAAGGTTCTGTGTTTGGGCGGCGGCCCCGCCGGGCTTTACTTCGGCATCTCGATGAAGCTGCGCGATGCCAGCCATCAGGTGACGGTGCTGGAGCGCAACCAGGCCAATGACACGTTCGGCTGGGGGGTGGTGCTTTCGGACGAGGCGCTGGGGCGGATGCAGGCGAATGATCCGGCAAGTGCCGATGCAATCCGGGGGCAGTTTGCCTATTGGGACGATATCGCGGTGGTGCATGACGGGGTGCGCACGGTTTCGGGCGGGCATGGCTTTGCCGGCATCGGGCGGCGGGCGATGCTGATCATCCTGCAGGCGCGGGCGCGGGAATTGGGC
>JANNAV010000060.1:0-9535 GCA_031384695.1 Paracoccaceae bacterium
AGACCTGCCCGAAATGTTCCGCCAGCTTGGCCGCATCACCGCCAAACTGCGGGCGATGTCGCGCGAGTTTCAGCGCGCCATGGATCAGGCCGCCAACGAGGCCGGGGTCAAGGATGTGGCCAATGACCTCAAATCCATGACATCGACCAAGGGCATGGGGCTTGATGCGATGAAGAACGCGGCCACCAAGTTCGAAAAGTGGGATCCGCTGAAAAACGCCGCCCGCCCCACCAAGCCGTCGCTCACCCCGCCACCAATGCCCGCAACCCCCGCGCCGGTTGCCGTTTCCGAGGCCGCACCCACCATCCACGGCCCCGCAACCCAGGCGCAGATCGACAAACAAGCCGCCCAATCGGCGATCCTCAAGGAAACCGCCGCCAAACTCAAAGCGGTGACCGGGGCCCCCCCCGAATCAGTCGCTAAACCCGCCGCCGCCCCGAAAACCCCCAAACCCCGCGCGCCGCGAAAACCCTCCAAAAAGGCGGACACCGCATGACCGCCACCAGCAAGATCGCCACCGCCAAAACCGCGACAGCCGATATCGACGACAGTTCCGCCCCCCTGATCGAGCACCTCAAGGAACTGCGCAACCGCATCATCTATTCCCTGATCGCCTTCTCGGTCTGCTTTCTGATCGGCTATGTGATCTGGCAGCCGATCTTCAACTTCCTGTCGCACCCGATGTGCGACGCGCTGATTGCGCGCGGCCAGCAATGCCAGTTGATCCTCGTCAAGATGCAGGAGGGGTTTTTCGTCGCCATCCGCATCGCGATGTGGGGCGGCTTTGGCATGGCCTTTCCCTTCATCGCCTATCAGATGTGGCGGTTCGTGGCGCCTGGCCTGTTCAAACAGGAAAAGAACGCCTTCCTGCCCTTCCTCATCGCCTCGCCGGTGATGTTTCTGGTGGGCGCGGCCTTTGCCTATTACGTGATCCTGCCCTTCGCCTTCGCCTTTTTCCTCAGCTTTCAGGACGGGTTTGCAGCTCAGGTTGGTGCCGCAGGCAGCACACTGGCCGCAGCCCCGGCGGGCGTGGTGTTCCAGGGCTCGGTCGAGGCCTATCTGTCGCTGACCATGACCTTCGTGATGGCCTTCGGCATCACCTTCCAGATGCCGGTGCTGCTCACCCTGATGGGGCGCGCCGGGCTGATCTCGTCGCGCGGCCTCAAGGCCACGCGCAAATACGCCATAGTGCTGATCCTGATCGTGGCCGCCATCGTGACGCCGCCCGATGTGTTCTCGCAGGTGGTGCTGTTCTCGGCGATCTACCCGCTTTACGAGGTGTCGATCTTCCTCATCGCCCGGTTCGAGCGTGACCGCGAGGCCGCCGCCCGCGCCGATGGCAGTTGGGTCGACGAAGACGAAGACGAAAATGCCTGATCCCACCCTGATCCGCATCGCCGAGGCGCTGGAGCGTCTGGCCCCGGCACCGGCACCCGCCCCCGATCTGACCGCCGCCGAGGCGTTCGTCTGGCACGTTGCCCCCGACCGCCTGGTGCCGGTGGCAAAGGTGGCCCGCGTCGATATCGGGCTGCTGGTGGGCTTGGACCGGTCGCGCGATACCCTGCTGGAAAACACCCGCCACTTCGCGCGCGGCCTGCCCGCCAACAACGCGCTGTTGTGGGGCGCGCGCGGCATGGGCAAGTCGAGCCTGGTGAAATCGGTCCACGCCGCCATCCGCGCCGAGGGCCATGATCTGAAGATCGTCGAACTGTCGCGTGAAGACCTGCCATCGGTGCAGCGCCTGATGGCGCATCTGCGCACCGCCGCCGCCCGGTTCATCCTGTTCTGCGACGATCTGTCGTTTGCGCAGGATGATCAGCATTACAAATCCCTCAAGGCGGTGCTCGATGGCGGCATCGAGGGCCGCCCCGACCATGTGCTGCTTTACGCCACCTCGAACCGCCGCCACCTGATGCCGCGCGAGATGATCGAGAATGAACGCTCCACCGCCATCTCCCCCGCCGAAGCGGTGGAAGAGAAGGTGTCGCTGTCCGACCGTTTCGGCCTCTGGCTCGGCTTTCACCCCTGCGGGCAAGACGAGTATCTGGCGATGATCCGGGGCTATTGTGCGGCGCAGGGGCTGGTGGTGGCCGAAGACGTGTTGCGCGCCGAAGCCATCGAATGGCAAGCCACCCGGGGTGCCCGCTCCGGCCGCGTCGCATGGCAGTTCTTCTGCGATCTGGCCGCCCGCAACGGCGTGAAACTCTGAACTGTTTCTTCCTGTTTCTCTTGCCCGATTTGATTTCAATCAAGCAAGGGGCCATCGCCCCGGCGGCAGCACCTGCTACCCGGCCCGGCCCCATTTGATTGATTGGCGGGCCGGGCGTTCTTCGCGAAAATCGCCCACTGGACGATTTTTTGTCGCTCATCTCCTCCGGCAGGCGCGAAAAACGCCAGCCCAGACAGGCGCGCCCCAATTTGCCCAACCCGTCCGATTGCGGAACATCCCTTGCCCAACCGGCCTCCGGCCTCATGGGCAACGAACCGAGAAACGCTCTCCCAGAGAGTTTCATGAACGGTCCTCCCCCATCTGGCGGCGCAAGCCAATCCCGAAATCCAAACCCCGGTTAACCAACAATCGCCGCACCCGCCGTATGCATAGCCCGTGCATAGCCGCCTGCATAGCAATGCACAGTCCCTTTTCGCAGCGATTTCAATATGTTAATCCAACGCCCGCCGCCTCCTTCACCAGCTTCACGCCGTCAACCCCGGCATGCCGGATCCCCACGATCGGCGTGCGTTGGTAGCCGCTTTAGCCAGGGGTAAAGCGGATGGTTTGCAGGGCGCGGCCTTGGGTTCGGAGCCAGGCGCGTTCGCTCTGCCAATCGGGGAACAGGCGCTCCACCACCGCCCAGAAGGCAGGGGCGTGGTTCATCTCGACCATATGGGCCACTTCGTGGGCTGCGACATAGTTCAGCACCGATGGCGGCGCCATGATCAGGCGCCAGGAATACATCAGCGCGCCGTCGGCAGTACACGAGCCCCAGCGCGAGCGGGTATCGCGCAGGGTGACGCGGTTGACCTTGCGGCCGATCAGGGCGGCGTAATGATCGGAGGCGGCCAGCAGGCGTTCGCGCGCCATCACCTTGAGAAAGGCCGCGAGCCGCGTGCCCAACTGGGCGGCATCACCCGGCACCAGCACCCGGCCTGCGTCCAGCAGCACCCGGCGGCCGGGGGTGGGCTCCAGCCGCCAGAGCGCGCCCTCTATGGGGATCAGCGCGCCGGTCTGCACGCCCTGATGCGGCGGCATGCGGTCCAGCGCCTGCCGGATCCAGCCTTCCTGCGCGCGGGCGAAGGCCATCGCCTCGGTCTCGCGGGCGCGCAGTGGCAAGGAGAGGGTGACGCGGCCATCATGGGTGGAGACGCGCAGTGAAAACCGCCGCGCGCGGGCGGAGCGGCGCAGCGTAATCTCGACAGGTGGGGGGCCGGGAAGGGTGGGCATCATATCTCCTGCAACGCGCTGCAGCATAGCGGGGTTGCGCCGGGCCGCAACCGGTGCGAAAGCCTTTGACAGCGGCCCGCACTTGTGGCAAGCGACGCTGCTACTGTTCAGCCAGCTTTGAAAAGGGGTCACGATGCCCAATGCAGAATGGGGTACCAAGCGGATTTGCCCCACCACCGGCAAACGCTTTTACGATATGAAACGCTCGCCGATCGTCAGCCCCTATACGGGCGAGGTTGTCGATATTGAAAGCGCGCGGCGCAAGATGGCGGCTTCGGTGATCGCCCGCGTGGCGCCCGAGAAGGATGACGCGGTTCTGGCCGATGATCTGGAGGCCGACGACGAATTGTTGGTCGCCGATGTGGCCGATGACACCGAACTGGACGACGAGTTGCTGGAGGATGACGCCGACGACAACGTGTCGCTGGACGATCTGACGGATGTGGCGGGCGACGACGAGGACGTGTGATTGGTGCGGGGATCGGCGCGCTTTTTTCCCTTGCACCCCCTGCCCGCCTCGCCTAAACACCGTTCATGGTGCGCCCATGTGCCGGTGTTTGCGGCGGGGTCATAGCTCAGTTGGGAGAGCGCTTGAATGGCATTCAAGAGGTCCGCGGTTCGATCCCGCGTGGCTCCACCAAACATCCTAAATGATTACAATGCGTTAGCAGGCCGTCCTTAGGGGCGGCCTTCGCGTTTCTGATCAGTTTGCAACATTCTTACAACATTTGCGGTCGGCAAGTTTAAACGCGCGGTCGAATGCCTTGATGCGACCAGAGTTCCGTCAGGCTGGCCGTTGCCAGCACCACGCGGTCGGTGACGCCGCGTTCGGTGAGGGGATCGCAGAGGAAGGCGGCGGTGATGCCGGGAACTATGTCAACCGCGATGCCATGGGCGCGGGCGGCGGCAATCTCTTCGGCGGCGCGGCCAAAGATCGACGGATCGCCGGATTTGAGGCGCACAACGCGGCGACCCGCGAGGGCTGCGGCGACGATGGCCGCATCAATGCGCGGTTGCGGCCAGTGGTGCGCGCCCACCTCTTTGCCGACATAGACCCGTTGGGCGGTGGGTTTGGCGAAAGCCAGCGCCTCGGGGTCTGCCAGACGGTCGTAGAACACGATATCGGCCTCGGACAGGCGGCGCGCGGTGCGCAGGGTCATGAGATCGGCGGCACCGGGGCCGGCACCGACGAGGCTGATCCGGGCTTTGGCGGCGGCGGGCAAAAGGGCTGCGGGGTTGGTCTGAAAGCTCATTCGGCGGCCTCGCGGTGGGGGTGACGGGCAAGCAGGGCTGCGAGTTCGGGGCGGCAGGAGCCGCAGTTGGTGCCTGCGCCCAAGGCGGCGCCGATGGCCTCGACGGTGATCAGGCCGGAGTGGGCGATGGCTTGGCGGATGGTGTTCAGGCCGATGTTCAGGCAGGCGCAGACGGTGGGGCCGGGGTCTGGCTGATCGGCACCGGGGCGTCCTGCGAGGATGTTATGGGCCGCACCACCCAGCCCTGCGGTGATATGGGGGCGCGAGAGCAGCACCGGGTCGCGGGCGATGAAGAGGGCGGCGGTGAGGTGGCCCTCTTCGGTGCAGGCAAAACGGTGGAGGCCACGGGCGGGGTCGGCAAGGTGGGCGGTGGGGGCCGCGCCGAAGAGGTTTTTGGCCCATGCGGCCCAGTCGGCGGGGAGGCTGCTGCCTGCCAGTTCGATCTGCGTGCCGCCCGCGATGGGGGCTTTGGCCCAATAGGCGCAGTCGGGGGTTATGTCGTGGCGGCTGATGGCGAAGCCGTACCAGAGGGCGGCGAAGGGGCGGATGGCGACGGCTGCGGATTTGCTGGCGGGTTGGCCGGAAAACGGATCGGTCAGGGCGGGCACCAGCGTGTCGATGCGGCCGGAGGGGGCAGTTTGGCCGGTCCAGTGCATGGGCGCGAAGGGGTGGCCGGGGGCCACGCGGTTGCTGATCAGGACGCGCAGGATGGTTTGGCCGTGGAGGCTGGTAACCTCGGCAAGGCTCGCGGCGGCGAGGCCGAGTGTGGCGGCGTCGGTGGTGTGAATTTCCAAGTAAGGTTCGCCCAGATGCTGCGACAGGCGGGGGGTCATCGCGGTGCGGGTCATGCTGTGCCACTGGTCGCGGATGCGGCCGGTATTGAGGCGGTAGGGGTGCGCGGGGGTGAGGGCTGCGGGCAGGCGGGCGGTGACAGGGATCAGCCGGCCTTTGCCGTCGGGAGTGTGAAAGCGGCCATCGGCGAAGAAGCGGTTGGCAATTGGGGCACTGGTTTTGGCTTGCGGCCAGATGGTGGGGGCGAGGGTGGCGTAGTCGGTGCCGGCAAGGCCCGAGATATCGAAATCGCTTCCCAGTGCGGCGGCGACGCCGGAGAGGGCTGCGTGTTCGGCAAAGATCGCGGCGGGGTCGGGCCAGTC
This sequence comes from Paracoccaceae bacterium, assembly GCA_031384695.1. Classification (GTDB taxonomy): domain Bacteria; phylum Pseudomonadota; class Alphaproteobacteria; order Rhodobacterales; family Rhodobacteraceae; genus JANNAV01. The sequence continues at coordinate 5,850 of JANNAV010000060.1, forward strand.
AAAGCCTGCAAAGCCCATTTTCTGCGCCACCTGCGCAAGGTGCCACCAATCGGGGCGGGCCTGTCCGGGGGGTGGCAGAAAGGCGCGCTGGCGGCTGATGCAGCGTTCGGAATTGGTGACGGTGCCGTCTTTTTCGCCCCATGCGGTGGCGGGCAGTAGCACATGGGCCAGCCGCGCGGTATCGGTATGGGCCCAGATATCGCTGACCGCCACGAAATCGGCGCCGGCTATGGCGTGGGCCACGCGGCCTGCTTCGGGCATCGAGACAGCGGGGTTGGTGTGCAGGATCCAGAGCGACTTGATCCGGCCATCCTCCAACGCGCGGAACAGGTCGACGGCCTTCAGGCCCGGCTTTTCGGCGATGCGGGGGGCGGCCCAGAAGCCCTGGACGGCGGCGCGGTGGCTGGGGTTTTCGATCTCAAGGTGGCAGGCGAGGGTATTGGCCATGCCGCCCACTTCGCGCCCGCCCATGGCGTTGGGCTGGCCGGTGATGGAAAACGGCCCCATGCCGGGGCGGCCGATGCGGCCGGTGGCGAGGTGGCAGTTCAGGATGGCGTTCACCTTGTCGGTGCCGGTGTCGGACTGGTTGATGCCTTGCGAATAGACGGTGACGACGTTTTCGGATGCCGCCCAGAGGCTGAGAAAACGGGTGAGGTCTTCGATGTGCAGGCCGGTGGCTGCGGGGGTGCTGGTGCGGGCGGCGGCAAGGGATTCGGGCAGGCCGGTGGTGTACTGCAAGAAGGCCTGGTTCAGATGGTCGTGGTCGGCCAGATGGCACAGCAGCAGGTTGAAGAGATGCGCATCGGCACCGGGGGCGAGGGCAAGATGCAGATCGGCCCCCTCGCAGGTGGCGGTGCGGCGAGGGTCTATCACCACGATTTGAAGCTTGGGGCGCAGGGCTTTGGCGGTCATCAGGCGTTGGTGCAGCACCGGGTGGCACCATGCGAAGTTGCTGCCCGCCAGCACCACCAGATCGGCCAGTTCCAGATCCTCATACTGGCCGGGCACGGTATCGGTGCCGAAAGCGCGGCGGTGGCCTGCGACGCTTGAGGCCATGCAGAGGCGGGAGTTGGTGTCGATATTGGCGCTGCCGATGAAGCCTTTCATCAGTTTGTTGGCGACGTAGTAATCTTCGGTGAGCAGTTGCCCCGAGACATAGAGGGCCACCGAATCCGGGCCGTGGGCGGCGATGGTTTGGGAAAACCGGGAGGCGATGAGGTTCAGGGCTGCGTCCCATGATGCCGGTGCGCCGTGGATGCGGGGGGTGGTGAGGCGGCCTTTGGTGGCAAGGGTTTCGCCCAACGCCGCCCCCTTGACGCAGAGCCTGCCAAGGTTGGCGGGATGATCGGGGTCACCTTTGATCTGGGTGCCACCCATGCCATCGGGGCTGGCGAGTACGCCACAGCCGACACCGCAATAGGGGCAGGTGGTGCGGATCATGCGGCCTGCGCGCGGGTGAGGAAGTTGGCGTCAAGCAGGACGCGGCCAGCCTCCAGCCTGACGGCGTAGGTGCGTATCGCACCTTCATCGGCGCCTTGGGTCAGGCCGGTTGCCAGATCGAACACCCATGCGTGCAGGGGGCAGGTGACAGAAGTGCCGTGGACGATGCCATCGGACAAAGGCCCGCCTTTGTGCGGGCAGCGGTCTTCGAGGGCGAAGACCTGATCATCGGCGGTGCGGAAGAGGGCGATGCAGCCATGCTGGGTTTTGACCACCCGAGCGCCCTGGCGGGGGATGTCGGCGAGGGCGGCGATGTCGATCATTTGGGTCATTCGGCGGCCCTCAGGGTAAGGTCGGCGATGGGGGCCCATTCGGCGGGGTGGGCCGCGTGTTCGGCCCATGGATCGGTCTGGTAGATGGATTGGCTGAGCATGAAACGGTCATAAAGCGCGCCGCGCACTACCGGGTCTTCGATCTGGGTCTTGCACCATTCCAGCCCGACCTTTGCCACCCATTTGTAGATGCGATGCAGATAGCGCGCGTTTTCGCGGTAAGCTTGGGTGAAAGCGGCGATGACTTCCATCACCTCGGCCTCGGTTGTGACAGTGATCAGGGCCACGGTTTCGCGCACGTCCATGCCTGCGGCCCCGGCGACGCTGATCTGATAGCCTGAGTCGACGCAGACTACGCCGATATCCTTGCACGTCGCCTCGGCGCAGTTGCGAGGGCAGCCGGAAACGCCGAGTTTCACCTTTGCAGGCGTCCACGAGCCCCAGAGCAGTTTTTCCAGCCTGATGCCGAGGCCGGTACTGTCTTGCGTGCCAAAGCGGCAGAATTCGGTGCCGACGCAGGTTTTGACGGTGCGCAGGCCCTTGGCATAGGCGTGGCCCGAGACCATGCCTGCGGCGTTGAAATCGGCCCAGATGGCGGGGAGGTGCTCTTTTTTGACGCCCAGAAGATCAATCCGCTGGCCGCCGGTGACCTTGAGCATGGGGACGGCGTATTTTTCGGCGGCATCTGCTATGGCACGCAACTCGGCAGGGGTGGTAACACCGCCCCACATGCGGGGCACGACGGAATAGGTGCCGTCTTTCTGGATGTTGGCGTGGTTGCGTTCGTTGACGAATCGCGACTGGCGGTCATCGACATATTCAAGCGGCCAGTCGGCGATCAGGTAATAGTTCAGCGCGGGGCGGCAGGAGGCGCAGCCGCCAACCGTTTTCCAGCCGAGATCCTGCATCACGGCAGGGATGGATTTCAAGCCGATGGATTTGATAAGGCGGCGCACGTCTTCGTGGCTGTGATCAGTGCATTTGCACATGGGTGGGTTGGTGTTGGCGGCGAAGGCGTCGCCCAGCGTCAGGGCCATCAGTTGCTCGACCAGACCGGTACAGATGCCGCACGAGGCACTGGCCTTGGTTTGGCTGCGCACCGCATCAAGGGTGGCGGCACCGGCTTGGATGGCAGTGATGATCTTTCCTTTGCACACGCCATTGCAGCCACAAATCTCCGCTTCAGGCGGCAAGGCTGCAACGGCTGCCAAAGGGTTTGCGGTGGACCCTCCGGCGGCGAAGGCGGGGCCGAAGATCAGGGTATCGCGCAGGGCCGTGATATCCTCGGCGGATTTGATCTTGTCAAAGAACCATGCGCCATCGGTGGTTTCACCGTAAAGCACGGCACCCAACAGGCGGTCGCCTTCAAGGATCAGGCGTTTGTAGACGCCGCGCCCCGGATCGCGGAACACGATGTCTTCGCGGCCCGGCGCATCGGCGAAATCGCCGGCGCTGAACAGATCGACGCCGGTGACCTTGAGTTTGGTGGCGGTTTGGACTGGTTTGAAGGTGGCAGCCTGCCCCAGCAGGGTGGCCGCCAGCACGCGGGCCTGATCGTAGAGGGGGGCGACAAGGCCGAAAAGCTGTTTGTCATGCTCCACGCATTCGCCCAGCGCGAAGATGGCGGGATCGGAGGTGCGAAGTTGGCTGTCGACCGTGATGCCGCGCCCGACATCAAGATGCGCGTCATTGGCAAGGCGCACCTCGGGGCGGATGCCGACGGCCATGCAGACCAGATCGGCGGGATAGACGGTGCCGTCTTCCAGCAGGACGGCCTCGACCTTTTCCACACCGAGAATGGCCTTGGTGGCGCCTTTGCAATGGATGCGGATGCCGCGACGTTCCAGATCCTTTTGCAAAAGGTAACCTGCGGCGGGGTCGAGTTGACGCTCCATCAGGTGGCCCATCAGGTGG
>JANNAV010000357.1:0-9402 GCA_031384695.1 Paracoccaceae bacterium
TATGCCCTTCGGAATCAAGGAAGACGATACCGTCGACACCCTCATGGTACAGGCGCAGCATGTTTTCGCCGACCGCATCCGGCATGACATTGGCATCGGCGGAGGCCTCGATCCGACACAGCAACAACCGCTCACCCGCCGCACGGAACAAGGTTGGCACCAGGTTAAGGCGGCGCTGTGACCGCCGCGCCTGCAGTTCCACCGGCGAAACTGACCCGGCAGCGGCCACATTCGTCAGGCTTTCCAGAAACTCGCCACGCCGGCGCCCCTCGAACTCCTGCGCGATCGGTGCGCCGACCAGATCCTGCCGTCCCCCGCCCAACATCACTGCCGCTGCGGTGTTCAGATCGGTGATGCGCCCGGAATTGGTACCCACCAGCATGATAGCATCCCGCGTCGCCTCCATCAGCACGCGGTAGCGGGTGTCCAGCTCGCGCTGGCTTTCATAGTCGCGCTCCAGCGCCAGTTGCGCCATCACCAGCTGCTGCTGCATTTCGGCAATCGGCCGCAGATCGCGCCCCAGCATCAGAAACGCGTTGTCCTGCCCCACCTTGTGCAGCGAATAGCGGATCGGAAATTCCCAGACCGTGTCATCGACGTGGTTCAACTCCACCGCTTTGGACGGCTGATCGGCCTGGCGCATCTTTTCCACGCGCCGCGTCAGTTTCTCGATGCTTTCCGGGGTCAGTACCTCGTTCACCGGCCGCCCTTGCCAATGCGAAATATGGCCAAAAGAGCGGTGATGCGGGTTGACGAGCACCGAAGCGATGCTACCATTTGCCCCGATAAGCATCGAAATATCGGCCGCCGTCGAAATAATCTCGGACAAAAGCTCCGGATCAATCAACGGTACGGTACCATTCAGCAGGTTTTTGCTGTCAGTTTTCACAGGGCGTCTACTACTTTCGCCGCCCCCCCCAAGTCAATCGGGACAGCGGAATGTCAGGCGCGTTTCAACACGCAGAAGTCGTCGAATTTCAGTCCAAGTGCCTCCAGAGCCGCTCCGATATCGTTGGTCGAAAGATCCGCCCCGGTACATGAGGCCACATCTTCCAGTCTGGTCATGATCGCTCCACCGATGATAACCTGTAGCGGGGCTGTCCTAATTCCCTTTATGAATGACACAAGTTTGCGTACAGTGTCCAGCTTCTCTTCACCGGCAACCGAGATCATCACCCCGTCGAATGATCGGTCTGCCACCAGACTGCGCAGTTCTTCGGTGCTGGGCGCAATGCGCAGGCACACCGAAATGCCGTAGCGCCGCATCTGCCCCATGGCCACCATCGGCCCCAAAGTGTGCTGCTCGCTGTTTGGAATAATCAACAAAACCGAGCCGCCACCCGCATCACCGGCCCGGTCGGCGGCCCAGGCACTGCCGATCTCGCGCAGCAGGCTTTGCAGGCGCGCCACCGCGATGGTCACCTCCATCCAGCTCAGATCATCCTCAAGCCAGTCTTCGCCCATTTTCCGCGCCGCAAGCGGGATGTAGATATCCGCCAGCGCCGCCGCCGATACCCGCATCCGGCGCATTTCCGCCAGAAGTGCCGCGAATCGCTCGGTTCCGCCGGTCAATGCCGCCGAAATCAGACTGCTCACCACGGTTTCGCGCGGTTCGCCCACGGTTCTCAGATTCTTTTCTGCCAAAAGCGATACAACTTGCGATGCAAAACTGATCACCCCGTCGCTGTCAGGGGAAGATTGCCCCCCGGCGTTCGATTGGTATTCCTGCATGTCTTGGCCCCTCAACCGCTGACAGCACACCGGGCACCATTTTTGGCCACCTGGTCAACTCCGTCCCGTGTCGAAAGGGTGGTTCATGCGGTGCCAGTTGTCAAAGAAAAATGACACAAACCGCCCGGCGGTTTGGGCCGAAAAACCCTAAGATGATGTTTTTGCCCATATATATGTTGCCGATCTGGCAAGCCCCTCGCAACGAGGCGATCCGGTAAATCATCCAGTGTAAACTTAAATACTGTAAGTTTGTGTTGACACTTCTTGGCCCGCACCGCTAGTCTGACAACAAGACAGCAGCCCGAAAGAAGCCTGATGCAAAGCCTGCGCCGCCCGTCACCCATGCGAAAGCCGCTTTACACTGCCGAACAGCGCCTGCGCCGCGATGCGACGGTCTGGACGCTGGTGCAGGGCATTCTGGCGCCGTTGCAGTTTCTGGCCTTCGCGGTGTCGCTGGTTCTGGTGCTGCGCTATCTGGCCTCGGGCGCGGGCTACGAGGCGGCAACGATCTCGGTTCTTGTCAAGACGGCGTTCCTCTATCTGATCATGATCACCGGGGCTATCTGGGAGAAAGTGGTGTTCGGCCAATACCTGCTGGCGCCGGCATTTTTCTGGGAAGACGTGTTCAGTTTCGCGGTGATAGCCCTGCACAGCGCCTATCTGTTCGGCCTGCTGACCGGGACAATAGCGCCCTCGGGCCTGATGTATCTGGCACTGGCGGCCTATGCCACCTACGCCGTCAACGCCACTCAGTTCATCTTGAAGTTGCGCGCGGCGCGGCTGGATATGGCGGCCCGCGCATGACCGCAGCCCTGCCTGCCCGCGGCTGTTCCGACACGCCGGTCCTGAAAGAGCGTGGCCAGCGCGAGGTGTTCTGCGGCCTGACCGGCATCATCTGGCTGCACCGCAAGATGCAGGATGCGTTCTTTCTGGTGGTGGGCTCGCGCACATGTGCGCATCTGCTGCAATCTGCTGCAGGGGTGATGATCTTCGCCGAACCCCGATTCGGCACCGCTATCCTCGAAGAAAAGGATCTGGCGGGCCTTGTCGATGCGCAGACCGAACTTGACCGCGAGGTTGACCGGCTTTTGGCCCGCCGCCCCGATATCCGCCAGTTGTTTCTGGTGGGTTCCTGCCCGTCGGAAGTGATCAAACTTGATCTGCACAAGGCGGCCGAACGGATGTCGGTCAAGCATGCGCCGCATGTGCGGGTGCTGAATTATTCCGGCTCGGGGATCGAGACGACGTTTACCCAGGGCGAGGATGCCTGCCTCGCTTCGATGGTGCCCGGCTTGCCTGAAACCGCGTCGCGCGCCCTGCTGCTGGTTGGCGCTTTGCCCGATGTGGTCGAGGATCAGGCGCTGGCGCTGCTCGCCGCCCTTGGCATCGGCCCGGTCCGCTGCCTGCCCGCGCGCCGTTCGGGCGATCTGCCGGGCGTCGGTGCCAACACCGTGTTCGCCCTGACCCAGCCTTTCCTTGGTGATACCCACGCCGCCCTGATCCGCCGCGGTGCCCGCCACATCGCCGCCCCCTTCCCATTCGGCGAAGCGGGCACCACGGCCTGGCTGCAAGCCGTGGCCACCGAATTCGGCGTGCCACAGGCGCTTTTCGATCAGGTCACCGCCGCCCCCCGCGCCCGCGCCCTCAAGGCCATCGCCGCCGTCGCCACAACCCTCACCGGCAAATCGGTGTTTTTCTTTCCCGACAGCCAGTTGGAAATCCCCCTCGCCCGCTTTCTCACCCGTGAATGCGGCATGGTGGCCATCGAGGTCGGCACGCCTTTCCTGCACCGCGATCTGATGGCCCCTGATCTGGAATTGCTGGCAGAAGGCCCCACTATCTCGGAAGGTCAGGACGTGGACCGCCAGCTTGCCCGCGCCCGCGCCGCCCGTGCCGATCTTACCGTCTGCGGCCTTGGCCTTGCCAACCCGCTGGAGGCTGAGGGCCTCGCCACCAAATGGGCCATCGAGTTGGTGTTCACGCCGGTGCATTTCTACGAACAGGCGGGCGATCTCGCGGCCCTTTTCGCCCGCCCCCTGCGCCGCCGTGCGTTGCTGCAAAACCTCGCCCCCCAAGGTTTGTCAAACTTGGAGGCCGCCGAATGAAGCTGACGCTCTGGACATACGAAGGCCCGCCCCATGTGGGTGCCATGCGCGTGGCCACTGGCATGAAGGGCCTGCACTACGTTTTGCACGCGCCGCAGGGCGATACCTACGCCGATCTTCTCTTCACCATGATCGAGCGCCGCGACCACCGCCCGCCTGTCACCTACACCACCTTTCAGGCCCGCGATCTTGGTGCCGATACCGCCACCCTGTTCAAAACCGCCTGCGCCGATGCGGTGGCGCGGTTCAAGCCCGAGGCGCTGATCGTCGGCGCGTCCTGCACCGCCGAACTTATTCAGGATGATCCCGCAGGCCTCGCAGGCTCGATGAACCTCGGCATCCCGGTGATTGCGCTCGATCTGCCCAGCTATCAGCGCAAAGAGGGCTTCGGCACCGACGAGACTTTCCTGCAGATCGTGCGCGCGCTGGCCAAACCCTGCGCCAGAACTGCCGAAATCACCGCCAACCTGATTGGCCCCACCGCCCTCGGGTTCCGCCACCGCGACGACATCACCGAGCTTACCCGCCTCCTCAATGACATGGGCATCAAGGTGAACGTCTGCGCCCCGATGGGGGCCCGCCCCTCCGATATCGCCCGCCTGACCGCCGCGCATTTCAACGTGCTGATGTACCCAGAACACGCCGAATCCGCCGCCCGCTGGCTCGAAACCAACTTCCAGCAGCCCTATACCAAATGCGTCCCCATCGGCGTCGGCGCCACCCGCGATTTTCTGGCCGAAGTTGCGAAAATCACCGGCCTGCCCGTCACCGCCGACACCTCTCGCCTGCGCCTGCCATGGTGGACCCGCTCGGTCGATAGCACCTACCTCACCGGCAAACGTGTCTTTATCTTCGGCGACGGCACCCACGTCGCTGCTGCCGCAAGAATTGCCCGCGACGAGATGGGGTTCGAGGTGGCGGGCCTCGGCTGCTTCAACCGCGAAATGGCCCGCCCCATCCGCGCCCTCGCCAGGGATTACGGCGTCGAGGCGCTGATCACCGATGACTATCTCGAGGTCGAGGCCGCCATCGCCGCCCTGCAACCCGAACTGATCCTCGGCACCCAGATGGAGCGGCACATCGGCAAACGCCTCGGCATCCCCTGCGCCGTGATCTCGGCCCCGGTACATGTGCAGGATTTCCCGGCGCGCTATTCCCCCCAGATGGGCTGGGAAGGCGCCAACGTGATCTTCGACACCTGGATTCACCCGCTGGTGATGGGGCTTGAGGAACATCTGCTGCACATGTTCCGCGATGATTTCGAGTTTCACGACGAAGCCGGTGCCTCCCACCACGGGGCCACGCACAAACCCCGCATGGAAAGTGCCGAAGCCGCCCCTGCGGCCGCGATTTTGGCGGGCTCGATGCCCGCTGAAATCGCTTCCCCCCCTGAAGTCGCTTCACAGCCTGAAGCCGCATCCAATGTCATCTGGCTGGCGGACGCCGAACAGGAACTGAAAAAGATCCCCTTCTTCGTGCGCGGCAAGGCCCGCCGCAACACCGAGAAGTTTGCCCTGCAAATGGGACTGACCCGGATCAGCGTTGACACCCTCTACGAGGCAAAGTCCCATTATGCACGTTGAACCCAACATCTCTGGCACCCCCGTCTCTGGCACCCCCGTCTCTGGCATGCGCGTCTCTGGCACGCGCGTCGGCTATAACATCGTGATCGTGACGCTGGATCATCACGCCGCAGGCCCCGCCGCCCGCATCGCCCCCCGCTTGGCCCATGACTTCCCCGGCCTCAACGTCTCGATCCACGCCTCGTCCGAATGGGCCGAAGACCCAAGTGCCCTCGTCCGCACCCGCGCCGCCCTGAAAACCGCCGATATCGTCGTCGCCAACCTGATCTTCATTGAAGAGCACATCAACGCCATCCTGCCAGACCTGACCGCCGCCCGCGCCCACGTCGATGCCTTCATCGGCGTCATTGCTGATGCCCAGATCACCAGGCTGACCAAGATGGGCGATCTGGATATGTCAAAGCCGGCCTCGGGCCTGATGGGGCTGCTGAAAAAGCTGAAGCCGCAAAAGGGCAATTCAGCCAATGCCGGCCACAGGCAGATGTCGATGCTGCGCCGCATCCCCAAGATATTGCGGTTCATTCCCGGCAAGGCACAAGACCTGCGCGCGTGGTTCCTGTCGATGCAATACTGGCTGGGCGGCTCCGATGACAATATGGAGCAGATGATCCGGTTCCTGATCTCGAAATACTCCACCCATCAGAACTGGCGCGGCGGTGCCGCCAAAGCCCCCATCGACTACCCCGAAGTGGCGCTTTACCACCCCGACCTCGCCGGCCGCATCACCACCAATCTTGCCGACATGCCGCGCCCGGCCAAGACCCGCGCCACCGTCGGCCTGCTGATGCTGCGCAGCTATGTCCTGTCCGCCGACACCGCGCATTATGATGCCGTGATCCGCGCCTTCGAGGCCAAAGGCATCGCCTGCATCCCCGCCTTTGCCGGTGGCCTTGATGGCCGCCCTGCGATCAGCGCCTTTTTCCGGAACGGCCAGCAAACCCGCATCGACGCGATGGTGTCGCTCACCGGCTTTTCCCTTGTCGGCGGCCCCGCCTATAACGACAGCGACGCCGCCGTGGCCGCTCTCACCGCCCTCGACGTACCCTATATCGCCGCCCATCCGCTGGAGTTTCAGACCCTCGGCCAATGGGCCGGCGCCGGGGCTGGCCTTGGCCCGATCGAGACCACCATGCTGATCGCCCTGCCCGAGATTGACGGCGCCACCAACCCCACGGTGTTCGCGGGCCGCCACGGGCTTGACGGCTGCAAAGGCTGCGCCCATGCCTGCCCCGGTTCCACCACATCCAAGGCGATGTCGCCCTGCTTCGAGCGGATCACTTCGCTGGCCGAGAAAACCTTGCGTCTGGCCAGCCTGCGCCAGATGGGAAATGCAGATAAAAAGGTCGGCATCGTCCTCTTTGGTTTTCCGCCCAACGCGGGGGCTGCGGGTACTGCCGCCTATCTTTCGGTGTTTGAAAGCCTGCACAACACGCTCAATGGCCTCAAGGCCGATGGCTATAGCCTCGATGTGCCGGAAACCGTCGATGACCTGCGCGCCATCGTGCTGAAAGGCAACGCCGCCAGTTTTGGCCAGCCCGCCAATGTCGCGGCTTTCGTCGATGCCGACACCATCGTGCGCCACACCCCGCATCTGGCGGAAGTCGAAGCCGTCTGGGGCCCGGCCCCCGGCAAGATCCAGTCCGATGGCAGCCGCGTCCTGATCCTTGGCCATCAGTTCGGCAACGTCTTTGTCGGCCTGCAGCCCACTTTCGGCTATGAGGGCGATCCGATGCGCCTGCTGTTTGAACGTGGCTTTGCCCCCACCCATGCCTTCGTGCAGTTCTACCTCTGGCTGCGCAACAGCTTCACCGCCGATGTGATCCTGCATTTCGGCATGCACGGCGCGCTGGAATTCATGCCGGGCAAACAGGCGGGCATGGGGGCGGGCGACTGGCCCGACCGCCTGATCGGCGAGATGCCGAATGTCTATCTTTACGCCGCCAACAACCCGTCCGAGGCGTCCTTGGCCAAGCGGCGCTCCAACGCCGTCACCATCACCCATCTGACACCACCCCTGTCGCAGGCGGGCCTCTACAAGGGCCTGATCGAGTTGAAGGAAACCCTCACCCGCTGGCGCATCTCGGCGGTGGATTCGCATGATCTGACCGAGCTGGAGGCGCTGATCGCCGAACAGGCCGCCGCCGTCGATATGGCCGGTTGCGAGCCTGCCGTTCTGTGGCTGAAACTGCTGGAGGCCGAAGATGCGCTGATCCCCGACGGGTTGCACGTGGTTGGCCGCCCGATGAACGCCACCGCCCGCGCCGCCTATCTTGACCTGCTGCCCCCGATGGACGCAGCCGAGCGCGCCCGCATCGACGCGCAGTTGCAAACCGATACCGAAATCCCGGCCATCCTGCGCGCCCTCTCTGGCCGCTTCATCGCCCCGGTGCCCGGCGGCGATCTGATCCGCAGCCCGCAGATTCTGCCCACCGGCCGCAACATCCACGCTTTTGACCCCTTCCGCATGCCCACCGAATTTGCCCTGCGCGATGGGGCGGCGCAGGCGGCCAAACTGCTGGACGCCCACCCGACCCTGCCGCGTTCGGTGGCCTTGGTGCTGTGGGGGTCCGACAATATCAAATCTGACGGCGGCCCGATTGCCCAGGCCCTCGCCCTGATGGGCGCCAAGCCCCGCTTCGACAGCTATGGCCGGTTGTGCGGCGCCGATCTGGTGCCGCTGGCCGAACTTTCCCGCCCCCGCATCGACGTGCTGATGACGCTGTCTGGCATCTTCCGCGACCTTCTGCCGCTGCAAACCCGGATGCTGGCCGAGGCCGCCTATAAATGCGCCGTGGCCGATGAGCCCCTCAGCCAGAACTTCATCCGCGCCCATGCGCTGGCCTATGCCGAAAAGATGGGCGTTGATATGGAAGTGGCCAGCCTGCGGGTGTTCTCCAACGCCGAGGGCGCTTATGGCTCCAACGTCAACGTGCTGGTCGATCAGTCGGCTTTTGGCGAAGAAGACGAGCTGGCCGACGCTTACGAGGCGCGCAAATCCTTTGCCTATGGGCGCAACGGCAAGGCTGTGAAAAACGCCGCCCTGCTGCAAAACGCGCTGAAGGATGTGGACCTCGCCTATCAGAACCTCGAATCGGTCGAACTGGGCGTCACCTCGGTTGATCATTATTTCGACACGCTGGGCGGCATTGCCCGCGCCGTCAAACGCGTGCGTGGTGTGGAAACTCCGGTCTATATCTCGGACCAGACGCGCGGCAGCGGCAAGATCCGCTCGCTTCGCGACCAGATCGCCCTTGAGGCGCGGTCGCGCACGCTGAACCCGAAGTTCTACGAAAGCCTGCTGTCCCACGGTGGTGAGGGCGTGCGGCAGTTGGAATCGCATGTGACGAATACCTTGGGCTGGTCCGCCACCACCGCGCAGGTGGACCCTTGGGTGTATCAACGCCTGTCGGAAACCTTCGTGCTGGATGCCGCGATGCGCCAGCGGATGGCGGCGCTGAACCCGCAAGCCTCGGCCCGCATGGCCAACCGCCTGATCGAGGCCTCCGAGCGCGCTTATTGGTCGCCCGACGCCGCCACCCTCGCAGCCTTGCAAGGCGCTGCGGATGAACTGGAAGACCGTTTGGAAGGGATCGCAGCCGAATGACCCTCCCCTCAACAGAAAGAGGCATGTTATGAGCCCACTCGACGCAATCCCGAACTTGCGCGGCCTCGATGGCGACGGCTCGGTGCAGGTGCATCAGGATGCCGAAACCAAAATCGAAGGCGCCAAGGTGTTTTCGGTTTACGGCAAAGGCGGTATCGGCAAATCCACCACCTCGTCCAACCTTTCGGCCGCCTTTTCGATGATGGGCAAACGGGTGCTGCAGATCGGCTGTGATCCCAAACATGACTCAACGTTCACATTGACCGGCCGCTTGCAGGCGACGGTGATCGATATTCTGAAAGATGTCGATTTTCACGCCGAGGAACTGCGCCCCGAAGATTACGTCGCCATCGGCTTTAACGGCGTGAAATGTGTCGAG
>JANNAV010000059.1:0-5369 GCA_031384695.1 Paracoccaceae bacterium
GAAATGCGTGCCCTCCGCCCGCAGCACCACCGCCCTGATGCCCGCCCTTGGCACCGCATCGAACAGACGGATCAGATCCTCGATGCTTTGCGCATCCAGCGCATTGCGCTTGGCCGCCCGGTTGAGCGAGGCCACCAGCACCCCGCCCTCCTCCTCGCGCAACGCGATATTCACCAGATCCAGCTTGTGCACGTCGATCATATCATCCCGAACCCTTCCGGCCTGCGCCGCTATCTGCCTGCACCTGCGCGATCAACCATCCGCACCCTACATGAAGGGCATCTCGCACAGAACCCCCGGCTCCATCTTGCCGCCCACCAGCGCCTCCACCCGGTCACCCACGCCGCATTCCACTGCAATCAGCGCGAAGCCCAGGTTTTTCTGCTTGCCGATGGAAAAGGCGCAGTTGGTCAGATCGCCCACCTTCTGGCCATCCCTGAAGATCGGATCCCACACAAAGCCCGGCGTCACCGGGTCGCCCGCATCCAGAATGATGCCCAGCGAATGCCGCTTTGGTCCCTCGGCCTTGATCCGGCGCAGCGCCTGAATGCCGATGGTGTCATCGGGCACATGCAGGTCCACGTATTTTCCCATCCGCACCTCATAGGGATTGGTCGCCCCGTCCGTATCGCCGCCATAAGACACGAGACCGCTTTCCACCCGCTCGCTCCAGTTCGGATTGCCGGGGCCGATGCCCCAGGGCGCGCCCGCCTCCTTGAAGATGTTCCAAAGCGCCGTGCCCTTGCTGCCATCGCGCAGATAAATCTCGAACCCGCCCTGTTTGGACCAGCCCGAGCGTTGCACCATCACTGGGATGCCCGCAATCTCGGCCTCGCGGAACCAGAAGTATTTCAGATCGCGCACCCAATCGCCCATCACATGCGCCACCACATCTTCGGCCTTGGGGCCTTGCAGCGCCATCGGCGAGGCATCGGGCTCGCTGACTTCCACGCGCAGCCCCCGCTCGGCGGCAATGGCGCTGGCCCAGAACCAGATATTGCTGTCGGCAATCGACAGCCAGAAAAGATCATCCGCCAGTTTGAGGATGATCGGATCATTGATCAAAACCCCCTGATGATTGCACAAAGGCGCATATTTGCCCTGCCCCACCTGACATTTCGCAAGATCGCGCGGTGCGAGGATCTGCGCCAGCCGACCCGCGTCCGGCCCCTCAAGCTGCACCTGCCGCTCGGCCGCCACATCCCATTGGGCGACCCCCTTCATCAGCCGCCAGTATTCCTCCAGCGGCTTGCCATAGCTGGTGGGCAGCAGCATATGATTATAGGTGGTAAAGGCGGTGACACCTTCGGCCACCGTGGCCTCGAAGAACGGCGAGGGGCGCAGCCGCGCCGAGGGGGTAATGCTGAACATGATCGTCTCCGCGGCTTGCTGCCATCAACCCGCACCAAACCCCGCCCGCCCTGCCTTAGGCAAACAACCAATTCGCCACCTGAGGCATCACCACAGGAATGCAGACGGCCGGGGATGGCGCCGGATCATCCGCCCACCCCGATCCGTCACCGCCCCTTGCCTGCCCTGTTTCTTGCCGGATTTGATTTCAATCAAGCCAGGGGCCATCGCCCCAAAGCGCCAAACCCCAAAGGCTGCCAAAGCGGGATGAGTTTTGATCGAACCCTGGCTTTGTTTGCCGGACGCCGACGGCCAACGCAATTCCCCTGAACCGCTGCTGAAAAGCAGGGGTTTCACACCCCCGCACCCGCTGATGAAAAGCGGGGGTTTCACACCCCCGCACCCCCGTGGGATATTTGAGCAGTAAAGAACGGCGGGACAATTTTACGCGCATTGTCCTGAACAGTGATTTGCCGGTTCCAGCAAAACTCATCCCGCTTTAATCTGCCGCCCGCTCTGCCCGCATGCGCTTTTTGTCCAGCTTGCCAACGCTGGTCTTGTGCAGCGCCGCCACCACCTCGATCCGCTCCGGGATGGCCCAGCCCGGCAACCGGCCCACCTCCACCGCCGCCGCCATCACCACGCGGATGCCCGGCACCGCATCGGCACCCGCGGCCATCACCACCACAAGGCACGGCCGCTCGCCCCAGCGCGCATCGGGCAGGCCGATGGCCGCCACTTCCACCACCCCCGCCACCTGACTGGCCAGCGCCTCCAGCTCCAGCGACGACACCCACTCGCCCCCCGACTTGATCACATCCTTCAGCCGGTCACCGACCCGCAGCACTCCCGCGCCGTCAATCGTGCCCACGTCACCGGTGTGCAGCCAGCCGCCCTGCCACAGCGCATCCGTCCCCGCCGGGTTCTTCAGATAGCCCCCCGTCAGCCAGGGCGCCCGCGCCGTCACCTCGCCGCTTGCCACCCCGTCATGCGCCACCGCCGCCATCGCCGGATCGCGCAGCGCCAACTGCACCAGCGGTGCCGCCTTGCCCGTCGCCACCCGCACCGCCACCGTATCCCCCGGCGCTTGCGAGGCCACCATATCGGCTACCGTCAGGATCGGGCAGGTCTCGGACATCCCATAGGCCGCATGCACATCAATGCCGCGCGCCAGCGCCGCCCGCGCGAGGCCCGGCGTCAGCGCCGCCCCCCCGATCAGCACCTTCCAGCGCGACAGATCCACCCTCTCCACCTCGGGTGCCGCCAGCAGCATGGTCAGGATCGTCGGCACACAATGCGAGAACGTCACCCCATGCTCAGCAATCAGCCCCAGCAACTTGCCCGGCTCATAGCGCCCCGGATAGATCTGCTTCAACCCCAGCAGGGTGGCCACATAAGGCACCCCCCAGGCATGCGCATGAAAGAGCGGCGTGATCGGCATATAGACATCGGCCCGGTGCAACCCCCCCATCCCCGGCACCGGGCAAATCGCGGCAATCATCGCCAAACTGTGCAGCACGATCTGGCGGTGGCTGAAACTGACGCCCTTGGGGTCACCCGTGGTGCCGGTGGTGTAAAACAGCGTCGCCCGGGTGTCCTCGGCAAACTCCGGAAAGGCAAACCCCGCATCCGCGTGCCCCAGCAGCGCCTCGTATTCACCGGCAAACGGCAGCCCTTCCGGCAGCCCTTCCGGCACCTCGCCCGGCTTGTCCTGCAACAAGATCACCCGCACCGGCCGGGTGATGCGCGCGTAAATCGCCGCCAGCATCGGCACGAAATCTTCATGCACCAGGATAACGTCATCCTCGGCATGGTTGATGGTGTAAAGCACCTGTTCGGGCGACAGGCGCACATTCACCGTATGCAGCACCGCCCCCAGCATCGGCACGCCAAAGAACGCCTCGAAATACCGGTGGCTGTCCCAATCCATCACCGCCACCACCGAGCCCTGCCTTACCCCCAGCGCCGTCAGGGCCGCTCCCAGCCTGCCGATCCGCTGGCGCAGGCCCGCGTAATCATAGCGCATCACTCCGGCGTGGATGATCTCCTGCTGCGGGCTGTTGGCAAGCGGCGTGTCAAGCAGGCGGCCAATCGACAGGTGTTGCGCGTAATCCATGGGGGGCTCCGTTGGCGTTATCACAGGCATTGTCGCAACATGGCCGAAACCGCGCCAAATCTCAAATGATCAAAGCGGCATCGCCAACCGATCCAGCGGGTTCCGCCGCGCACCGAACTCTGCTAGGTCCGCGTACGGCTGTTTTTTGGGCGTGGGGTGGTGTGGCATGGCAAAACGGTTCCCGCATCTCGCGTGGCTGCGCGCGTTCGAGGCTGCGGCGCGGCACCTCAGCTTTACCCATGCCGCGACCGAGCTGAACCTGACGCAGGCCGCGATCTCCAAGCAGGTAAAGCTGCTGGAACAGTCGCTGCGCGAGGCGCTGTTCGAGCGCAAGGCCCGCTCGCTGTTGCTGACCAAGGCCGGGGCTGCCTATCTGCCCAAAGTGCAGGACGCCTTTGACCGGCTGGGCGCGGGCACCGAAGAGGTGTTCGGCAACCGCCGCCGCGAGATGCTGACAGTGCGCGTGCCGGTGGGCTTTGGCCTCAACTGGCTGGCGCACCGGCTGCCGCGCTTTTTCGCGGCACACCCGGAAAAGCCGCTGCGGATCGTGTCTTCGGTGTGGAATGAAGAGTTTGACGCCGGCCGCTTTGATCTCGATATCGTTTACGGTGCGGGCAAATGGCCCGGCTTTCGCACCGATCAGTTAAGCTGGGAGGAGATGGAGCCGCTTTGCACCCCCGAAACCGCCCGCAGCCTGCTACACCCCGATGATCTGGCCGGGCACCGCCTGCTGCATATCATGGGCTATAAAGAGGGTTGGGCCACCTGGCTCAACGCTGCGGGCGCAAGCGGGGTCAATGCCGGATCGGGGGCACAGTTCGACACCTCGGTGATGGCGTTCGAAGTGGCTGCGGCCGGTGCGGGCATCGCATTGGGGCGCAGTTCGATGTCGGCCAAAGAGATCGCCTCGGGCCGCCTCGTGCGCCCCTTCACGCTGGCCGTGCCGGTGCAGGAGGCGTTCCACCTGATCTCGCCCGAAAGCGGCATGGACCACCCCGACGCGCCGCTGTTCCGCGACTGGATCATCGCCGAGGCGCAAGCGGCGCGGAAAACGGCATAATACGGCGCAATTGCAGATCGCGCGCGCCACGCGCTCGAAGTGCCGCCTGAGGGGGGGCCTCGTCAAAGCCTCAAAGCGGATTGAACCACCAAGGTATCACTCACCCCTCCCTGTTTCTTGCCGGATTTGATTTTAATCAAGCAAGGGGCCATCGCCCCGGCGGCCGCGCCTGCCTGCCCCGGGGCAGGCGCGATAGAGCGCCAACCCCAGTCAGGCGCTGCCCGATTTGCCCAACCATTAGGATTGCGGACAATCCCTTGGCTAACGGCTTCCAGCCTTTTAGCCAACGAACCCGGGCAAACTCTCTCCCAGAGGGTTTCCAGACGGTTCGGGCGAACAACCCCGGCAAGCGCTTCTTGTTGCATCACCCCCTCACGTTCCGCGCGGTTTGGCGCGCGTTGTGGGCTCAGCCACCGTCGGATCCTCGGGCCAGGGGTGGCGCGGATATTGCCCGCGCATGTCGCGGCGCACATCGGCGTAAGAGCGGCCCCAGAACCCCGGCAAATCCATCGTCACCTGCAATGGCCCCTGCCCGGGCGACAACAGCGTGATGCGCAGCGGCAGCCGCGCCGCCCCCACCACCGGATGCACCACCACGCCAAACATCTCCTGCAACCGCACCGAAATTCCCGGCGCGTCGCCCGCGTAATCTATCGGCACCCGGCGGCCCAAAGGTGTCTCGAAATGCGCCGGTGCCAGCCGCTCCAGCTCCGCCAACTGGCCCCAGTCCAGCCGCGCTTTCAGCGCCTCGCTCAGGTCCAGCGCGCGCAGATCGGCCTCGGTCCGCAAGCCCGCGAGATACGGCAAAAGCCACGCCCCACCCGACAGCAGCCCCGTGTCCGA
>JANNAV010000081.1:0-5675 GCA_031384695.1 Paracoccaceae bacterium
GCGCCCACACAAAAATGCAGGCCCGCGCCGAAACTGACATGCGGTTTGGCCGCACGGGTGGGGATAAAGCGCTGCGGTGCCTCCCAGTTCGCAGGGTCGCGGTTGGCGGCAGCCAGCAAAAGCGCCACCTGATCGCCGCGCCGGAACTGGTGGCCCAACACCTCGACGTCGTCATAGGCATGCCGGGTGAACATATGCAGCGCGGGATCAAAACGCAGAATTTCTTCGATGCAAGTGT
This sequence comes from Paracoccaceae bacterium, assembly GCA_031384695.1. Taxonomy (GTDB): domain Bacteria; phylum Pseudomonadota; class Alphaproteobacteria; order Rhodobacterales; family Rhodobacteraceae; genus JANNAV01. Next base: position 239 of record JANNAV010000081.1, read on the forward strand.
CGCGCGTCTCGGGCGCAAGCGCCGGCATGGTGCCGGTTTCCAGCAGGGTTTTCACGCCGTTGCCGATGGTGTGCACGGTGGCCTCGTGACCGGCGTTCAACAAGAGGATGCAAGTGGTGATCAACTCGTCGGTGGTCAGCCGCTCGCCCGCCTCTTCGGCCGCAATCAGCGAGGTGATCAGGTCATCGGCGGGGTGCGCGCGGCGTTCCTCGACGTAACGACGCATAAACGCCACGAAAGCTACGCTTGCATCTACGGCCTGTTTTTCGGTCTCCGCACTGCGCCCGGCCATGTACATGCCCACCATCGCGTTCGACCAACGCAGCAAATCGCCCGACATCGCCTCGGGCACCCCCAGCAGGCGGGCGATGATGATCACCGGCAACCGGGTGCCGAACTGCGCCAGAAGGTCGAAGGGCCCGGCGGGAAATGCGTCGATCAACTGATCGGTCAGGGCGGCAATTTCGGGGCCGAGGGCGGCAATCCGGCGGCTGGTAAAGGCGCGCAGTACCAGACCGCGCAGCCGGGTGTGGCGCGGCGGTTCCAGCTCCAGCATCGAATGCGCCTCGACCGCGTAGAACGGTTTGAGGTGGTCCGGCACCGCTGGCGCAAGCTCGGCAGGCACCTCGCGGCCAAAGCGGCGATCCCGGAAAATGGCGTTGCAGGCGGCGGCAGAAGGGGTGCAGGCCATGCCGTACTCGGCCCAGTGAAAGAACGGGCCATGCGCGCGGGCCGCCTCGTAAAACGGATACGGGTCTTGCACAAAGCCGGGTGCGGTTGGCGATTGATGCAGCGTTTTCATTGAGTTGCGGCGCGTCTTGCCAGTGGGATGATACCTTGGGCCACCAGCACACCAAGCCCGACAATCGCGGCCCCCAGCGCTTGGGTCCAGTTCCACGGCGCACCCAGTGCAAAGAAGATCGCCATCACATAGAACGGCGTGGCGTTCACATGCAGCGACGCGACGGCGATGCCAAGGTGGCTGACGGCGATGATCCAGAGCAGTTGGTGAATGGCAAGGCCGATCACCGCGAAGAACAGCAGCGCGGCAAGGCCCCTGCCACCGATGGCCGCGAAATCCGGCACGGCACCGCCAAGGCTGACATGCAGGGTGGTGGCGATCACCGTGGCGATGGCGGCACCGGTGAGGGTGACGGCGGTGCGGCCAAGCGGGGAAAGCGTCGGCAGGGCGGTGACCGTCAGGCGCGAGCCGAGGGTGAAGACCAGCACCGAGGCAAAGCAGATCAGCGCGCCAAAGCCGAACGACGGGCCGCGCAGATTGGTGCCCATGGCCACCAGACTGCCGATCAGGGCAAGAAGGATGCCCGCCACCACCGGTAGTGTCAGTTTCCGCCCGTCGAACACCACCTCCAGGGCGATGCCGATAACCGGCATCGCGGTGGTGATCACGGCGAGGGTCACGGCGTCGGTGCGGGTCTGGCCCATCACAAGCAAAAGCCCGCCAAGCCCGATCAGCGAGCCGACACCGATGCCGCGCAGCCAGTTGGCCCCCCGCACCGCGCCAAAGCCCTCGATCAGCAGCCAGAGGGGCAGCAGGGTGAGGGCGGCCAGCGTCATACGCGCGCCGGAAAGTGGCAAAGGCGGCAGCAGCGGGATCAGATAATGGCTGGCAGGCAGCCCCGCCGACCACATCAGCATCGAGGCGACGCAGATCAGGTTGGCACCCAGCGGGCCGGGCGCACGGCTCATCCCAAGGCGGCCACAATGGCGGCAAAATCGGCGGCCTTCAGGCTTGCGCCACCCACAAGCGCGCCGTCAACATCGGGCACCGCGAAGATTTCCTTGGCATTTGAGGGCTTTACCGATCCGCCATAGAGAAGGCGCACGGCCTGGGCCGCCGTACCGATATGAGTGGTCAGGCGGGCGCGCAGGAAGGCGTGCACCTCGGCTATCTGGGCAATCGTCGGCGTGCGCCCGGTGCCAATGGCCCAGATCGGCTCGTAGGCGATGACCAGCGTGGCGGCGGTGGCGGTGGCGGGAACCGAGGCGTCAAGCTGTGCGCCGATTACCGCAAGGGTGGTGCCCGCGTCGCGCTGGCCTTCGGTTTCGCCAAGGCAGACGATGGCGATCAGGCCGACGGCAATGGCGGCCCCGGCCTTGGCGCAGACCAATGCATCGGATTCCGCGTGATCGGCGCGGCGTTCGGAATGGCCGAGGATGACGTGGCTGGCGCCTGCGTCGCGCAGTTGGTTGGCCGAGATATCGCCGGTATGGGCGCCAGAGGGGTTCTGGTGGCAATCCTGCCCGCCGATGGCGAGGCTGGAGCCTTTGGCGGCAAGGGCCATGGCAGCGATCAGAGTGGCGGGGGGGCAAAGCAGCATGTCGCAGGCGGGGGAGGGTTGGGCCGCGATCAGGGCCCGCACCTCGGCCAGCGCCGCCGTGGTGCCGTTCATTTTCCAGTTTCCCGCCGCCAGTTTGCGCATGGTGGTGTCTCCCGTTGCCGATGGGCCAGAGTTAGACGGATGCGGCGGTGAGGGGAAGGGTTAAGCGCTGGGTTGGTCTTTGAACTTGATCGATTCGCCGCAACCGCAAGCCTCGGCCACGTTCGGGTTGCGGAACTTGAAGCCTGCGGTCAGCAGATCAACCTCATAATCAATCTCGGTGCCGATCAGGAAGAGTTGCGCCATGGGGGCGATCAGAACGCGGGCGCCGTCCTGCTCAACAACCTCATCCAGCGGGTTGGCTTCGGCCACATAATCCATCGTGTATTCCATGCCGGCGCAGCCGCCCTTTTTCACGCCGATCCGCAGGCCTTTGGAACCCTGTTTCGCCATCAGCCCGGCGATCTGCCGCGCGGCGAGGGGCGTTAGGGTGACGGCGGCTTTTCCGGGTAGGCCGAACATGGGGTGATCCTTTGGCGCGTGAATGCAAAGATAGGCAGGCGGTGCGGATTGCGCAAGGCTGCTACATGAAGCCCAACTCAAGGCGGGCCTCGTCGGACATCATCTCCATCCCCCAGGGGGGATCGAAGGTCATGGTGACGTTGATCTGCTTGACACCGGCAACCGGGCCGACGGCATCGGCGACCCAGCCCGGCATCTCGCCCGCCACCGGACAGCCGGGGGCCGTGAGCGACATCAACACCTCGACCTCATTTTCGGCACTGATATCAATGGTGTAGATCAATCCGAGGTCGAAGATATTCACCGGAATTTCGGGATCGAACACCGTCCGGCAGGCATCGACCACCTGTTCGTACAGCGGGTGGTCGGTGGTGGAGGGGCGGATAAGCGCCTCGCCTTCGATCTTGTCCTGCGGTTGGTTCATCACGGTCTCGCTCGGTAATCAGATTGAGCGATCAGATCTCGCTCGGGCGTTGTCAGGTTGTTGAGCGATTATATAGGGAATTACCGTGAAAGGTCCAGTGGGACCGCAGGTTTGGCCCCCGGGGCGGGGTGGCGGAACTGAGGTTGCCGCCTAACCTGTTATTTCAGAACGGTATTTCATCGTCCATATCAGCGCGGCTGCTGCCCGAGCCGGTGCTGGCGGCCTTGTATCCGCCGCCGCCGCCGCCGCCGCCGCCACCGCCCTGATCTTCGTAGCCGCCACGTTCTTCGTAACCGCCGCCCGAGGCACCGCCTGCGCCGCCGCCGCCGCCGCCACCGCCGCCACTGTCGCGGCCGCCCAGCAGGGTCAGCTCGCCGCGGAATGGCCGCAGCACAACTTCGGTGGTGAAACGCTCGGCCCCGGACTGGTCTTGCCATTTGCGGGTTTCAAGCTGGCCCTCGATGTAGACGGTTGAGCCTTTTTTCAGATATTGCTCGGCAATCTTGGCGAGGTTTTCGTTCAGGATGGAAACCCGGTGCCATTCGGTACGTTCCTTCCGCTCGCCCGAGGCTTTGTCGCGCCAGGTTTCGGAGGTGGCGATGTTGAGGTTCACCACCTTGCCGCCGTTGCCGAAGGTGCGCACCTCGGGGTCGCGCCCGAGGTTGCCTATGATGATCACTTTGTTGACGGACCCGGCCATGCGATTCTCCCCTTGTTATGCTTTCCTGACAGCCTCGTCGGGAATGGTTAACAAAGGCTATATCGCGCCGCCGCCTTTGCTGCAACTCGGCGCTTCGCGCACACACACGGGCTGTTGGAATTTCCGTGCGGTGACGGTATAATCGGCAAAATGCTGGTTGCGAATGGAACGCCTGTTGTTGAAACCTGCGATAAAACTGGCGTTTGTGCTGGGGATGCTGTTGCCGGTATCGGCAACCGGCGAAGGGCTTAACCTATCGGGATCAAAGAAGATTCGCGGCGCCAGTTTCAAGGCGCAAACGGCGTTACTGGATGGGCGGCTGGCCAAACAGTATGAGAATTCGGCGCGGTTGAAGCCGGGGGCGAAGAAGGGTGTGGCCGAGGCCGCAGCGCCGCAATACAGCGGCAAATACCAGGGCGAATATATCGAAGTGGCGAAGGCGGCGGCGCGGCAGCATGGGGTGCCGGAGGATATGTTCCTGCGGCTGGTGCAGCAGGAATCCGGCTGGAATGCGGGGGCGGTTTCCAACAAGGGGGCCACGGGGCTGGCGCAACTGATGCCCGGCACGGCGCGCAGGCTGGGGGTGGACCCTACCGATCCAGGGCAGAATCTGGAAGGTGGCGCGCGCTATCTGCGCCAGATGTATGATAAATTCGGCAGTTGGCGGCTGGCACTGGCGGCTTACAATGCGGGGCCGGGGGCGGTGGAACAATACGACGGCATCCCGCCTTACGTCGAAACCAAGAACTACGTGAAGGCCATTCTGGGCTGACCCTTGGCGCGCCCGGCGATACTTCCGGGATATGGCTGGCTGTATGCAACTGATGCATACGCGCTGTTGCCGGGGTGGGCCGGGGCGCGGGGGGCGCGCACCGGCCTGCGGCCTTATTCGGCGGCGATCTTGATCACCGGCTCCATGCTGTTCAGCACATCGGCGGAGAGGTGGCACTTGATCTGATGCCCGCCCGCAAGCGTGACCATCGGCGGCATCTCGCGGTCACATAGCCCGCCCGGCACCTGGGATTTCCAGCGGCAACGGGTTTGGAACGGGCAGCCGGGGGGCGGGTTCATCGCCGACGGAATATCGCCCTCAAGCACAATGCGTTTGCGGATCACCTTGGTATCGGCGATGGGCACCGCCGACAGCAGCGCCTCGGTATAGGGGTGGTAGGGCGGCTGGAACACCTGATCGGTGGTGCCCATTTCCACCACATGGCCGAGGTACATCACCATCACCCGATCCGCCAGATAGCGGACGATGGAGAGATCGTGGCTGATGAAGAGGAGCGTGGTCTTGTTCTCGCGCTGGATATCCATCAGAAGATCGGTGACGGCGGCCTGCACCGAGACATCAAGGGCCGAGACCGGTTCATCCGCCACCACCACCTTGGCACCACCGGCAAAGGCGCGGGCGATGCCGACGCGCTGTTTCTGACCGCCGGAAAGCTG
>JANNAV010000094.1:0-2174 GCA_031384695.1 Paracoccaceae bacterium
GTCGTCATAGGCACGGCCAAAAACGATCTGAAACGGGACGCGCTGCAGAAAACCAATGCTTGCGCGGCTGTCGCCTGCCCCAAAGCCAGTGACGCAGATAAGCCGATTGACCCGCTGGTCTTTCATGGCCGCGATAAGCACGCGCGTCGCGTCAGAGAACAGGTGCACGGGTTTGATCAGCTCACCCAAGCTGACGCCAAGCGTCACGATCACGGCATCAACCCCGGCGAGTGCTGCTTCCACGTCTTGAATGTTCAGCGCATCGCCCTGCACTTTCTCCAGTCTTGAATTTGAAAGGGGTATCGCTGCTGCGGATCGCGCCAAGGCACGCACGTCATATCCAGCGGCAAGCGCCTGACGGGTCGTCTCCAGGCCAATGCCCTTGCTGGCACCGATGATTAGTATCCGCATGCTAAGGCCTCCTGCTTCGGTTTAGTACATGATCTGCAAAGCCAAAGTTCTGGCCAAACACCGTCAAGAACCTATCCTGAGGCCTTCTGGCTGAGCAAAGGCACAAGGCCACATTTGGCCATTCATCCATCTGATCCCAAAATAAAAACCGCACCCGTTCATTCATGCTCACCATCAGAACGGCGGCCTGCGCCGCGCATGAACAATTTCGGCCGCTTCGCCGCAACGGTAAATGTTGCTACGGTCATGGCCGCGGCTGCGATAAGGACCGAATGCCCAACGATACTGTAAGTCAGGAAGGTATAACTCCCAATTGCGATAGAAAAACAGACCGCCCACATCAGCCCCAGCACCTGCAAGACATAATGCCGGATAGCGACATCTGGAATATGGCGAAGCGGGCTGACGTTGTGGTCGAAAACGAAACTCCATCCTCGCACGACAAGCGTTTTGATAAGTGTGATCACGGAATTATTCCTTTCATTGGCTGTGGCGGTATGTGCCTGGGCCGCTAGTGCCCAACCAATGAACGAGAAGATAGCGCGGAAAAACCGAGTTCCCAGCCAGTTGGATTCGGAGAAAGAAAAAATTGCACCGCCGCCAGAACGGCCACTTTCAGTTGGGCCGCCTTCAACAGTCGGCGCCCAAAATTCTGATGCCGAAAATTACACTTTTCAAGTGTGGGCACCTATGGCCCGCGCTGGCCTCGACCTCGCCTTTTGCATAATCGCAGCCTGCCGAAATTTGACGCCGCCGCAGGTTAGACTGGCTAGTAAAACCCCACCTCGCGTACATCAATCTGGGCGTCGTGGTCACGGCCATACGCCACAACGGCAACCGATGTCAGGCTTGCCGGGTCGGGCAGGCCGCGCAGCAGCGCGCCCGAGGCTGCGAAAGCGTCGAGAGGAAGGCGCACTTCGTTCCAGCTTTCGGTAACGTCAAAGCCTGCCTGATAGTATTGCCACGGAAGGAGCGTGCCGCCGGTGCGCAGATGCACGAAATAGCGCTGGGTGTTGCCGCGCACGATCAGCCGCACGCCGGTTGTGCCCTCGGGCGGCGGGCTTGCCAGATCAAGCCGCATCTGAATGAACCCGCCCCGATTGGCCGTGCTGACGCGGCCGGTCATCCGCGCGAAAGATGTGCCTCCTTCCTTCGCAAATTCGACGCCGCCGGTGGACACGCCCCCCATCACCTGATCGGTAAAGAACCGCCAACGGGTTTCCGGCTGCATGGTGAAATCCTCGATGATGGTTTGTCCGGTCACGGTGCCGTCGGCGATCGCTGGCAATACAGCCCCACCAAGCATGACGACCGCAAGTACAGCCGATATCGCACTACGCAGCACTATGATCATCCCCTTTTTCTGACGTTTGCATGGCCGCCGCCAGGCACCGCCCTTACCAATCCCTTGTCCCCGGCGCGCCTTTGATCTGCCCGGCCAGATTGGGCGTGACCCAGCCGCCATAAAAATCGCCCGGCTGTGGCACCACGCGCAGATTGCCGACCCAAGCCTCGTCCATCTGTGCTGCATAAAAGGCGACATAGCCCGAAAGCCCGGTAAAACCCGCTGTGGGCCGGTCATAGGCCCAGGCGGCGCGCGGGGCGATCTTGTCACCGGACAGCACGTCAAAATAGCGCGCAACGCCCTTCCATTCGCAATAGCTGCTGCCCTGCACCGGGCGCAGGGCGGCTGCGATATCCTCGGGTGGCAGGTAATAGGTGGGCGCGTGGTGGGTCTCCAACACCCGCAGGGCGCGGGTGGT
>JANNAV010000112.1:0-39672 GCA_031384695.1 Paracoccaceae bacterium
GCCAAATACGCTTCGGCGTTCTATGGCCCGTTCCGCGATGCGGTGGGGGCCTCGGGTGCCCTTAAAGGCGACAAGAAAACCTACCAGATGAACCCCGCAAACAGCGACGAGGCGCTGCGGCTGGTCGAGCGCGATCTGCGCGAGGGGGCCGATATGGTGATGATAAAGCCGGGCATGCCCTATCTCGACATTTGCCGCCGGGTGAAAGACACCTTCGGCGCCCCCACCTTTGCCTATCAGGTGTCGGGCGAATACGCGATGATAAAGGCCGCCGCGATGCAGGGCTGGATCGACGGCGACGCGGCGATGCTGGAAAGCCTGATGGCGTTCAAACGCGCGGGCTGCGACGGCATCCTCACCTATTTCGCCCCCGCCGCCGCAAGGTTGCTTGCCAAACGGTAAGCCGCCCGGGCGAATCCCCGCCTTCACGTTCGGCAAAGGATGACAGGCCCGCAATTTGGCGCTAGAGTCGTTGTAACCAAAGCCGCAAGAGCTTTGGCAAGAGGCATAGCAAGGCGGGGCATCATGACAGCAGTTTCCAGACGAGCATTTCTCGGCGCCAGTGGTGCGGCAATTCTGCTCTCCGCCTGTGATACGGCGCTGGTCGGCAATGGCATAGGCTCGCGCGGATCGTCACAGATCGACGCGCGGGTGGATGCCACGCGCGATTACCTGTTTTCCAGCTATCCCGGCACCCGCGATCTGGCCAATAAGGCGCAAGGCATCCTGTTCATGCCGCTGGTCACCGAAGTGGGCTTCGGCTTTGGTGGTGGCTATGGGCGCGGCGCGCTCAGGATCAATGGCACCACGGTGGATTACTATTCGGCCACCCGCGCCAGCTTTGGCTTGCAGATTGGCGCGCAGCAATATGCACATGCCTTGTTTTTCATGACCGACGGCGCGCTCGCCAGCTTCCGGCGCGCCTCCGGCTGGGTGGCAGGCGCTGATATCCGCTATGCCACCCCTGAACAAGGCGGCAGCATCGGCAAGGACACCACCGAACTTGATCCGGTGATCGGCCTGATCTTTGGCCAGCAGGGCCTGATCGCGGGCGCCACGGTTTCCGGCACCAAATACAGCCGCATCATTCCCTGATAGCCCACCAGCTTCTTTTCTGCCCAAATATCCCCGCCGGAGGCCCTTCCCATCAGCGCAACCGGCGGATCAGGCTTGAGGTGTCGCCCCGCCCGCCGCCCATCAACTGCACATCCTTGTAAAACTGATCCACCAAAGCCGTCACCGGCAGACGCGCGCCAATCTCATCTGCCGTGGCAAGGCATATCCCCAGATCCTTGCGCATCCAGTCCACCGCAAAGCCGAAATCAAAGGTATCCGCCAGCATGGTCTTGTGCCGGTTCACCATCTGCCAGCTGCCAGCCGCCCCCAGGGCTATCACCTCCACCACCGCCTCGCCGTCAAGCCCCGCCTTCTCGCCAAAGGCCAGCGCCTCGGACAGGCCCTGCATCAGGCCCGCGATGCAGATCTGGTTCATCATCTTGGCCAGTTGCCCCGCCCCCACCTCGCCAAGGCGGCGGCATATCCGGGTATAGGGCAGCATCACCGCCTCTGCCCGGTCATACTCGCTTTGCACCCCGCCACACATGATGGAAAGCACGCCGTTCACCGCCCCCGCTTGCCCGCCCGACACCGGCGCATCGACATATCCCACCCCCAACCCTCGCGCCAAAGCCGCCAACTCGCGCGTCACACTGGCCGAAACCGTGGTGTGATCGACGAATATCGCGCCCGCAGCCATACCGGCAAACGCCCCCTCCGGCCCCAGACAAACGCTGCGCAGATCGTCGTCGTTGCCGACGCAGGCCATCACGAATTCAGCCCCCGCCGCCGCCGCCGCAGGCGTTTCCGCCATCTGCCCGCCATGTGCCGCCACCCAGGCCTGCGCCTTGGCCGGGCTGCGGTTGTACACCGTAACCTGATGGCCCTTGGCCGCCAGATGCCCCGCCATCGGGCTTCCCATCACGCCCATCCCCAAAAACGCCACTTGTGCCATGCGCGAAAGCCTCCCCGTTCCTTGCCCCTCATGCCGGATTGGACTAGGAACGCAGCACGCGAGGTGCGTCAAGGCCCTCCCCCTTGCCAGATCGCTTTAAGGACTATGCCGATGCTCACCGCCTTCCGCTGGCTTATGCGCATTTTCACCGGGCTGATCGCGCTTTCCCTGCTGGCGGCCCTGCTGACCTATTACGTGCTGTCGCGCTCGCTGCCGGATTACAACGCCACCTACGCGGCCCAAGGCATCACCGCCCCAGTCGAGATCGTGCGCAACAACGCCAACGTGCCGCATATCTTCGGCAAGACCGAGGCCGATGTGTTCTACGCGCTGGGGTTTGCCCATGCGCAGGACAGGCTTTGGCAGATGACCATGCTGCGGCGCACGGCCCAGGGCAAACTGTCGGAAATCTTCGGCCCGCGCACGGTAAAGATAGACGAGCTGTTGCGCAGGCTCGATCTTTACACCCTGTCGCAATCCTCGGTCGCGGCGCAAGATGCGCCGACGCTTGCGGCATTGCAGGCCTATTCCGCCGGGGTGAACGCCTGGATCGGCGAGGTCAACGCCGGCGCGCGCGGGCGGGGCGCACCAGAGTTTTTCTTCTTTTCCAACGAAATCGCCGCATGGTCGCCCGCCGACAGCATCGCCATCATCAAGCTGATGGCGCTGCAACTGTCCTCACATCTGGACTCCGAGGTGCTGCGCGCTCAGATGTCGCTGATCCTCGGGCCCGCGCGGCTGGCAGATATCCTGCCCGATGATCCCTCCAAAGGCATCACCGCCCTGCCAGAATACTCCGCTCTGATGCCCGGCGAATACCCTGCCCCCGCCGCCACCCGCATGGCCTATATCGACGCGCCGCTGTCGCCGTTCCACAGCCGCGATTTCGCCGGTGCCTCCAACGCCTGGGCCGCGATGCCCGGCAAATCGGCGGCAGGTGGCGCTTTGCTCGCCAATGATCCGCACCTCGGCTTCACCGCGCCCTCGCTCTGGTATCTTGCCCGGCTGGAACTGCCCACAGGCGGGGTGATCGGCGGCACCATTCCCGGCATGCCTCTGGTGCTGGTCGGGCGGTCCGAGAAACTGGGCTGGGCGCTGACCTCGTCTTACCTCGATGATCAGGACGTGGTGATCGAACGGGTGAACCCCGCCAACCCCGAGGAATACCTCACCCCCGAAGGCCCCAAACCCTTTATCACCCGCCGCACCATCCTGACCATCAAGGGCGAAGACCCGGTGACCATCACCCAGCGCTGGTCGGAATCCGGCCCGATCCTGCCCGGCAGCCACTATGATCTGGCCTCGGTCACCCCGCAAGGCGATGTGGCGGCGCTCAGCTGGACCGCGCTTTCCGGGGCTGATACCTCGATGACGTCGGCGATGCGGCTGATGAAATCCGGCTCGGTCGCCGAGGCGATGGCGGCGGGTGAATTGTTCATCGCCCCCTCGCAGAACCTGACCCTCGCCGACGCCAGCGGCATCGCCATGCAGATGATTGGCGTGATGCCGTCGCGCGATCCCGCGCACCGCACCCAAGGGAGGATGCCCGCGCCGGGCTGGGAGGGGGCGAACCGCTGGGAAGGCATGCTGCCCTACAGCGCCAATCCCCGCGTGGTCAATCCGGCCTCGGGCATTCTGGGCAACACCAACAACAAGACGGTGGACCGCCCCTTCCCCAACCATGTCAGCTTTGAATGGGGCGACACCCAGCGCATCCAACGCTGGCTGGCGCTGATGAAAACCCGCGAGGTTCACACCCGCGACAGCTTTATCGAGGCGCAACTGGATGCCGTTTCCCCCACCGCGCGCAATCTGCTGCCGCTGATCGGGGCCGATCTGTGGTTCACCGGCGAGGCCGCCGCTGAGGGCACCCCCGAACGCCTGCGCCAGCGCGCGCTGGCCCTGATGGCCAAATGGAATGGCGAGATGAGCGAGCATCTGCCCGAACCCCTGATCGCCGAGGCCTGGCTGCGCGCGCTGCAGACGCGGCTGGCGCGCGACGAGATCGGCCCGCTGGCTGACGCGTTCACCCACCCCGAGCCCGATTTCATCGAGCGGGTGTACCGCAACACCGATGGTGCTGCGGTATGGTGCGATGTGATCCAGTCGGCGGCGGCGGAAACCTGCACCGATATCGCGCGGGTGGCGCTTGACGATGCGCTGCTGGCGCTGTCCGAGGCTTACGGCCCCAATCTGGAAAGCTGGCGCTGGGGCGATGCGCATCAGGCAACGCATGACCATCCGGTGCTGGGCGAGGTGCCGATCCTGCGCTACTTCGTCAACATCCGTCAGTCCACATCGGGCGGCGATACCACGCTGATGCGCGGCCGCACCAAGGGCAGCGGCCCAAACCCCTATCTCAACGTCCATGGCGGCGGCTACCGGGGCGTCTATGATTTCGCCGACCCCGACAGTTCGGTGTTCGTCATCGCCACCGGCCAGTCTGGCCATCCGCTGTCGCGGTTCTATGATGATTTAAGCGAGTTGTGGCGGCGCGGCGAATACATCCCGATGTCGCTGGACCCCGAACTTGCCCGTGCGGCGGCAGTGGGCATCACAAGGCTGTTGCCGCACGATTAGCGCGGCGGGGGAGCGGTTCCAGCACCGGTCCCCCTCCCCCCCAAGCCATTACCACAATCAGCCGACCTTCTTGCCGCCAATATCCGCTGTCGCACGGCTCGATGCGGTGGCCAGCGCGGGCTTGGCTTTCTCCTTCTTCGGCTTCTTCTTTTCCTTGTTGCTCTTTTGTGTATCGCCCTTGCCCATGATGCATCCTTTCAGGGTTAGAATGTCGGGCTGCACCTCAGCCCCCGGTCTGCCGCCGCCTTTCAGGCATCATGCGCCAGCCAACTCGCCTTCTGTCGCGCACTCCACCGGACCCGCAGCGCAAAGCCATCGTCGCCCATTGCCTCCGACTGCACAACCCCGGCATCAAACAGCATCGCACGGGCGCGGCCTTGGGAAAAGGGCACAATCACCACCTCGTCCAGCCGCTCTTCCTCAAACTCAGTCGAGATCGCCGCAAGCAAGGCGTCCAATCCCTCACCCGTCAACGCCGAAAGCGCGAAAACGCCCGCGCGGTTTTGCACCTGCACGCCAAGCGCTTCGCGCGCGCTTGGCCCCACCAGATCCAGCTTGTTCCAAACCTCGAACAGCGGCACCGCCGCCCCAACCCCCAGCGAGCCCAGAATATCCGCCACATCTGCCGCCTGCTCGCCAGTTTCAGGATGGCTGATATCGCGGATATGCAGGATCAGATCCGCCTCCAGCACCTCCTCCAGCGTGGCGCGGAACGCCGCAATCAACTCGGTTGGCAGGTCCGAGATGAAGCCCACCGTATCGGATGCGATGACCTTGCGCCCCGGCCCTCCTTGCGCGTCAGGCAACACCACCGCGCGCATCGTCGGGTCCAGCGTGGCAAACAGCATATCCTGCGCCAGCACCTCCGCCCCGGTCATCCGGTTGAACAGGGTCGATTTGCCTGCGTTGGTATAACCCACCAGTGCCACCAGCGGAAACGGCACCTTGCGCCGGGCCGCCCGGTGCAACTCGCGGGTCTTGGCCACCTTCTCCAACTGCCGCTTTATGCGGATCACCTGATCGTCAATCGCCCGCCGGTCGGATTCAAGCTGCGTCTCGCCCGGCCCGCCGACAAAGCCAAAGCCGCCCCGCTGGCGTTCCAGATGGGTCCAGGCCCGCACCAGCCGGGTGCGCTGATAGGAAAGCGCCGCCAGTTCCACCTGCAACACACCCTCCCGCGTCCGGGCGCGATCGGCGAAAATCTCAAGGATAAGGGCGGTGCGGTCCAGCAGCTTGACCCCCCATTCCTCTTCCAGATTGCGCTGCTGCACCGGGGTTACCGGTCCGTCCACCAGCACGAGTTTAATCTCCAACGCCGCCATCCGCGCCTTCAACTCGGCCACCTTGCCAGTGCCAAACAGCGTACCCGGCTGCATCCGCGGCAGGCGCACCACCTCGGCCCCCAGCACCTGCAAACCCGGCAAAGCGGCGGCCAGCGATACCGCCTCGGCCAGCCCATGCTCGGCCAGCCGCCGCGTCCGCACCGATTTCAGATCGGGATGCAGCACATAGGCCCGCGTCAGCGCCGCCGCAGTCTCGTGCGGCGCGCGCGCCGGGCGCGGCTGAAACAGCGCGTCGTCGTCGTCCTCGTCTTCCGGCAGGTCAGTAATTACTCTTCACCTTCGTAAAGGTTGATCGGCCCGCCCGGCATGATGGTGGAGATTGCATGCTTGTAGACCAGTTGCGATTGGCCATCCCGGCGCAGCAACACGCAGAAATTGTCAAACCAGGTGATCACGCCCTGCAGCTTGACCCCGTTGATCAGGAAAATCGTGACCGGAACCTTGGACTTCCGGACGTGATTGAGGAATGCATCTTGCAAATTCTGTTTGTCGGCGGCCATCGGTTTCTTGTCCTTGTTTTTGGTGGCAACACTGTACCACTGGCGCTCTCCCCAAAAGACCGCCCATGGCGCGAGTATGTCTCGGGATGCGGCCAGATTCCAGCCCCAAAATAAGCGGTTAGAGCGTGCTGCCTTCGATTGGATTGAGGGCATTCACTCTGCACCCTGAGGCCGCGATTGCGCTTGCAAACGCGTTCGGCGTGCTGAGTGAATTCTATTGAAGGCAACAGCCCCTACAGCGTTTTGCATTTGATCTGGATCAGCAGATCAAATGCAAAACGCATCATTCCCGGCGTTTGGCCTGTCTTGGTTTGCCTTCAATCTGATCCAGATTGAAGGCAAACCGCTTTAGCGCACCCAGCCGTCGGGGATCAAAACCGCAAGGATCGCCAGAGTTTCCAACCTGCCCACCACCATCGCCACCCCGATCACCGACAGCGCCGGGCCGTCAAGCGCGGTGTAGCTGAACACCGCACTGCCCGAAACGCTGGCCAAAGGCCCGTTGGTGGTCAGGGCCGCCAGCGAAAACATCAACGCAGGCTCGAACTCCACCGATACCAGCGTCAGCGCCGCCGTGAACACCACCACCGACACCGCAAACAGCATGAAGAACACCCAGGCCACATAGGCACCCTGCCGTCGCAGATGCCGTGCCGCCTGCCCCGATCCGCCCACCGAATTCGGATGCACCAGCCGGTCCAGCTCGCGCTCGCCGTGGCGCAGCAACGCATAAACCCGCAACAGTTTCAGCCCGCCCGCCGAGGTGGCCACCCCGCCCCCCACCACCGAAAGCCCCGCCAGCACCAGACCAAAGCCGTTCACCCCCGACCAATCCATCGCCGTGCGCCAATCGGCCGTCTCAAACCCGGTGGTGGTCAGGAACGACATCACCATGAAGAAATAGCCCCAAAGCGCCGACAGCGCCGCCGCCACCCCACCGCCGCCGTCGCCCGTCAGCCAGGCACCGATCAGATGCCGCAAGAACAACACCGCCGTCACCACAAGCAAGATGCCAACCGCCAGCCAGATCTCGTTGAGCCCGGCATTCTCGCCCTCGCGCCGGCGCCACAGCCCCTGCGCCAGAAACTGCCGGCTGATCGCGGTCACCAGGAACAGGCAGATCAGCGCCTCGCCCCAAACCCCGGACTGCCCGCCCTGCAACCCCCCCACGGGCGAGATACCAGAGGTGGAAAGCGTTGACATCGCATGACAAATCGCCACAAAACTGCTCTCGCCCGCAAAGATCAGCCCCAGCCACAACACCAGCGTCAACCCGCCATATGCCGGAAACAGCACCAGCGCGAACCGCCATATCCGCTCGCTTGGTTCGGCCACGCGGGCAATCTGCTCGGCTCCCCCACCAGCCCCCCGCCCCGGTGCCCGCCCCGACGTTACCTCGGTGCCGCCAAGATTAAGCGGCGCCAGCACCGCCAGCGCCATCAGGATCACGAAAAATCCGCCCATCCACCCCACCTGAGCGCGCCACAGATGCACCGTGCGCGGCAGGTCTTCGGGTGCAAAAAGCGTAGCACCGGTGGTGGTCAGGGCCGACAGCATCTCGAACCAGGCCGCGCCGAAATCAAGCCCCCCTGCCCCCCGCTGCGTCAACGGCAGCGCCAGCAACACCGGCAACACCACATAGGCCGCCGCCAGCGCCACCAGATGGTTGCGCGCCGCATTGCGCGGCCGGTGCTGCGCCGTGGCAATGGCGATCATCGCCACCAGAATAAGGATGAAACACCCCGAATACAGAAACGCCCGCCCCACCGCATGCTCGCGCAACACCACCGCATGCAGCGCCGGCAGGAACATCGAAACCCCCGCAATCCCCATCAGGATCACAAAAAACGGCAGATCAGCCAGGCGGCGCATGCTCAGAAAAATTCGACCGAGACTTGCAGCAGGCGTTCCACCTCGCGCACGTCCCCGGCCATGCAGAACAGCGCAATCACATCCCCCGCCTCCAGCCGCAGATCGCCCGTCGGCTTCAACACCTTGTCGCCCTTCATCACCGCCCCCACCAGCACGCCTTCGGGAAACGCCACCTCGCGCACCAGCTTGCCCGCGATCAGCGAGGTCGACAGCACCTGCGCCTCGATCATCTCGGCCTCGCTGTCACCGATGGAATAGATCGCCCGCACCTTGCCATGCCGGATATGGCGCAGGATCGAGGATACGGTGGTGGCGCGCGGGTTGATATAGGCGTCGATATCCAAAGGCCCCATCAAGGGGGCAAGCGTCGGATCATTGACCAAAGCGATGGCCATCGGGCAACCGGCCTGTTTGGCGCGCACGGCGGCCAGCAGGTTGGTCTTGTCGTCATCCGTCACCGTCAACACCGCATCGGCGCGGTCAATCGCCGCCTCCATCAGCAGATCCATATCCATGCCGTCGCCGTGCAGCACGATGGTGCGGGTCAACTGGTCGGCGGCAAATTCGGCGCGGGCGCGGTCTTTCTCGATGATCTTGGCGCGCACCCGGTCGGTCCGCGCCTCAAGCGCACGGGCGACGGCAAGGCCCACATTACCGCCGCCGATGATGATGATGCGTTCCTGCTTTTTGGTCTTCTTGCCAAACACTTCCAGTGTTCTGTTCACGTCCTCGGAATGGGTGAACACATAGATCAGATCGGCCGCGAACAACTGATCTCCGGGGTCGGGCGCGAACAGCCGCCCGTCGCGGCGCACCCCCACCACGATGGCGCGCAGGCTGACAAACAGATCGTTCAACTGCCGCAACGGCGTATTCAGCACCGGGCAGTCCGCGTCCAGCGCCAGGCCCAGAAGCTGCGCCTTGCCGCCCATGAAGCTTTCGGTGTCAAAGGTCGCGGGCGCCGCCAACCGCTGCAACGCGGCCTCGGCCACCTCGCGCTCCGGGCTGATCACCACATCAATCGGCAGATGGTCGCGCCGGTAAAGATCGGCGTAAATCGCGTCAAGATAGCTTTGCGCCCTGAGCCGCGCAATCTTGCGCGGCACCGCGAACACCGAATGCGCTACCTGACAGGTGACCATGTTCACCTCGTCGGAATGCGTCGCCGCGATGATCATGTCGGCGTCGCGCGCGCCCGCCCGCTCCAGCACATCGGGGAACGAGGCAAAGCCGACAATCCCCTGCACATCCAGCGTATCCGTCGCCCGGTGCACCAGATCAGCGTTGAAATCCACCACCGTCACATTGTTTTTTTCGCCCGAAAGATGCCGTGCGATCTGCCAGCCAACCTGGCCCGCACCGCAAATGATCACCTTCATCCCCGGTCTCCACTGATGGCTTCTGCCCTGCCCTCAATCGCACGCTGGGCAAGCCGGGTCAATCGCGGCCATCCCCCGCCTCGCCGTCGTCGCCGTCAAACTGCCCGGATTTGGAGCCGCCAACCACCCCCAAAGACTTTAGCTTGCGGTGCAGCGCGCTGCGCTCCATCCCGACAAACCCCGCGGTGCGGCTGATATTGCCGCCAAACCGGTTGATCTGGGTCAGCAGATATTCGCGCTCGAACACCTCGCGCGCCTCACGCAACGACAGCGTCGCCATCGCCCCCCCCAGCACCATCCGGCCGCCCTGCTCGGTCGGGCTTTCCTGCCCCGGCAATTCGCGCGCCTCAATGGGGCCCGCACCATCGCCGAGGATCAGCACCCGCTCGATCACGTTGCGCAACTGGCGCACATTGCCCGGCCATTGCATGGTTTGCAGCATCGCCTCCGCCTCCGAGGTCAGTTCCCGCTGCACCAACCCCTGGGTCTTGTGGAACATCTCCACAAAATGCCGCGTCAACTCCGGGATATCCTCGCGCCGCTCCTCCAGCGACGGCACCGCAATCGGCACCACGTTCAGCCGGTCATACAACTCCTGCCGAAACCGGCCCTGCCCAATTTCCAGCCGCAGATCGCGCGCGGTGGACGAGATCACCCGCAGATCAACCCGCACCTTGTCGCCGCCACCCGACCGGGTGAATTGCTGATCCGTCAGCACCCGCAGGATCTTGGATTGCGTGCCCAGCGGCATTTCGGCCACTTCATCGAAATACACCACGCCGCCATGGGCCTGCTCCAACAACCCCTTTTCAATGCCACGCTCGGCAGATTCGCGGCCAAACAGCACCTCTTCCATCCGGTCAGGCTCGATGGTGGCCGAAGAGACCGAAACGAACGGCGCCGAGGCCCGGTTCGAATTGCTGTGGATATAGCGCGCCGCCATCTCCTTGCCCGATCCCGCGGGCCCCGTCAGCATCACCCGCCCGTTGGATTTAGTTACCTTTTCCAACTGCGATTTCAACGCTTTATAGGCCGTACTTGATCCAAACATCTCAGACGAGCTGACATCGCGCCGCCTGAGGTCCGCGTTCTCGCGCCGCAACCGCGCGGTTTCCATCGCCCGGCTGACAACCACCATCAACTGATCAATGTTGAACGGCTTTTCGATGAAATCATAGGCCCCCTGCTTGATCGCCGCCACCGCGATCTCGATGTTGCCATGCCCCGAGATGATCACCACCGGCACATCCGGGTTGTCGCGCTTCACCGCTTTCAGGATATCAATCCCGTCCATCCGGCTGTCTTTCAGCCAGATATCCAGAATCATCAGACTGGGCGGTTCGGCATTGATCTCGGCCATGCAGGCATCGGAATTGCCTGCCAGACGCACCACATAGCCCTCGTCCCGCAGGATATCGCCAATCAACTCGCGGATATCCTTTTCGTCGTCCACAATCAAAATACTGCTCATGCGCCCCCCTGGCCGCTCAAGGCCGTGTTACGTCCCCCGCGCAAGCGCGGCGCCAAAGGCAGACGGATTTCCGCCATCGCCCCGGC
This sequence comes from Paracoccaceae bacterium, assembly GCA_031384695.1. Taxonomy (GTDB): domain Bacteria; phylum Pseudomonadota; class Alphaproteobacteria; order Rhodobacterales; family Rhodobacteraceae; genus JANNAV01. Next base: position 11,243 of record JANNAV010000112.1, read on the forward strand.
ATGGGTGTTACCTTCAAAAATCGCCGCATCCGTCAGGATCAGCGTGCCGCCATGCTCTTCGATAATCTTCTTCACGATGGGCAGGCCAAGTCCGGTGCCCTTCTCCCGCGTCGTCACATAAGGCTCGAACAGCCGCGCCCGGTCCGGCGGCAGGCCGGTGCCATTGTCGGCGATCTGGATCAGCACCTCGCTGGCCAGCGTCTGAAGTGTGACGCGAATCTGCGGCACATGGCCCAGGGGTGCGCCTTTTTCATGCAAGGTTTCAATGGCTTCGCCTGCGTTCTTGATCAGGTTTGTCAACGCCTGCCCGATCATGCCGGCATCAATTTCCAGCAGCACCGGCGCGCTTGGAAAAGACCGCACGAACCGCACCCCCGGCTGGCCATTTTCCTGCAACATCACGGCGGCTTTCACCAAAGCCAGCAGATCGGCCTCGCGCCGGTCGGGCTCGGGCATGCGGGCGAACTTAGAAAACTCGTCCACAATGCGGCGCAAGTCATTGGTCTGGCGCACGATGACATCGGTATACTGGGCCAGATCATCGGGTTCGGCCACCTGCGGCATGAACTTGCGCTTGATCCGCTCGGCGGAAAGCTGGATCGGGGTCAGCGGGTTCTTGATCTCGTGGGCGATCCGCCGCGCCACATCGCCCCAGGCCGCCATCCGCTGGGCCGATACCAGATCGGTCACATCGTCAAACGCCACCACATAGCCCTCAAGGCCCCCCGCGTCCGATTTGCGCACCGACATGCGCACCAGCAGGCTTTCCAGCTTGCCCTTCCGCGTCAGGCGCACCTCCTCCTGAACCGCCCCCGTGGCCTCGCGCAGACGGTTGAAAAGCGCCGCAAATTCCGGCACCGCCACCGCCAGCGCCGCATCGCCGCCGCCGATATCCAACAGGCGCACCGCCGCCGGATTGGCGAACTCCACCCGCCCCGTCGCATCAAGGCCGATCACCCCCGCCGTCACATTCGACAGCACGGAGTCAAACAGCCGCCGCCGCTCCTCGGTGCTGCGGTTGCTGTCCAGCAGCGCCGCCCGCTGCCCCTTCAACTGCCGCGTCATCTGGTTGAACAGCCGGCCCAGCATGGCAATCTCGTCATCGCCCTCCTCCTCCGGCACCTGCACGTCCAGATCACCCTCGCCCACTCGCTGCGCAGCCCCCGCCAGCCGGCCAACCGGGCGGCTCAGCCGCTCGGCAAACCACAGGCCCAGCCAGATCGCCGCCAGCACAAGGATCAGCGCGAAGCCCAGATAAAGCAACCCAAAGTTGAACAACAGCTTGCCGCGATCCGCCTCAAGCTGTTGGTAAAGCGAAACAGTCTGCTTCGTCTCATCCAGCAGCGACAGGATATGCCCATCCACACTGCGCGAGACGTAAAGATAGCTGTCGGCAAAAGCCTCCAGATGCACCAGCGCGCGGAACTCGTCATTCGGCCAGTCCTCGATCACCACCACGTCACCGGCGCGCGCGCGCAAAATGGCCGCAGCGTCGGGTGGCTCAAAATCGAACAGATAAGACCGCTCGCCACGGATTTTCAAAACCCCCGCGCCGTCGATCACAAAAACCTCACGCAACCCCCGCTGCACCGCCGCCTGCCCCGCCGTCAGGATCGGGCGGATCTGGCCATCATCGAGAAAAAACGTCGATTGCTTGGCCACGTTCAGCTTGCCCGCCAGCACCACCGCATCATCTGACAGGCCACGCCGCTGCTCTTCCTCATAGGCCTGTGCGGCCGCCAGCGATGCGCCCACCACATTGCGCACCCGCTCGGAAAACCAGCCCTCAAGCCCGACATTCAGGTTCAGCACCGCGAACACCGCCACCAATATCGTCGGCACCAGCGCCACAAAGGAAAACACCCCCGTCAGCCGCAGATGCAGCCGCGACCCCGCCGATTGCCGCCGCCGGTCGGCGATCATCCGCGCCACCCGCCCCAGCACCAGTGCCGCCACTACCAGCACATAGGCCAGATCAATCAGCAGAATAACCCGCAGGCCCGGCGAACTTGCGCCCTGATTAAGCGGCCCCAGCGCCAGAAACGTGCCCACTGCCAACAGCGGCCCCAGAAAGACCAGCGCAAAGGTCATGCCGGTCTGCACGCGCCTCTGGCGCCGCAACCGTGTAAGCCGCACCCAGGTGGCATTGCGAGAACCCGCCTGCACCGATCCGCATCCCTTTGCCTGAACGGGTGTTCCCCATCCGCCACATCTTGTGCCAATCGGGCAACGTACCCCGCGCGACACGCTTCATGTTGCGGTTTTACATCAGTTTGCGGCGGCGTGTCACGCGGATATCGAGTTCGGTGATCTTCTTGCGCAAGGTATTGCGGTTGATGCCCAGCAGATCGGCACATTTGGCCTGATTTCCCGCCGTGGCGTCCAGCGCAATCTCGATCAGCGGCGCCTCCACTTCGCGCAAAATCCGCTCATAAACCCCCGCAGGCGGCAACTGCCCGCCGTGCAGGTCAAAATAGCGCTTCAGATGCCGCGCAACCGAGGCTGACAGCCGCTCGCCATCCGCCAGCCCCCGCGCGATGGGCACCGACTGGCCGCCAAGCGCCTGTTCCACCTCGGCCCGGCTGATCTCGGGCTCCGCCGCCGTCACCACCAGCCGCCGCAGGGTGTTTTCCAACTGCCGCACGTTGCCCGGCCAGGGGTGGCTGCGAATCAACGCCAGCGCCTCTGCCGAGGCCCGCCGCTCCACCCCGCTGTCGCGCGCGCCGCGTGCCAGAAAATGCTCGGTCAGCAGCGGGATATCCTCCACCCGTTCGCGCAGCGGCGGCACCGCCAGCGTCACCCCCCCCAGCCGGTAGAACAGATCGCGGCGGAATTGCCCGCTTTCCAGATGCGCCGTCAGATCCGATTGCGACGTGGCCATGATCCGCGCCGATTGCGCCCCCATCACATCCAGCATCCGCACCAGCCGCGCCTGCGCCTCAGGCTCGAAATCCGCCACCTCGTCCAGCACAAGCGAGCCCCCCCGCGCCCGCGCCAGCAACGCCGAGATCGAATCGATCCCCACCAGATCGCCCGCCTGCGCCACGACGAAGGGCTGGCTGCGCCGGTCCGAGAAATCGTGAATTGCCCGCGCGATCAGGGATTTGCCGGTGCCGGATTCACCGGTGATCAGCACCGTCAGATCGGCGTTCATCACCCGCGCCACCAACCGGTACAGCGCCTGCATCGCGGGTGTGCGCCCCACCAGCGGCAGATCATCCCCCGCCTCGCGCGCCACCACCGGTATCACCCGTGGCACCATCCGCTTGCGGTCCAGCGCCTTGGCCGACCGCTTCATCAGATCGGGCAGATCGAAAGGCTTGGGCAGATAATCAAACGCCTCCGCCTCTGCCGCCTGAATGGCCGTCATGATGGTGTTTTGCGCCGAGATCACGATCACCGGCAGGCCGGGGCGCAGCTTGGCAATCTGCGGCAGCGCCTCCAGCCCGTTGCCATCGGGCATCATCACATCCGAGATCACAAGGTCGCCCTTGCCTTCTTCCACCCAGCGCATCAGCGTCATCAGGCTGGATGTCGCATGCACCCGGCACCCCGCCCGCGTCAGCGCCTGCGTCAGCACCGTGCGAATGGTGCGGTCATCATCGGCCACCAGAACCGTGCCATCCATCAGTCGCTCTCCTTGATTGCATCGCGCGGGGCCATCGGCAGCGACAGGCGGAACACCGTGCGCCCCGGCACGGAATCTACCGAAATCCAACCTTCATGGTCGGACATGATCTTGGAGACCAGCGCCAGCCCCAGCCCGGTGCCATTCTCGCGCCCCGACACGAATGGTTCGAATCTATCGGCGGCAATCGGCGAAGGAATGCCCGGCCCATCGTCAATGATCTCGATCTGCAACGGCAGCTTGGCCCCCGATCCGTCGGGCTTCAACCGCCGCAGGGCATGGTCATAAAACGTATGCAGCCGGATGGTTCCGCCTCTTTTATCAGCGGCTTCCGAGGCGTTCTTCAACAAGTTCAGAAACACCTGCATCAACTGATCCGGGTCGGCAAAGGTCAAAGGCAAGGACGGGTCGTAATCCTCGACGATGCGCATATGCGCGCCAAACCCCACAAGTGCCGACCGCCGTGCGCGGTCCAGCGCATCGTGCAGATTCACCGCCCGGCGTGCGGGCGGGCGCAGATTGTCGAACTGCTCTACCTGTTCCAGCAGCTTCACCACCCGCCGGGTTTCCTCGACGATCAGATCGGTCAACTCCCGGTCCTCCGCCCCCAGCCCCATCGCCAGCAGTTGCGCCGCCCCCGATATTCCCGCCAGCGGGTTCTTGATCTCATGCGCCAGCATCTCCGCCATGCCAATCGCCGACCGCGCCGAGGCGGTGACGGTGATCGACCGGCCCAGCCTGTCGGCCATCTCACGCGGCGAAATCAGCAACAGCACCACCCCCGGCGCGTCCTGCAACGGCGACAGTTGCAAGGTGCAATGCACCGGCGGCCGCTCGCCGGTGGTCACACTGGCATCGGCGATGAACAGCGGCGAAAGACTGCTCCGCACCCGCGCGAAGGCATCCTCCATCGGCGCATCAATCGACAGGCGGTCCAGCAAGGGCTGCCCGTTCAGGCTGCGCGCCGAATGGTTCAGAAACGTCTCGCCCGCAGGGTTAACCCCGCCAATCCGCCCGTCCGCCTCGATCAGCAGCGCCGGCAGCGGCAACGAGGCCCAGACAGATGCCAGCCGCATATCGCTCATGCCGCCTCGCTTTGCACGAAGGTGCGCGCCAGATGGGCGATCACCACCGAAGGCTCCACCCCCGTCAGAATCTCGGCCCGCCCCAGCGTCGCCCCCGCCTGATCCATGTACCAGCCAAGGTGCTTGCGCGCCATCCGCAGCCCCAGATCGCGGCCATAATACCCCAGCATGTCCTCGTAATGCCCGATCACCAGATCGGCCAGCGCCGTCCCCTTGGGCACCACCGGCGCGCGCGTGCCATAAAGAACGGCGGCAATCTCGGCCAGCCGCCAGGGCGCACCTTGCGCGCCGCGCCCCACCATCACCCCGTCCGCCCCCGAGGCCTGCAACGCCGCCGTCGCAGTTTCCGCCCCCAGAATATCGCCATTGGCAATCACCGGAATACGCACCGCCGCCTTCACCGCCCGGATCGCCGCCCAATCGGCGCGGCCCTTGTAAAACTGACAGCGGGTGCGCCCGTGGATAGTGATCATCGCAATCCCTGCCGCCTCCGCCCGCCGCGCCAACTCTGCCGCATTCAGCGCCGCATCATCCCACCCCAGCCGGGTTTTAAGGGTGACCGGCACCGAAACCGCCCCCACAACCGCCTCGATCAGCCGCAACGCCTGATCCAGATCGCGCATCAACGCCGATCCGCAGGCCCCCGTCGTCACCCGCTTGGCCGGACACCCCATATTGATATCAATCACTTGCGCGCCCTGCGCCTCGACATAAGCCGCCGCCTGCCCCATCCAATGCGCCTCGCGCCCCACCAGTTGCACCGAGGTGCCCGCCTGATCAAACCCCAGTTCCGCCCGCGCCCGCGCCATCGGCTTGTCTTGCATCAACTCGGCGCTTGCCACCATTTCCGATACCACCAGCCCGGCACCAAAGCGCGCAACCAACCTGCGGAACGGCAGATCAGTGATCCCCGCCATCGGGGCCAACAGCACCGGAGGCGTCAGTGAAAGCGGGCGGCTGGCCAAGTGCGATCCTTTGTGTTGCGCCTCATCTAGGCCCATTGCCGTGGAATATCAAAGCCACCCGGCGCGAATTCTGCCCGAAAAGCGTGCAATGCCTAAAATATATGCACTTCGCCCGCATTTGCAGCGCGATTGCCCCCGCCCGCACCATCTTCTACACAAGGTGCGATAAGGATGCTCCGATGACCACCGCCACCACCACCGCAACCGCCACAACCGCCGCCATCATCGTCGCCGCCGGGCGCGGCCTGCGCGCGGGCGGTGATCTGCCCAAGCAATGGCAGATGCTGTCGGGCCGCCCGGTGCTGGCCCACAGCCTCGCGGCCTTCGAGGGGTTTCGCCGCCTGCTGGTGATCCACCCGCAAGACCGCGCCCGCGCCGCAGACCTCTTCACGGCATACGGCGCCGATATCGCGGCCGATATCCAGATCGTCGAAGGCGGCAACAGCCGGGCCGCCTCGGTGCGCAACGCGCTGGCGGCACTCGCAGGCTCGGATGTCACCCGGGTGCTGATCCATGACGGTGCCCGCCCGCTGGTCTCGGGCGCGCTGATCGCCCGGGTGCTGGCCGCGCTTGATCATGCCGCCGCCGCCGCCCCCGCCCTGCCCGTCACCGATGCGCTGTGGCGGGGTGCCGCCGGGCAGGTCACCGGCACTCAGGCCCGCGATGCGCTTTATCGCGCGCAAACCCCGCAGGGCTTTCACCTCGCGGCAATCCAGACCGCCCACCGCACCCATCCCACCGATGCCGCCGATGATGTCGAGGTGGCGCGCGCCGCAGGCATTGCCGTCGCCATCGTCGAAGGCTGCGAAAGCAATATCAAACTCACCTATCCGGGCGATTTCGCCCGCGCCGAGGCGATCATCAGAGGGCAGCAGATGGATATCCGGCTGGGCAACGGCTTTGACGTGCACGCTTTCACCGCAGGCGATCACCTCTGGCTTTGCGGCGTGAAACTGCCGCATACCAAGGCATTGCTCGGCCATTCCGATGCCGATGTCGGCATGCACGCCCTCACCGACGCCATCTGTGGCGCGCTGGCCGAGGGCGATATCGGCCAGCACTTCCCCCCCTCCGATCCGCAGTGGAAGGGCGCCGCCTCGCGCATCTTCCTCGAACACGCCATGCGCCTTGCCACGCAGCGCGGCTACCGTCTGGCCAATTGCGATGTGACGCTGATCTGTGAACGCCCGAGAATCGGCCCCCACGCGGCCGCGATGCGGCAGGCCCTCGCCGAGATCATGGGCGTCGGGGTTGAGAGGATCAGCGTCAAGGCCACCACCTCCGAACAACTTGGCTTCACCGGCCGCGAAGAGGGCATCGCCGCCATCGCCACCGCCACGCTGGTGCGGGCATGAGCCGGATGCTGGCGATCTTCTTCGGTGCAGGCCTTTTGCGCCCCGCCCCCGGCACCTTCGCCTCGGCGGTGGCGGTGCTGCTGGGGCTGGCGATTGACCGTTTTCTGGGCTTTCCGGCACTGGTTGCCGCAACCGCCCTTGTCACCGCATTGGGGTTCTGGGCCTGCGCGCGCGAATTGGCCAACCGCCCCGGCGATGACCCTGCGGAATTCGTGATCGACGAGGTCGCAGGCCAATGGCTGGCCCTGCTGTTCCCGGCGGCGGCGTTCTGGTGGCACGGGGTTGAGAACTGGGCGGTCACCGCCTATCCCGGCTGGCTGGCGGCCTTCCTGTTCTTCCGGCTGTTCGACATCTGGAAGCCCTGGCTGGTGGGCCGCGCCGATGCGCGCCACGATGCGGCGGGGGTGATGCTGGATGATCTGTGGGCCGGTCTGTTCGCAGGCATCGCCACGATAATCACGGCGGCTATTGCGCACGGGATTGTCGTGCAATGAACCCCGCCGCCCTGATCCCTGCCGCCCTGAACCCCGCCGCCCTGATCGCCGCCGCCCGCGCCAAAGCCGCGCGCATTGCCTGCGCCGAAAGCTGCACCGGCGGTCTGCTCAGCGCCGCGCTGACGGAATCCCCCGGATCATCCGACGTGTTCGACCGCGGCTTCATCACCTATTCCAACGCCGCCAAGATGCAGATGCTGGGCGTGCGCGCCGAAACCCTCGCGCGCTATGGTGCGGTGTCCGAACCCGTCGCCCGCGAAATGGCCAATGGTGCCCTGCAACGCGCCGATGCCACCGTCGCGGTTGCGGTAACCGGCATCGCGGGCCCCGGCGGCTCGGATCACAAACCCGAAGGCCGGGTGTGCTTTGGCCTCGCCGTCGCGGGCGAGCCTACCCGCACCCTGACCGTCGAATTCGGCCCCATCGGGCGCAACCGCGTCCGCGCCGCCAGCGTGGCCGAGGCGCTGAACCAGTTGGAAAACGCCGTCGCATTGCTGTAAGTCTGGGCAGGGCAAGACTTATTGGCCCCACAAAGGCGGCCTATGAAGTCGCGCGTACGAACCATCTGCAAACGCTCCAGTGGAGCGTTTGCTCGCGTTCGTTGCCCATTAGGCCGGAGGCCGATTGGGCAAGGGATGTTCCGCAATCCAATCGCTCGGGCAAATCCGGCAAGAAATAGAAAGCTCAGGAGCACAACTCCCCCTTTACCCATAAAGCACCGCCGCCCGCGTCTCGAACGCCCGCACCACCCGCTGCATCGCCTCGGTGAACACCAGCCCGATGATCCCACCCAGTATCGCGCTGCGAAACTCGAAATCGACGTTGAACGCCACCTCGCAGCCCCCCGTCGGCAAATCGCGGAACCGCCAGCAGGATTTCAGATGCCGGAACGGCCCGTCCAGATATTCCGTGTCAATCCGCCCCTCGCCGGGCCACAACGTCACCCGGCTGCCGAACCGCTCGCGGAACACCTTGAAGCTGATCACAAGGTCCGCCTCCAGCACCTCGCCGCCTGCAAACGCCGTCCGCGTCCGCACCCGCGCCGCCGCCGTCCATGGCAAAAACTCCGGATAGCGCGCCACGTCGGCCACCAGTTCATACATCTGAGCCGCAGTATAGGGCAGCACCTTGGTCTCGGCGTGTTGGGGCAAGTGATCCTCATGCGTGACTTGGCCCGATCTATTGGTTAGGACTGCAGAGGAAATCAAGAGGGCGCCATGCCACACAGACCCTATGCCATTGATCAGTTGATCTCGGCCAAAGCCATCGCCGCGCGGGTCGAGGCGCTGGCCCGCGAAATCACCGCCTATTACCTTGGCTGCGACAAGCTGGTGGTGGTGGGCCTGCTGCGCGGCTCGTTCGTGTTCATCGCCGACCTCGTGCGCGAGATCGACCTGCCGGTCGAGGTGGATTTTCTCGAAGCCTCGTCCTATGGCGATGCCATGCATTCTTCGCGCGAGGTGCGCATCCTCAAGGATCTTCGCGGCGAGATTGCCGGGCGCGATGTGCTGGTGGTCGAAGATATCGTCGATACCGGCTTTACCCTGCACCATGTCGTCAACCTGCTGCGCTCGCGCAATCCGGCCCGGCTCGAGGTCTGCGCGCTGCTCGACAAGCCAACCCGGCGCGAGGTGGATATCCGCGCAACCTGGACAGGCTTTGAAATTCCCGATGAATTCGTGGTAGGCTACGGCATAGATTTCGCCCAGCGTAACCGCAACCTGCCTTACATCGGCAAGGTACGTTTCACGGAGTAACCGGTGCTGCCCGATCTGCTGCCTCAAAATCCGGTCATCCTGTTTTGCGGCACCGCCGCCGGGCGGGCATCGGCTGCACGCGGGCATTACTATGCCGGGCCGGGCAACCGGTTCTGGCAGATGCTGGCCGAAACCCGGATCACGCCGCACCGGATGCAACCCCAAGATGATCACCGCTTGCCAGACTTTGGCATCGGGCTGACCGATCTGGCCAAGGATGTGGCGGGAATGGACCGCGATATCCCCGCCGCCGCCTATCTGCCGCAACGCCTCGCAGCCCTGATATCCGGCCTTGCGCCGCGCATCGTGGCCTTCACCAGCCTCACCGCCGCCCGGCTGGCGCTCAGCGATAAAACCCTGCGCGCGGGCCCCCTTGCGCCCGATCCGCGCTGGCCGCAGGTGGCGCTCTGGGCGCTGCCCTCGCCTTCGGGTGCGGCGCGCGGCCACTTCACCGCCCAACCCTGGCACGCTCTGGCACAGCAAATCGCGGCGGTACGCGCCCGCGCGGCCGCCCGATGATCGGCCCGGTCTGGCTGTTGCGGATGGCCTCCTGGGTGCGCCACCCGCCCTCCCCCGGCCGGGTCAAACTGGTGGTCGCCGTCGTGCTGATCTGCTTTGCCATCTTCGGGTTCGAGCGCGTCTGGGGCTGGCCCGAATGGCTGTCTGTCAACGGCAAACCGCGCCTGCCAAAGCCTTAGGCGCATCTACCCGCCGCCTGCCCCTAAAGGCAGGTTTTGCGCGACAAGCGATGCCTTTAATGTCACCTCAACAGCGGATCAACCAGGGTCCGCAGCCGGGAACGCAGGATGATCAGATACCGCTACGCCATCACCGGGGTGCTGCTGGTCGGGTTCGCCGGGTTCCTGCTGCTCACACAAGTACGGATGCAACCGGTCACCGATCTGGCGGGCCTTGCGGGCACGCCCGCACCGGGCGAGGCGGTGTTCTGGGCGGCGGGCTGCGCCTCGTGCCACATGACGCCCGGGGCCAAAGGGGCCGAGCAACTGGTGCTCGCGGGCGGGCGGGTGCTGCCCTCGCCCTTTGGCAGCTTTCTTGCCCCCAACATCTCGACCGATCCGGTTCAGGGCATCGGCGGCTGGTCGGTCACCAGCTTTGCCGCCGCCATCCGGGGCGGCGTGTCACCCGATGGCACGCATTACTTTCCCGCTCTGCCCTACACCGCCTATACCAGAATGACCGGGCAGGATCTGCTGGATCTCAAGGCCTACATGGATGGCCTGCCCGCGTCCTCCACCCCCAGCAAACCGCATGAGATCAGCTTTCCCCTCAACATCCGCCGCACGCTTGGCATCTGGAAGCTGCTGTTCCTCAAGGATGATTACGTGCTGACCGGCGATCTTTCGCCGCCCCAGACAAGGGGGCGCTATCTGGTGGAAGCCCTCGCCCATTGCGGCGAATGCCACACACCGCGCAATCTGCTGGGCGGCCTGGATCGCACGCGCTGGCTGGGGGGGGCGGCTGATCCCTCGGGCAAAGGCCGCATCCCGAACATCACCCCCGCCAAACTCGACTGGTCCGAGGCCGAGATCGTCACCTACCTGACCACCGGCTTCACCCCCGAATACGACGTGGTGGGTGGTCATATGGCGGCGGTTGTCGATAACATGGGCCATCTGCCGGTGGCAGACGTGCAGGCCATCGCGGCCTATCTGAAAGCGGTGCCGCCGGTTGAATAAGATGCGCCTGCCATGATCCTGATCGGCCAATACGACAGCCCCTTCGTGCGCCGCGTCGGCATCGCCCTGACCCTGTATCAGATGCCCTTCGAGCACCGGCCATGGTCGGTGTTCGCCGACGGCGCAAAACTTCAGGCCCTGAACCCGCTGATGCGGGTGCCCACGCTGGTGCTGCCGGATGGCTTTGTGATCACCGACAGCCACATGATGCTGGATTATCTCGACAGTCTGGTGCCGGAACCGCTGTTCCCCCGCGATGAACCCGCCCGCCACCATGCCCTGAAGATCGCGGCGATGGGCACCGGCCTTGCCGAAAAAGCGGTCAGCCTGTTCTATGAACACCGCCTGCACGATACCCCGTCACCGGTCTGGATCGCGCGCTGCCACAGCCAGATTGCCGCCGTTCTGGCGGCATTGGAGGCAAACTTTGCCGCCAGACCGCACCCCGGCCCCTACTGGTTCAAAGATCGGATTGGCCACGCCGATATCGCCGTCACCTGCGCCCTGCGCTTTGTGTCCGATACCAACCCCGCCCTGTTCAACGCCGTCACCTACCCCACGCTGAACGCCTGTGCCGCCCGCATCGAGGCGCTGCCCGCGTTCCGGCAAATCGCGCAAGCCTTTGTGGCACCCGCATAACGGCGCCGCAAACCGCTACCCCCGCCCCAGCTTTTCCAGCCGCGCGCTTCGCAGCCGCGCGAAATCATCGCCCGCGTGGTAGGATGACCGCGTCAGCGGCGTCGCCGAAACCATCAGGAACCCCTTGCCGTAGGCCGCTTCCTCATAGCCCTTGAACTCGTCCGGGGTCACAAACCGGTCCACCCGGTGATGCTTTGGCGTTGGTTGCAGATATTGCCCGATGGTCAGAAAATCCACATCCGCCGCCCGCATATCGTCCATCACCTGCAACACCCCTTGCCGGTCCTCGCCCAACCCCACCATGATGCCCGATTTGGTGAACATCGCCGGATCCAGCTCTTTCACCTTCTGCAACAGCCGCAGCGAATGGAAATACCGCGCCCCCGGTCGCACCGTCGGGTAAAGGCCGGGCACGGTTTCCAGATTGTGATTGAACACATCGGGGCGTGCCACCACCACTGCCTGCACCGCAGATTCGGGGCATTTCAGGAAATCCGGCGTCAGAATCTCAATCGTGGTGCCCGGCGCATGGCGGCGGATGGCGCGGATGGTCATGGCGAAATGCTCTGCCCCGCCATCGGCCAGATCATCGCGGTCCACCGAGGTTACCACCACATGCTTCAGCCCCAGTTCCGCCACCGCCTGCGCCACCCGCCCCGGCTCGAACGCGTCCAGCGCACGCGGCTTGCCGGTGGCGATGTTGCAAAACGCACAGCCCCGGGTGCAGATATCACCCATGATCATCATGGTCGCATGCCCCTGGCTCCAGCACTCGCCAACGTTGGGGCAACCCGCCTCCTCGCACACCGTCACCAGCTTTTTGTCGCGCAAGATATCGCGCGTGCGCTTGTAACCTTCCGATGTCGGTGCCTTCACCCGGATCCAATCCGGCTTTTTCGGTTGCGCATTATCTGCACGATGCGCCTTTTCAGGGTGGCGCTGATCCGGAATTGTAAGGTCACGCACCGATTTTTCCCCCTGCAAAACAATCTGATCCGACATAAGCTGCCCCCATGACAAAAGCAACGACAGCCGTTGCAGTCTTGTCATGCGCATGGGGCAAAGCTGAACTGACGGCAAATGTCCGCAAATCAATGGTTGGAGGTAACATGAGTAAAAAACTTATCGCCGAGGCACTGGGCACGCTAATCCTGGTGCTGTTCGGTTGCGGCTCTGCCGTGCTGATGGGCGCGCAGATCGGCATGGCGGGCATCGCGGCCGCCTTTGGCCTTGCGATTGTCGCGGCCGCCTACGGGCTTGGCGCCATCTCGGGCGCGCATCTCAACCCGGCGGTGTCGCTGGGCATGGTCGCCGCAGGCCGCATGACGCTGGCCGAATTTGCGGGCTATGCGGTGGCCCAGATCATCGGTGCCATCCTCGGCGCGGGCATCTTGTACCTGATCGCCAGCGGCAAGGCCGATTACGTCATCGCCACCAACGGCCTTGGCCAAAACGGCTATGGCGCGGGTTATCTGGGCGAATATTCCCTCAACGCAGCCCTGATATTCGAGTTTGTGATGACCTTCATCTTCGTCACGGTCATCCTCGGCGCCACCGGCAAAGGCTCGGCTGCGGGCTTTGCAGGCGTTGCCATCGGCCTGACACTCGCCGCGATCCACCTTGTCGGCATCAATGTCACCGGCGTCTCGGTGAACCCCGCCCGCTCCATCGGCCCCGCGCTGTTCGTGGGCGGCACCGCCATCACCCAGCTTTGGCTGTTCATCCTGGCACCGCTGGCAGGCGGCGCTCTGGCGGGCCTGATCTACAAGGCAGGCTTCACCCGCGCCGACTGATCCCAAACCAAAGGGGCACAGCACTGTGCCCCTTTTTCCATCGCAACAGCGGCACAGTGCCGCTTTGCGCAAACGGGCATTGCGGTGTATTCAACTGACAGTGTTACAAAACCGGACATCTGGACAGCAGGTGTCACATCGGGCTTACTCCTGACCGCGCGCGCTGACACCGGGCGGGACGGGCGAAAGACCAAAGGCAATCAGAATCGGAGCGGACCATGGACGGAAATGACAGCGCAAACGCAGGAAAATGCCCGGTGATGCACGGCGCAGGCTCGCAAACCACCTCCGCGTCGCGCTCCAACCGCGATTGGTGGCCGAACCAGCTGAACCTGAAAATCCTGCACCAGCATTCGGCGCAATCCAACCCGCTGGGCACCACCTTCAACTATGCCGAGGCGTTCGGGAAACTTGATCTCGCGGCCCTGAAACAAGACCTCACCGCCCTGATGACCGATTCGCAAGATTGGTGGCCCGCCGACTGGGGGCACTATGGCCCGCTGTTCATCCGCATGGCGTGGCATTCGGCGGGCACCTACCGCACCGGCGATGGCCGTGGCGGTGCCGCCTCCGGCACCCAGCGCTTCGCCCCCCTGAACTCGTGGCCCGATAACGTCAACCTCGACAAGGCCCGCCGCCTGCTCTGGCCGCTCAAGCAGAAATACGGCCAAAGCATTTCCTGGGCCGATCTGATGATCCTCGCGGGCAACGTTGCCCTCGAATCGATGGGCTTCAAGACCTTCGGCTTTGGCGGCGGCCGCGCCGATGTGTGGGAGCCGGAAGAGGATATCTACTGGGGCAACGAAGATATCTGGCTGGACGACAAACGCTATACCGGTGATCGCGCGCTGGAAAACCCGCTGGCCGCCGTGCAGATGGGCCTGATCTACGTCAACCCCGAAGGCCCGAACGGCACCCCCGATCCGCTGGCCTCGGGCCGCGACATCCGCGAAACCTTTGCCCGCATGGCGATGGATGATTCCGAAACCGTCGCCCTCGTCGCGGGCGGTCACACTTTCGGCAAGTCGCACGGCGCGGGCGACCCGACACTTGTGGGCCGCGAACCCGAAGGTGCGGGCCTTGAAGAGCAGGGTCTGGGCTGGAAAAATGCCTACGGCACCGGCATCGGCGGCCATCAGACCGGCTCAGGTATCGAGGGCGCGTGGAAACCCAATCCCACCACCTGGGACATGGGCTATTTCAAGGTGCTGTTCAAATATGACTGGGCGCTGGTGAAAAGCCCCGCCGGCGCACAGCAATGGCAGGCGCAAAACGTCGCCCCCGAAGATATGGTCGCCGACGCCCATGATCCGGCGCGCAGGCACCCGCCGATGATGACCACTGCCGATATGGCGATGCGCTTTGATCCGGTCTACGGCCCGATCTCGCGCGCCTTTCAGGCCGATCCCGATGCCTTCGCCGACGCCTTCGCGCGCGCATGGTTCAAACTGACCCACCGCGATATGGGGCCGATCCAGCGCTACCTTGGCACCGATGTGCCAAAGGAAATCCTGATCTGGCAAGACCCGCTGCCCACAGCCGCACCCGAGCAGATCAGCCCGCAGGATATCGCTGCGCTGAAAGCCCAGATTCTGAGCGGCGGCGTCGCCCCCCATGCCCTGATCGCCACCGCCTGGGCCTCCGCCGCCACCTTCCGCGGCTCCGACAAGCGCGGCGGCGCCAATGGCGCGCGCATCCGCCTTGCACCGCAAAAAGATTGGCCGGTCAACCAACCTGCGCAACTGGCGCAGGTTCTGGCGGCACTTGAGGCGGTTCAGAACCGCTTCAACGCCGGCCCCGGTGCGGCCAAAGTCTCGCTCGCCGATCTGATCGTGCTCGCTGGCGGTGCGGCCATCGAACAGGCGGCGCAGGCCGCAGGCCACCCCGTCACCGTGCCCTTCACCCCCGGCCGCACCGATGCCACCCAAGCGCAAACCGATGTCGAAAGCTTTGCCGTCCTCGAACCCGCAGCCGACGGTTTCCGCAACCACCTGCGGGCGAAATACACTCTGTCAGCCGAGGAATTGCTGATCGACAAGGCGCAATTGATGGGGCTTTCCGCGCCCGAAATGACGGTGCTGCTGGGCGGTCTGCGGGTGCTGAACGCCAATACCGACGGCGCGCAGCACGGCGTTTTCACCACCCGCGCCGGGATGCTGACCAACGATTTCTTCACCAACCTGCTGGACATGGGCACCAAATGGCAAGCCACCGCCACCAACGCCGACGTGTTCGGGGGCCATGACCGTGCCACCGGCGCGCTGAAATGGACCGGCACCCGCGTTGATCTGGTGTTCGGCTCCAACTCGCAACTGCGCGCCATCGCCGAGGTCTACGCCGCAGCCGACGCAGCACCCCGCTTCGTGCAGGATTTTGTGGCGGCATGGGTCAAGGTGATGAACCTCGACCGCTTCGATCTGGGGTAGAGGAAAGCAGCCCTTACCCCCTTCTTTTTCTCTTGCCCGATTTGATTTCAATCAGGCAAGAGGTCATCGCCCCGGCGGCCGCGCCTGCCACCCTGCCCGGCCACGGGCCGGGCGTTCTTCGCGAAAGCCGGGCGTTCTTCGCGAAAGCCGGGCGTTCTTCGCGAAAATCGTCCACTGGACGATTTTTTATCGCTCATCTCCCCCCGGCAGGCGCGAAAAGCGCCAGCCCCCAATTTGCCCAACCGATCCGATTGCGGCGCCCGCCTTGCCCAAACGGCCTCCGTCCTGATGGGCAACGAACCCGGGCAAACGCTCCATTGGAGCGTTTGCTTAAAGCGGTTTGCCTTTAACTGAAGCAGATTGAAGGCAAACCAAGACAGGCCAAACGCCGGGAATGTTGCGTTTTGCATTTGATGTGCTGATCCAGATCAAATGCAAAACGCCGTAAGGTGCGGTTCGAAACAGAGCGCGCCCACCAGCGCGGTGCGGTGGCCCCGCGCGTTCGGGGTTGAAAACACGCCACGAGGCGCGTTTTCTGCGGGCACGCCCGCACCACCCCTCACCCAATCAGCGGCCCTGACCTTCCATACGTCGCGTCATAATGCCGCCGCAGCCGCATGAGTGCTATCCGCAGCACGATCTTGCCCGACCGCGCCGCCCAGCCCATCCGCCGCTCGGCGGCCTCGATCCCCTCCAGAAAACAGCACACCCTCAGCGCCACATCCCCCAGCCCCGGCCCCAGATCGCGCAGCGCCACCGACACCCGGTCGCGCGCCGCACTCGGGCCCTCGGCCACCCCGTTGTCCACCCGAAAGCCGCCCCTGTCGCCACCGGTCAGAAACCGCTCCCAGTTCTGCGCCACCCGCGGGCCCATCTGCGCCAACTCAAAATCCTCGCGCAGCCGCTCCGCCGCCTCCACCAGATCCGCCTCCAGAAACACCCGCCCATCCTTGTCACGCCGGCGCCCCATCACCGCCACCGGGCTTTCCGCCAGATTATAGCGCATCCGCTTCGGCCCCGAACCCACATCCCCCGCCACCTCCCGCTCCCCAAACTCGCGGTGCTGATCGGCGAACGGCATCGCGGCCTCGGCCAACCCGCCGATCCGCCCGCGCTCCTCGGCATCAATCATCCGCTTCAACGCCGCCCGCCCCGCCGAGGTGATCTCATAGCTTGCCACCCGCCCCGCCTTGCGGCACGCGATCCAGTCCTTCAACGCAAACGCCTGCGCCACCACCCGCTCCACCACAGCGGTGCGCGCCGTCCGCCCATCCGGGAACTCGCGCATCACCACCGCCTTGTCCAGATCCGGCGCAATCGCCAGAACCGCCCCCGGCTCGGCCAGCCGCCGCAAAATCCGCTTGCCCTCGCGCAAGATGGTGGGCTCGTCAACGGTCAGGCTTTGGGCGCGAATTGGGGCCGACATGGGAATGTCCTTTCTGGCTGGGTCTGGTCTGTCCGCCTCCACCCGCGCCGCCACCGGGCCGCGCGAAAGGGCCTGCAACGCTTCGTCCAGAAGCGGGTCATCCCTGCGGTTCTCATAACGGCGCACCACGCGCATCACGGTCGAGGCATGACAGCCATCGCGCCGCGCAATCGCGCGCAACGACAACCCCTCATCCGTGTGATCAAGATAAAGCTTCACGGCACCGGGCAACCAATCGGGCAAGTTCTGCACAGTCGCAAGGTTGGTCTGCATGGTCTGGTTCCGTGTCACCCTGTTTGGGCCGTCTGTCCTGCCAGGGACACATTCAACCGTGAGTGGCATTGCTTACCCATTCGTTAATTTCTGAAGCAATTGCTATAATTGTTTCGAATTCCTAAACAATCTGGAAACACCCGTGCGCTTGAAGTCACAGTTGCGCAACGCCCGGTTGAGTGCGTGCATTGTCTTTTTGTACAAAACAGGAGACTGCCATGACCGACTTCCGTTCCCTGCTCGCAAACCTTTCCCGCCCCCGGTTGCTGATCCGGGCGGCGCGCTTCGGGCTTGGGGATTACCGCCGCGAGCGTGACCTGCGCCGGCTGGTCGCACCTCACCTCAACCCAGCCCATTTCATCCCCGAACGCGCCATGCCGCATTTGCTGGATGTCGAAGCGCAACTGGAACAAACCCGCCGCGCGGGCGACGCCGCCAATTCGGTCGCCCGCCATATCGAGGTGCTGATCGCCCTGATGGCCGAGGCCCGCCTGCTGCCGCGCACAGCCACCCCCGCCTGAAACCTGCCGTCTGAAACCCTGCCGCCTGAAACCTTGCCGCCTGAAACCCTGCCGCCTGAAACCCTGCCGCCCCCGCACAAGAAAAAGCCCCGCAACCGATTGGCGCGGGGCTTTTTCTTACCTCTGTGAACCGCCCTAGACAAACGCATCCGGCATCGACGCCTTCTTGCGCGCCACATAATCATCCAGCGCCTCGCGGATACCCGGGTCCATCTCGGGCTGCACATAATCGCCCAGCATTTTCTTCACCCGCACACTGGCCAGCGCCTGCGTGTCGCGCGCGCCCTCCTCGTCCCAGGTCTCGAACGGCTTGTAGTCGAACAGATCCGAGCGCCAGAACGCCGTTTTGAAATTTGCCTGCGTGTGCTCGCAGCCCAGATAATGCCCCCCCGGCCCCACTTCGCGGATGGCATCCATCCCCTGACCGTTCTCATCCATGATGATCCCCTTGGCCAGATGATGCAGCGTGCCCAACTGGTCCGCATCCATCACGAACTTCTCATAGGAACTGACCAGCCCCCCCTCCAGCCAGCCGCAGGCGTGCAGCATGAAGTTCACCCCCGCCAACAGCGCCATGTTCAGACTGTTCGCCGTCTCATACGCCGCCTGCGCATCCGGCAGTTTTGAGCCGCAAAACGAACCGCCGCTGCGATAAGGCAACCCCATCCGCCGCACCAACTGCCCCGCACCATAGGTGATATGCGCGGCCTCGGGCGTACCAAAGGTCGGCGCCCCCGAATTCATGTCGATCGAGGTCACAAATGCCCCGGCAATCACCGGCGATCCCGCCCTTACCAACTGGCTGTAGGCCACGCCTGCCAATATCTCGGCCAGCACCTGCGTCAGCGTCCCCGCCACCGTCACCGGCGCCATCGCGCCGCCGACAATGAAGGGCGACACGATAGAGGCCTGATTGGCCGCCGCATAAACCTCCAGCGACCCCATCATGGTATCGTCAAACGTCATCGGCGAGTTGATGTTGATCAGGCTGGTCATCACCGTGTTCTGATCGACAAATTCCGCTCCGTAGAGCAGCTTCGACATCTCGACGGAATCGCGCGCCCGCGAAGGATCGGTCACCGACCCCATATAGGGCTTGTCGGAAAGCACCATATGCGCATGCAGCATATCCAGATGCCGCTTGTTCACCGCCACATCGGTAGGCTCGCAGACGGTGCCGCCCGAATGGTGCAGCCACTTCGACATATAGCCCAGCTTCACGAAGTTCTGAAAATCGGCAATCGTGGCATAGCGCCGCCCGCCTGCCGCATCGCGCACGAAAGGCGGGCCATAAACCGGCGCCAGCACCAGATTGCGCCCCCCCACGTCAACATTGCGCTCGGGGTTGCGCGCCTGCTGGGTAAAGCTCCTGGGCGCAAGCGCGCACAGCTTGCGCGCAAGCCCGCGCGGAATATGCACCCGCTCGCCCTTCACATCCGCCCCCGCCGCGCGCCAGCGTGCCAAAGCGCCCGGATTCTCGATGAAATTCACCCCGATCTCTTCCAGCACCGTCTCGGCATTCCACTCGATGATCTGCAACGCTTCCTCGTTCAGGATCTCGAAATTCGGAATGTTGCGCTCGATAAACCGCGCGGTCTCGAAACTCACTGCACTCCGCTCCGCCCGCCGCGTCGATCCGCCCCCGCCGCGCACCCGCCGCCCGCCCGCATCGTTCATCACATTCCTCCGCACCTGCTCTGCCAAACGCAAAGCCTTTGCCGCCCTTATGCAGCCTGCCCCCCACAAACCCCGCCCCGAATGCGCCGCAAACTCTCCAAAACCGACATTGCCGCATGCCGCAAACCGCCTCCCGCATTCTTCATTGCCCAAATATCCTCAGGGGGTGAGGGGCCCCGCCCCGAGGGGGGCAGAAAGCCCCCCTTTTTGCCGCCAGACCACGATTCCACCGCCCGCCGCCCTTGCTCTTCCCCGCCCCAGAGGCTAGGGCGCAGATCATGACCCATCATGATCGCCTCCTCATCATCGACTTCGGCAGCCAGGTCACCCAACTGATCGCGCGCCGCCTGCGCGAGTTGCACGTCTATTGCGAAATTCACCCGTTTCACACGGTGACCGACGCGTTTCTGGCCAGCTTTGCCCCCCGCGCCGTGATCCTTTCCGGCGGCCCTGCCTCGGTGTTCGCAGACGGCGCCCCGATGCCGCCACCATCGCTCTTTTCCCTCGGCGTCCCCCTGCTCGGCATCTGCTATGGCCAGCAAGTGATGATGCACTGCCTCGGTGGCCGGGTGGAGCGTGGCCACGGCACCGCCGAATTCGGCCGCGCCTTTGTCACCCCCACCACCCTCACCCATCCCTTCCTCGCAGGCTGGTTCCCCGCTGAAGATGGCCCACAAGCCCGCGAACAGGTGTGGATGAGCCACGGCGACCACGTCTCGCACCTCGCCCCCGGCTTCCAGGTTTACGGCACCTCGCCCAACGCCCCCTTCGCCATCACCGCCGACCCCGCCCGCCACTTTTACGCCGTGCAATTCCACCCCGAGGTGCACCACACCCCCAAGGGCGCGAAGCTTTATGAAAACTTCGTGCGCATGGCCGGTTTCAAAGGCGATTGGACCATGGGTGCCTACCGCGCCGAGGCCATCGCCAAAATCCGCGCGCAAGTGGGCCAGGGCCGCGTCATCTGCGCCCTCTCCGGTGGCGTTGACAGCTCCGTCGCCGCCATCCTGATCCACGAGGCCATCGGCGACCAGCTTACCTGCGTCTACGTCGATCACGGGTTGATGCGGCTTGGCGAATCCGAACAGGTCGTCTCGATGTTCCGCGAACACTACAACCTGCCGCTGATCCACGCCGACGAAGCCGCACTTTTCCTCGGCAGACTGCAAGGCGTCTCCGATCCCGAAACCAAACGCAAGATCATCGGCGGCCTCTTCATCGAGGTGTTCGAAAAACACGCAAAGGCCATCGGCGGTGCAGAATTTCTGGCCCAGGGCACCCTCTACCCCGACGTGATCGAAAGCGTCTCCTTCTCCGGCGGGCCGTCCGTCACCATCAAATCGCACCACAACGTCGGCGGCCTGCCCGCCCGCATGAATATGCAACTGGTGGAACCCCTGCGCGAGCTGTTCAAGGACGAGGTTCGCGCCTTGGGCCGTGAGTTGGGCCTGCCCGCATCCTTCATCGGCCGCCACCCCTTCCCCGGCCCCGGCCTCGCCATCCGCTGCCCCGGCGAGATCACGCCCGAGAAACTGACCATCCTGCGCGCCGCCGACGCCGTCTACCTCGATCAGATCCGCAAACACGGACTTTATGACGAGATCTGGCAAGCCTTCGCCGCCATCCTGCCGATGAAAACCGTGGGCGTGATGGGCGACCACCGCACCTACGACTACGCCCTCGCGCTCCGCGCCGTCACCTCCGTTGACGGCATGACCGCCGACACCTACCCCTTCACCCACGAGTTTCTCGGCGAAACCATGACCCGCATCATCAACGAAGTCCCGGGCATCAACCGCGTGTTCTACGACATCACCTCCAAACCCCCCGGAACGATTGAACTGGAATAAGCGCATGATCCGCCTCACCGGCACCCTCACCTGCGCCACGCCTGACGATCTCGCCCTCGTCACCCAACACCTGCCTGCCCATATCGCCGCCAGCCGGGCCGAGCCGGGGTGCCTTGCCTTCAACGTCAGCCAAACTGGCAACCCGATGGTCTGGCAGCTTGATGAAACCTTCACCGATCAGGCGGCATTTGCGGCGCATCAAAGCCGCACCCGCGCCAGCCCGTGGTTCGCCCTGTCACGCCACCTCGCCCGCGATTTCAAGATCACCTGACCGCCATGCGCCCCACCCCCGCAACTTCTCCCCGCCAAGCCGCACTCTGGATGATCGGCGCCATTGTCGCCTTCACCACCATGGCCGTGGCCGCGCGCGAGGTCTCTCCGGTGCATGACAGCTTCGAGATCATGACCGCCCGCTCTGCGATAGGCTTTGTCATCGTCGCGGGCTTCGGGGCGGCCACCGGCAAGCTTGGCGGCCTCACCACCCACCACCTCGGCGGCCATTTTCTGCGCAACATCGTACATTTCACCGGCCAGAACCTGTGGTTCTGGGCGCTGACCATGATCCCCCTGGCGCAGGTTTTCGCGCTGGAGTTCACCGCACCGATCTGGGTCATCCTGCTGGCCCCGCTGGTGCTGGGCGAAAGCCTGACCCGGATCAAGCTGATCGCGGCGGCTTTCGGCTTTACCGGCATCGTGATCGCCGTGTTACCCGGCCTGGGCTTGCCCGGCCTGGGCTTGCCCGGCCCCGGCCTTCCCGGGCCCGGCCTTCCCAGCCTTGCCAATCTCAACCCCGGCGTTCTGGCCGCCGCCGCCGCCGCGCTGTTCTTTGCGCTCACCTCGATCCTCACCAAAGCCATGACCAAAGACACCACCCGCGGCGATCCGGTGTTCGCCATCCTGTTCTGGCTGACCCTGATGCAGTTCTGCTTCGGCCTGATCGGCGCGGGCTATGACGGCACCATGGCACTCCCAACCGCCGCCACCCTGCCGTGGCTGGCCCTGATCGGCGGCGCGGGCGTGCTCGCCCATCTCAGCCTGACCACCGCCCTGTCGCTGGCACCGGCAAGCTTTGTGGTGCCGCTTGATTTCATCCGCCTGCCGGTGATCACCGTCGTCGGCGCATGGGCCTACGCCGAGCCTGCGGACCCGTGGGTGCTGCTGGGTGCCGCTGTCATCTTCATCGGCGTCTGGCTGAACCTGCGCGCCACGCTAAGGCCAAAACAACACATTCAAAAAGCAACAAATCCGTGACGCGGCGTCACAAGTTGACCGATTCGCAGCCAGCGCCTAGCGTTATTTCTGCAAGGCAAAAACCCCGACACTGCACCAAGACAGCCAACGGGCCCGCCAAAAAAATTCACGGGGGAGAGAGAAAAACCATGAAAACCATTCTGAAAGCGCTGGGCGCACTGGCCATGACAACCACGCTGGCGCAGGCAGGCGGCATCGACCGTTCGGGCCTCAGCTATGCCATCCTGTTCGAGCAAGGCCAACGCGCCGAAATCGGATTTTCGCACGTCAACCCTACGGTGACCGGCACCTACCGCCCGGCCCTTGGCGGCGGCTCGACCGGCGATATGGCGGGCGGCTACAACACCTTCAGCCTGTCCTACAAAGCCGATTTCGGCGATAAACTGTCGTTCGGGGTGTTCGCGGGCACGCCTTACGGCGCGGATGCAAACTACAGTTCCGGGGCCTATACCGGCCTGCGCGCCAAGTGGGAAAGCAAACAGGTCGCGGGCATCCTGCGCTACAAGATCACCCCCGCCATCTCGGTTTACGGCGGCCTGCGGCTGGTCAATTCACAGGCCAGCATCAATATCCCCGATGCGTTGATCCGCGGCGGCCTTGCGGCTGCGGGGGCTGCGGGCAACGCTCAGGCCGCGGCCCTTGCGGCCGGCGCACCGGCAGGCACGCTTGCCTATTCGGCCAAAGGTGCCAGCGACAACAAGGTGGGCTACATCATCGGCGCGGCCTTCGAGAAGCCCGAGATCGCCCTGCGCGTCGGCCTCACCTATGAAAGCGGCGTCACCCACAAATTCGCCACCGTCGAAAGCATCGCCGCAGTGCCCTCGATCACCGGCGGCACCACCACCGTCGAGATGCCGCAAAGCGTCAAGCTGGATTTCCAGACCGGGGTGGCCAAGGACACGCTGGTGTTCGGCTCGATCCGCTGGTCGGAATGGTCGGTCTGGGAAGTGCGCCCGCAAGGCTACAACGCCCTCACCGGCCAGAACATCACCGATTTCGATAATGACGTGTTCACCTATCAACTTGGCGTCGGCCGCCGGTTGAACGAGAATCTGTCGGTGTTCGCGCGCGTCGGTTACGAGAAATCCAACGGCGGCATCGCCTCGCGGCTTGCCCCCACCGATGGCAGCAAAAGCTTTGGCATCGGCGGTTCCTACACCAGGGACAAGATGAAAATCACCGGCGGGATCGAGTATGTGAAACTCGGCGACGCGATCGACGGCTCGGGCACGGTGTTTTCGGGCGCAAAAGCCGTGGGTGTCGGGGTGTCGGTGGCCTTTTCGTTCTGATCTTTCAGATACCAGTTATGCCATCCCGGCCCCGCAGCATGCTGCGGGGCCGCTTCATTTGGCCTTTCGTTGCCGTTCAACCCCGGCTAACAGGGGCGAGGCTGCAAAGCGATACGCTGCAAAAGGATCGCCGCGATGATCTATTCTTCCGGAAAAGACTATCACGCCGCCGCCGACAAGCGCGTGCTGCTGTTCGGCATGTCCGGCCTCGGCAAAACCCGCCTTTCCAACATGCTGCGCGCGGCGGGCCCCAAACACCTTGGCGGCTGGTTCCATTACTCGGTCGATTACCGCATCGGCACCCGCTATATGAACGAATACATCGCCGACAACTTCAAACGCGAGGCGATGAAGGTGCCGCTGTTGCGCGAACTCCTCATGTCGGATTCCGTCTATATCGCCTCCAACATCACCTTCGACAACCTCGCCCCCCTCTCCACCTACCTCGGCAAACCGGGAAACCCCGAACAAGGCGGCGTGCCCTTCGCCGAATATGTGCAGCGGCAGGCCCAGCACCGCGACGCCGAAATTGCCGCCCTCGCCGACACGCCCCGCTTCATCGCCCGCGCCCGCGCGCTTTATGGTTATCAGAATTTCGTCTGCGATACCTCCGGCTCGATCTGCGAGGTGGTCAACCCCGAAGACCCCGCCGATCCGCTGCTGACGGCGCTCAGCCAGAACCTGCTGCTGGTCTGGATCAAAGGCTCCCCTGCCCACCGCGATGCGCTGGTCGCCCGCTTTGACCGTACCCCGAAACCGATGTATTACCAGCCCGCCGTCCTGCAAAGCCTCTGGTCCGAATACCTTGAAACCCGGCACCAAACCGAAGCACAGGTTGATCCTGATGCCTTCCTGCGCTTTGGCTATGCCCGCTTGCTCGATCACCGCCAGCCCCGCTATGCCGCCCTTGCGCGCTGGGGCGTCACCGTCACCGCCGAAGATGTGGCCGCCGTGCAAACCGCCGATGATTTCGATACGCTGATCGCCCGCGCCATCGACGCCGCCTGAAGGACCGCCCCCATGCCCATCACCCTGCCCGCCACCCTGCCCGCCTTTGACGTGCTCAAACGCGAAGGTGTCATGGTAATGACACCCGAGCGCGCCGCGACGCAAGAGATCCGCCCCCTCCGCATCGGCCTGCTCAATCTGATGCCAAAGAAGATCCAGACCGAAAACCAGTTCGCCCGCCTGATCGGCGCCACCCCTTTGCAGATTGATCTGCACCTGATCCGCATGTCCGAACACCAGACCAGAAACACCGCCGCCGAACACATGGAAACCTTCTACCGCCCCTTCGCCGAGGTGGCGGCTTCGGGCGAGAAACTCGACGGCCTGATCATCACCGGCGCCCCCATCGAGCATCTGGCCTTTGAGGAAGTCACCTACTGGAGCGAACTCACCGAAGTGATGCGGTGGACCCAAACCCACGTCCATTCCACCTTCGGCGTCTGCTGGGGCGGCATGGCGATGATCAACCACTTCCACGGCGTGCAGAAACACCTGCTCACCCACAAGGCTTTCGGCTGTTTCCGCCAGCAAAACCTTGCCCCCGCCTCGCCCTTCCTGCGCGGTTTCGCCGATGACGCCCTGACCCCGGTTTCCCGCTGGACCGAGATGCGCCAGGCCGAGATCGACGCCGCCCCCGGCCTCACCACCCTGTTGGGCAATCCCCACACCGGTCCCTGTCTGGTGGATGATCCCGCCCACCGCGCGCTTTATATCTTTGACCATATGGAATACGACAGCGGCACCCTGAAACAGGAATATGACCGCGATATCGCCGCAGGCACGCCGATCAACGTGCCCGCCAACTACTACCCCGACGATAACCCCGCCAAAGAGCCTACGAACCGTTGGCGCAGCCACGCCCACCTTGTCTACGGCAACTGGATCAACGAAATTTACCAAAGCACCCCCTATGACATCACGCAAATTGGCCGTTAGCCTTGTCCTCATCGGGCTGGCCTTCGCCTTCGCCCTCTACACCAGCCACCGCGCGGCAAGCCGTGAAGCGGCGGCCCTCGCGGCAAACCCCGCCATCGGTCAGTTCGTGCAGGTGAATGACGCGCGGGTGCATTACACCAGCACCGGCCATGGCCCCGATCTGATCCTGATCCACGGCGCTTCGGGAAATCTCAATGATTTCAGCACCCTGATCCCGCAGCTTGCCCGCCAATACCACGTCATCGCCTTTGATCGCCCCGGCCTTGGCTATTCCGATCCGGTCCCCTCGGGCGAAACCTCGCTGCGCGCGCAGGCCGAACATCTGGCACAGGCCGCGGTGCTGCTGGGTGCAAGAAACCCGCTGGTGCTGGGCCAAAGCTATGGCGGAGCCGTGGCCCTCGCATGGGCCGCCTACGCACCCGAAAAGCCCCGCGCCCTGATCCTGGTATCCGCCGCTTCGCTGCCATGGCCCGGCAAACTCGACATCTGGTACCGCCTGACCAATACATCGCTCGGTGCCGCCCTGCTGCCGCCGCTGGTCACCGCCTACATGCCTGCCACCACGCTGGATGATATCGTCAAAAGCGTCTTTGCCCCCGATACAATGCCACCCGATTACGCCCGCACAATCGGCGCTGAACTGACCATCCGCCGCCAGACCCTGCGCATCAATGCCGCACAAGTGAACGGCCTGCGCGCCGAACTGGTGGCGATGGCGCCGCTCTATCCCGGCATCACCCTGCCGGTTGAACTGGTCCACGGCAGCGCCGATACGATTGTACCCCTCGCCATCCACTCCCGCCCGCTGTCGGCAATCCTGCCCAACGCCACCCTCACCGTGATCGCGGGCGCAGGCCACATGCCCCATCACAGCCATCCCGCCGAAATCATCGCCGCCATCGACCGCGCCAACGCATCTGCATCATTGCGATAACCGCGCCAATCACCATATTGGACCCAAGCAAACGGGGAATAAACATGACCGATCTGCCATTCGACGGCGCCATCAGCCGCTATTTCAAAGAGGCCGCCCCCAAAGAGGTGCGCCGCGCCATCGAGAAGGCCGACAAGGATCTGATCCTGAACCCCGCCTACCCCTACCGCGAGGAAATGAAGAAAAAAGACTATTTCAAGCGTCTGGAACAGTTGCAGATTCAGCTTTGCCGCATGCAGGCCGATATCAAGGCCACCGGCAAGCGCATGGTGGTGGTGTTCGAAGGCCGCGATGCCGCAGGCAAAGGTGGTGCGATCAGTGCCATCCGCGAAAACCTCAACCCCCGCGTGGCCGGTATCGTCGCCCTCTCCAAACCTTCCGACCGCGAGGCAGCACAGTGGTACTTTCAACGCTACGTCGATTGGCTGCCCGCCGCCGGCGAAATCGCTTTGTTCGACCGTTCCTGGTACAACCGCGCCATGATCGAACATGTTTTCGGCTTTTGCACCCCCGATCAGCGCGCGAAGTTCTTCCGCCAACTGCCTGATTTTGAACGGATGATCGCCGATGAGGGTATCATCCTGATCAAGCTTTGGCTTGAGGTTGGTCAGGCCGAACAACTCAAACGCTTTCTCGACCGCGAGGGTGATCCCCTGAAACAATGGAAGCTGTCCTCGATTGATATCGACGGCTTGCCGAAATGGGCGGATTACTCCGCCGCCATCGACGAGACGATGCAGAAATCGCATTTCAGCTACGCGCCATGGACGGTGATCCTGTCGGATGACAAATCGCGCGCCCGCGTCGCGGCCATGCAAACCGTGCTGCATGCCGTTGATTACAAAGGCAAAGACAAGGATGTCATCGGCGATATCGACAGCAGCATCTGCGGCACCCCGGACCTTCGGCCCAAAAGCCCGAAATCCAAGTGAAACGCGGATACCACCACGGCAATCTGCGTCAGGCTCTGGTCGATGCCGCCCTCACCCTGATCGCCGATCAGGGCCCCAAAGGATTTACCCTGTCCGAGGCCGCCAAAACCGCCGATGTCACCCCCGCCGCCGTCTACCGTCACTTTGCGGGCCGTGATGATCTGATCGCCGAGGTCGCCCGCCAAGGCTATGATATTTTCGCGGCGCTGATGGAGTTCGCCGATAACAACGGCCAACCCACGGCTGTGGCGGCGTGTGAGGCCACGGGCCGCGCCTACCTTGCCTTTGCGCGTAAATATCCCGGCCATTACATGGCGATGTTTGAATCCGGGCTCAGCCTGCAAGCCCATCCCGATCTGGCCATCGTCGCGCAAAAAGCCCGCGCGGTGTTGGAACAGGCGGCTGAACAACTGTCGCAACACTTGCCTGCTAACAAGCGACCGCCCTCCAGCATGTTCTCGGCGCATATCTGGGCGATGAGCCACGGCGTGGTC
>JANNAV010000140.1:0-6936 GCA_031384695.1 Paracoccaceae bacterium
CTGCTTGCCCCCATGCTCGCGGGCGTGGTGGCCCAGCGTCTGGTGCGCCGCCTCTGCCCCGATTGCCGCGCCCCCGGCCACGCCACCGCCGGTGAGGCCGCCCTGATCGACGGCCTCACCCCCGGCGAGCCCCTCTTTCGCGCCACCGGCTGCCCCGCCTGTCTGGGCCAGGGTTATCGGGGCCGCTCAGGGGTTTACGAGGTGGTGGCCATCACCCGCGAGATCGAGGCGCTGATCCACACCGGCGCCTCGGAGGCCGATCTAACCGCTGCCGCCCGCCGCGACGGCCCCGGCCTGATCGCCGACGCCCTGCGCCAGATCCGCGCCGGACTAACCACCGTCGAAGACGCCGCCCGCGTCGCCAGAGAGGTTTAGGCCGCGATGACCCTTCACCAGAACACCCCCTCCGTTGCGCCAAAGCAAAGTTCATAATCCATGGCAGCTTACCGCTATAAAGCCATAGACTCACTGGGAAAATCCAGTTCCGGCATGGTCGAGGCTGCCTCCCCCGCGCAGGCCCGTCAATCCCTGCGCGGGCGCGGCCTTTTGCCGGTCGAACTGGCCGCCAGCGCGGTCGAGGCCGCCACACCCGGCCAAACCAAAACCAAAGCCGCCCCCCGCATCTCCACCGCCGCCCTGTCGCTTGTCACCCGCCAGATGGCCACCCTGCTGCGCTCGGGTCTGCGGGTTGAAGAGGCGCTGCAAACCATCGCCAGCGGCCAGCCCCCCAAGGTGGCAGGCATGCTGCTGACCCTGCGCGCGCAGGTGCTGGAGGGGCGCAGCTTTGGCACCTCGCTTGACAGCTACCGCCAGATTTTCACCGATTTCTACCGCGCCTCGGTCCGTGCGGGCGAACACTCCGGCCGCCTTGATCAGGTGATGACCCACCTCGCGGCTTTTGTGGAAAACCGCGCCCGCAACCGGCAAACCGTGCAACTGGCGCTGCTTTATCCCGCACTTCTGGGCGTGGTCAGCCTTGGCATCATCACCCTGCTGATGGTGTTCGTGGTGCCCGATATCGTCAGGGTGTTCCGCGACCGTGGCGCTGATCTGCCGCTTCTCACCCGCGCCCTGATCGCTCTTTCCGAGGCGATCCGCGCGCTTGGCCTTTACGCCGCCGCAGCCATTGCACTAAGCCTCGCAGCCCTCAACCGCTGGCTCAGAACCCCCGCCAACCGCCTGCGCTGGCACCGGGCGCTGGCGCAAAACCGCGCCACCCGCCGCCTCGTCCAACGGATGAACGCCGCGCAATTCGCGGGCACCCTCGCCACACTTCTCCTCAGCCGGGTGCCCCTGCTCGAGGCGCTTACCGCCGCCGCCGATGTCACACCCAACCTTTACATTCGTGCGCAAGTCACTGAAGTCACCGGGAAAGTCCGTCAAGGCGTCAACCTGCACCGCGCCATGGACGAGGCCAAAGCCTTTCCCGCCATGATGGTCGCCATGGTCGCCAGCGGCGAGGCCAGCGGCGATCTGGGGCAGGCACTGGACCATGCCGCAGCTGAACAACAGCGCGATCTCGATGCCTGGGTGCGCGCCATGGTCGCCCTTGTGGAACCCGCAATCCTTTTGATCATGGGCGGCCTCGTGATGGCGATGGTGCTGGCCATCCTGTTGCCGATCATGTCGCTCAACAACCTCGCCGACGGCTGAACCCACTGTACAGGAGCTCGCAAATGACCCTCTCCCGCCGCCACCTGCTGCACGCAGCCCTCGCCCTGCCGTGGCTTGCCGCCTGCGGCAATCTGCCCGCCACCACCACGCGCTCCAGTTCCGGCACCGGCGGGCGCGAAACCGCCCTGCTGCTGCCGCTCACCGGTGCGGCCTCAGCCATCGGCCAGAACATGGCGCGCGCGGCGTCGCTTGCCACCGCCGCCAACCCCGATGCCGCCCCCCCGGTCTATGACACCGGCGACACCGCCGAAGGTGCTGCATCCGCCGCCGCCATGGCCATCACCAAAGGTGCCAAACTGCTGATTGGCCCGCTCAAATCCGATCAGACCCCGGCGGTGCTGGCGGTGGCGGGCAAAATCCCCGTCATCACCTTTTCCAATGACGAAACCCTCACCGGCAGCGGCGCCTATGTAATGGGCCTGACGCCGGCGCAATCGGTCGCCACCATGTTCAGCTATGCCGCAGCCCAAGGCGTTACCCGCATCGCGGTGCTGACAGGTGCCGGGCCCTTGGGGGCGGCCACCGCCCTCGCCGCCCGCCAGATCGCCGCCGCAGGCGGCATCACCCTCACCGCCATCCTCACCCGCGACCCCACCCAATCCGGCCTGATCGAGGCACTGAGGCAGGCGGGCGGCGGCCTGCCGCAAGCGGTCTATCTGCCCGATGGCGGCAAAACCCTCACCGGTTTCGCGCGTGGCCTGAAAGGTGCCGATCTGCGCCTGATGGGTTCGGTGCAATGGGGGGCCGCCGATATTGCCGCCGATGCCAATCTGGCGGGGGCATGGTACACCGCCCCGCCGCCCGATCTTTTCACCCCCTTCGCCGATGCCTTTCAGGCCAGCTTTGCCGAGGCCCCCGGTTCGGTCGCGGGCGTGGTCGCGGGCCTTGGCCATGATGCGGCTTTGCTGGCGGTCGGCCTTGGCAACGGCCCCGGCCTCAGCCGCAAGAACATCGAGCGTGCCGCCGGTTTCACCGGTGTGCTGGGGGCGTTCCGTTTTCTGAAAGATGGCCGCTGCCAGCGCGATCTTTCGGTCCTCACGCTAAACGGCGGTGCCATCTCGGTGCTGGCCGAGGTGACAGGCACATGAAACCGCCCCCCAGACGCCAGCCCACCGCAGGCGTCACCCTGATCGAGATGATGATTGCACTCGCCCTTTTCGCCCTGATCGGCAGCGCCGGTTTTACCATGCTGGATCAGGTGTTGCGCGCCCAGAGCCGCAGCGAAGGCCGCCTTGAACACCTCGCCCGGATCGAGCGCGCCCTGCACCTTGTGCTGCTGGATTTCGCCATGGCCGAACCGCACAGCCTGACCACCGATCCCCCCGGCATCAACCGCAGCAGCACCGGTGGCAGCCTGACCCTGCACTACCGCCTCACCGGCACCACCTGGCACCGCGAACTGGCCGACACCTCCGGCGCACCGCTCGCCGATCAGCCCATCCTCACCGGCGTGGACAGCGTCAGCTGGCGCTTTCTGACCCCCGAAGGCCAGTGGAGCCCTACGTGGCCCACCGATGCCACCCCCACCCTCGCCACCCCACGCAATCCCCGCGCGGTCGAGGTGCTGCTCACCCTGCAAGGCGGCAAAGGCTCCTTGCGCCGCGTTGCCCCCCTGCCCGCCGATCTGGAATAACCCATGCGCAACTGCCAATCCGGCGTGATCCTGATCAATGTGCTGGTGATCCTCGCCCTCACCTCCGCCGTGCTGCTGGTAATGATCCGCGCCTCCGATGTCTCCATCGCCCGCGCCCAGCTTTATGCCGAGGCGGCTCAGGGCCTTGCCCTGATCGCAGGCGGCGAGGCCAGCGCCATCGCGGCCCTGAAACGCGACATGACCGACGCCGCTGAGGCCGACCATCTGGCCGAGCCATGGGCCGCCATCGCCCAGGCCGAAACCGCGATTGACGCGGGCACCTTCGCCCTGCAGATCAGTGAC
Source organism: Paracoccaceae bacterium (assembly GCA_031384695.1). Lineage (GTDB taxonomy): Bacteria > Pseudomonadota > Alphaproteobacteria > Rhodobacterales > Rhodobacteraceae > JANNAV01. Next base: position 3,611 of record JANNAV010000140.1, read on the forward strand.
GCGCAAAGCCGCTTCAACCTGAACTCGATTGCAGGTTCGGGCGTGGTCGGTCCGCAAATTCTGGGCCGGATCGCCGCCCGCCTGAAACTGCCCGCCGATACCGCGCCGCGCATCCTCGCGCGGCTGGCACAGCCCAAACCCCTGCGCAGTCTGGGCCAGCTTGGCCCCGAGGCAGGGCTCGCCCCCGAAACCCTGCAAGCGCTGGCCCCCCTGATCACCGTTCTGCCGGGCCGCCGCGATATCAACCTCAACACCGCCCCCGCCGATCTGATCTTCGCCCTCACCAACACCCCGGTGCAGGCCCGCACCCTGATCGCCATCCGCAACCGGCAGGGCTACCTCACCCCCGGCGATATCGCCGCCGCCGAAGTGATCCTGCCCCTGGGCACCGGCTTTACCTCGCAGCTTTTCCAGATCACCACCACCGTGCGGGTGGGCAGCACCGGCCAATCGCTGCACAGCCTGCTGTCACGCGGCCAGAACACGGCGGGCGGCGCAGAAGTCGTTGTCATCGCCCGCAGCACCGGGCCGTGAAAAAGGCGTTTAACATCTCGATGTAATTATGAAATGACCACCCCCCTGCATCGCTTGCCAGATTTGATTTCAATCAGGCACCGGGCAATGCCCCTGCAGCCCGCCGCACACGCCCGCAAGCCTTTCCACTCCCAAAAAAGACAGGGCGGCGATCTTTCGATCACCGCCCCGCTCACCGCCTGCCCCCGGCTCATGGGGTTGGCGGTTTTCTACACTGGCCCAAGCCTCAGTTCGGCGAACCGGCAATCGGGTTGTTGAGGTAGGGAAAGCGGTCCAACAACTCGGTCGCCCGGATCGGTGCACCATCGGTGAAGGGTGCAGTCCCAACCGGCGCCTGCGACGGCGTGCACAGCCCAAGGTTCACAAAGTCGCTCGGCGTGTTTTCAACAGCCCCCGGCACACCCAACTCCGCCCCAAGCGGCAAAGGATGGCAAAGCGCCCCCATCACCACCCGCAACGCGATATCCACCGTGTCATCGGCAGGACGGCGGCCATTCGGAAAGCCCGCCAGATCCTCGGCCACCAGACCAAACGTGTTCTGATTGGCCCGCAACGTCACCGGAAACCCGGTGTTCAGCCGCAGCATTTCCGAACCCGTCACCGTCGACATCTGGTTCACGCCGGGGAACCCCGTCAGGAACGCCGTCACAAGGTCATTGCGCGGAAAGTTCGAAGGCGCAATGTTGGTGGGAGAGCCGACAGCACTGCGGAACAACAGGTCAAGCAATGCCGGCAGGCTCGGGTTGGTCACATAGGTGGCCAAGGCGCCATCCTGCGTCGGCACCGCCGAGTTGAACAGATCCTTGTCCTTCAAACCGATGACCAACTCGTTGACCAACGGGTTCGAAAGCCGCGACACCTGGGTAAAGCCGCCGCTGTCGGTGGTGGCGCCGTTATAGGCCGGCAGCAGGTTGTGCACCTGCGTGGTCGGCAGGCTGGCGGTGGTCCAGCCACCGATCACGCCATTGCCATCACCGATCAGACACGAGATCGGCAGTTCCAGCGCCAGCGAGGTTATGTTGAACTCGCCCACCAGATCGTCATTGGCGCGGTCTTGCACGATGCCACCCGGAAAGGGCGAGGCGACGTCGTATTGCGGCCAGTTGCTCGACGCGGCACCCTGGATCGGCACCAGATTGACCAGATCGAACACCTCGCCCAGATTGACCGCGAACGCTTCCGCCCGCTGCCCCACGAACACCCGCCCCGGCGTGTCACAGCCCGGCATCCGGATCGGCACGATATGGCGGTTGGCATAGGTCGGATAGTTCGGGATCGATTTGTTGCCGATATTGTCGATCGGCTTTACAAAGGTGCGGCCATTGCCGTTCGACATCGCGCGTTTCTGCCCGGTGCGCCGGTCACCGCGGATCAGATCCACCGTGTAGCTTTCGCTTTCGTTGATGCTGGGGCTGCCAACAGCCGCCGCAATCGCGCCTGCCTGACGCAGCGGAATAGCCACGTTCTGCCCGCCCACGTTCAGCGCGATCCCCGTGCCACCCTGCAACGCCGTGTCAAAGTTGAACTGGAACGTCAGGTCTTCCACCGCATCGCCGTTGTTGTCGATGTGGATCTCGTAGATCGCATCATTGTCGAGCGTAAAGTAGTTCGGCCCCCCGTAAGGCGCCTGCAACGGCACATAGTTGGCAATCAGGGTCACAAAGTCCGCACGCCCCGGCTCGTAACTGCGGAACATGTAAAAGTCGGTGGCATCCACTTTCGGGGCACCCGAAATCGTGGGCGCTTCGCGGTGGCTCGAGGCGGTGGCCATGGGGGCTGCAAGCGCCACCACACCGGCCAGCGCCGTCCCCATCAGATAAACTGCGTTCAGTCTCATAAGTTCCTCCGTTCAGCAGGCACCAGTTACCCGCTTGTTGCCGCGCTACCGCGTGTTATGTGGACTTTGGTGGCAGGTTTGGTCCGGCAAACACCGGTGCAGACCCCAACCCAGCCACTGTTCTGGCAGGCGAAGTTACGGACGGTCCGGCGCGATAGTTTCAGCCAACCTTGCCCGACGCCTGCGAATTGACGCGAAAGGCTCTCACGAACCCGTGAACTTGCTGGCCACCCATCCCGCTGCCCTCGTGCTGCCCGCAACCCTTCTCCTGACGGTGGCGCTGGCGGCCATCGCCCGCATTGATGCGGCCACCCTGCGCATTCCCGATACGCTGTCGCTGCCGCTGATCGCGGCCGGCCTGCTTTGGGCGGCCCTGCTGCCCGGCCAACCGCTGGCAGGTCATCTGATCGGCGCCGCCGCGGGCTATGTTAGCCTCGCGCTGATCGGCGAGGTTTATTTTCGCAAGACCGGCACCGAGGGCCTCGGCCTCGGCGACGCCAAGCTTTACGCAGCCGCAGGCGCATGGCTCGGCTGGCAGGCCCTGCCACCGGTGCTGCTGATCGCGGCCACCGCCGGACTGATCGCGGCGCTCACCCGCAGCAGGCACCCCGACGCATCCCGCGCGCTGGCCTTCGGCCCCTGGCTCGCGCTTGGTTTCTGGCTGGTCTGGCTTTGGCAGATCCTCGCGCCTCTGGCTTGGGATGGGTTTTGAAGGAACCAAAAGCGCAATTCGGGTTTGCACACCCCGAAGCAATCCGAAACCGCGCCAGCGCAATATTTGCCCAAAACGCGCCGCCGCAAAAGCGCGCGCTGTATCCTCGCTCCATCCCAAAAAAACCGCTCCCGACAATTCGCCTGAAATTGTCCCCCCCCCCCGTGGTTGAGTTGGGAGATTTGGCCCGGGGGGGGTGCTTCGGCGCACTTCCCCCGTTTGGAGTACCGCGTTTACGCGGTC
>JANNAV010000141.1:0-2815 GCA_031384695.1 Paracoccaceae bacterium
TCAAGCCCTCCGAAACGCCGGAAAACCCGCCAAAGTCGCCATCACCGCCCTGATGCGAAAACTCATCGAACTGGCAAACACACTGGTCAAAGCCGATCGACTTTGGCAGCCAAAAGGGGCTTGATCAAGACGGATACTCTAGGCGTGGATTGCGCCGTCACCGCAGGCGAGGGCGGCTTCGCGGACGGCCTCGCTATAGGTGGGGTGCGCGTGGCAGGTAAGTGCCAGATCTTGTGCCGAGGCGCCAAACTCCATCGCCACGCAGACCTCGTGGATCAGATCACCGGCACCGGGGCCGATGATATGCGCACCAAGGATGCGGTCGGTGGCGGCATCGGCGAGGATTTTCACGAAACCATCGGCCTGAAACACCGTTTTTGCCCGCGCGTTGCCCATGAAGGGAAACTTGCCAACCTTGTAGGCGCGACCCGCCTCTTTCAACTGTTCTTCGGTTTCCCCAACATTGGCCACCTCGGGTGCTGTGTATATCACGCCCGGAATTACCGCGTAGTTAACGTGGCCCGCGCGGCCCGCCATGATTTCGGCCGCAGCCATGCCTTCTTCCTCGGCCTTATGGGCCAGCATCGGGCCGGTGATGGCATCGCCTATGGCGTACAAGCCGTTGATATTGGTGGCAAAGTGGGCGTTGGTCTTGATCTGGCCACGGGGCAGCATTTCCACCCCCAGCGCCTGAAGGCCCAAGCCTGCGGTGAAGGGTTTGCGCCCGGTGGCCACGAGGACGACATCGGCGGTGAGGGTGGCATCGGCCCCGGTTTTGCGCAGTTTGTAGGTGACGGTGGCGCCGGTTTCGGTGACGGTGGCGGATTGCACAGCCGCCCCGAGAATGAACTTAAAGCCTTGTTTCTTCAGGATTCTCTCAAAGGTTTTGGCAACCTCGGCGTCCATGCCGGGGGTGATGGCGTCGAGGTATTCCACCACGGTCACCTGCGTGCCAAGCCGGGCATAGACCGAGCCCATTTCCAGCCCGATCACGCCCGCGCCGATCACGATCATGGTTTTGGGGATTGCGGGCAGGGTGAGCGCGCCGGTGGAGGTGACGATTTTCACCTCGTCAACGGTGACGCCGGGGAGGGTTGATGCCTCGGAACCTGTTGCGATCACTATGTTTTTCGCCTCGTGGACATCATCGCCGATCTGTACTTTGCCGGGGGCGGGGATCGTGGCCCAGCCTTTCAGCCAGGTGATCTTGTTCTTTTTGAACAGAAACTCGATGCCCTTGGTGTTGCCGTTCACCACGTCTTGTTTATAGGCCTGCATGCGGGGCCAATCGACGCTGGGGGCACCGCCCATCAAACCCATTTTCTCATGATTTTCATGGACTTCGTGCAGCGAGTGGGTGGCATGCAGCATCGCCTTTGAGGGGATGCAACCGACATTCAGGCAGGTGCCGCCGAGGGTGTCGCGGCCTTCCACAACGGCCACGTTCAGCCCCAGTTGCGCTGCGCGGATGGCGCAGACATAGCCGCCGGGGCCGGCACCGATGATGATCGCGTCAAAGCTTGCCATGGGTCTTTTCCTTCGTATTTTCCGCGTAGGGTATCCGTACATCATCCGTACATACAGGCAATTTCAAATCAGCGCCGCCACCAGCATGATGACAGTGGCGGTAAAGCCTGCGCCCCAGATCACCGAGCGCCAGGGCGAAAGGCCGAAGGCATAGGCGGGGATATAAAGAACGCGGGCGGCGAGATAGGCCCAGGCGGCGTATTGGGTGAGGGCGGTGGACTGGTTGCCCAAGGTCACGACGGTGACGGCGAGGGTGAAGAGGATCAACCCCTCGAAATGGTTGTTCAGCGCCCGTTGCAGGCGGGCGGTGGTTTGCGAAAGTGGCCGGGCGGGGGGCACGTCGCGCGGCGAGGTGGTGTATCGGGGCGTAAGCTCGGCATTCGCCGGGGTGGCGAAGAGGACGAACTGGGCGGCTTGCAACAGGCCCGCGAGGGCGAGGGCGGTGAGTTCGGGGGGCATGGGCTTCCTTCGCTGCGGTGCATTGGAGTGCACCCTTTGGGAATGGCGGGGTGAACCCCGCCCTACGCTGGCCACGTAGGTCGGGGTGTACCCCGATTCTGTTACAAATCCATCAGCAAGCGCCTTGGGTCTTCCAGCGCCTCTTTCACCCGCACGAGGAAGGTGACGGCGCCTTTGCCGTCGACGACGCGGTGGTCGTAGCTGAGGGCCAGATACATCATCGGGCGGATGACGATCGCACCCGCCACCACAACCGGGCGGTCCTGGATTTTGTGCATCCCTAAGATGCCGGATTGCGGCGGGTTGAGGATGGGGGAGGACATCAGGCTGCCGTAGACGCCGCCGTTGGAGATGGTGAAGCTGCCGCCTTGCATTTCGGCCATCGACAGTTTGCCGTCGCGGGCGCGCAGGCCAAGCTCGGCGATTTTCTTCTCGATGGCGGCGAAGCCCATCTGGTCGGCGTCGCGCACCACGGGGACCACGAGGCCGGTGGGGGTGCCGACGGCGACGCCCATGTGGACGTAGTTTTTATAGACCACATCCTGCCCGTCGATCTCGGCGTTGACTTCGGGGATCTCTTTCAGGGCGTGGGTGCAGGCTTTGACGAAGAAGGCCATGAAGCCGAGTTTGACGCCGTGTTTCTTCTCGAAGGCGTCTTTGTAGGAATTGCGGATGTCCATCACGGCAGACATATCGACCTCGTTATAGGTGGTCAGCATGGCGGCGGTGTTTTGCGCGTCTTTCAGGCGGCGGGCGATGGTGGCGCGCAGGCGGGTCATCTTGACGCGTTCCTCGCGGGCGGCGTCATCGGCGGGGACGGGGGCGCGGG
>JANNAV010000156.1:0-6087 GCA_031384695.1 Paracoccaceae bacterium
CCGCCCGCCAGCGCCATATCGCACTCGCCGTTCAACAGCGCCTGCACCGCGTAATGCACCGCCACCAAAGAGGTGGAACAGGCCGTCTGCACCGAGATGCTGGGGCCACGCAGATCGAAGATATGGCTTACCCTTGTGGCCAGAAAATCCTTGTCATTGCCAGTATGGCGCAGCAGGAACATGCCGGTATCGGCCACGAGGTCCGGGTTGGAGCACAGGTTGAAATAGAAATAACTCCCCATCCCACAACCGGCATAAACCCCGATGGCCCCCTTGAAATTCTCCGGCGGATGGCCCGCGTTCTCCAACGCCTCCCAGGCCACTTCCATGAAATGCCGGTGCTGCGGATCAAGGATCGCGGCCTCCTTCGGCGAAAAGCCAAAGAACTCGGCATCGAAATCCGCAAACCCCGCCAACGGCGCCGCCACGGGCACATAGTTCGGCCTGGCAAGGCGCGCGGCACTCTCGCCCGCCGCCAGCAACTCCGCCTCGCTCAGCACCCGGATCGACTCGATCCCATCGCGCAGATTGGCCCAATATGCGGCAATATCCGCCGCTCCCGGCAGATGCGCCGCCATGCCGACAATTGCGATATCGGTATCGCTGATGTCCGGGCTTGCGATATCCTTGGCCATATCCCTGTTCTTCCTGCCTGCCCGCCGCACATCAGACGCGCGCGCACAAGTTCCGACAATTTAACGTATTTCAACGCGCCCTCATACCCCGCGCGCCGCCCCCACCCGATATTGCACGCGCCAGTGACAATGCCACGTTAATGCCACAATCCGGCCAGAATGCCGCAGTGATTAAGGCAAGACCAGTCGGCACACCGCCGCACGCGGCAAAAGCCACGGCAAAACCCGGGCGTTCCGGCAACAATCAGATCGCGGTCCGCCGCTCTATGGCTTGCGGCACCCTGACCTGCCGCCGCGCCCGGCTCAACATCTCGGCATAGCCCAGCAGCCCCCCCGCCATCAACCATGTCAACGATACCAATGTGCCATTGGGCAACAAGTCAACCAGATTAGCGGCCAATATCAACGCGATACCCGCCGCATGCGCCGAGATCACCGCCCCCCGCTGCAAAAGTGCCTCACGGCACAACAACACCAACGGCAGCGCCACCAGCCCAAACTCGGCGATATAGCCAAACCAGCCGTAAATACCCAAGGTGATGATCCATTCGCCATCCGGTATGGTCAAAATCCGCCCCGTCACCGGATCAAGGATCAGGTTGCGCCCATAACCGCCCCAGCCAAACCACGGCCGCAGCGCCGCATGAGCCAGCAACTGCTCCTCATTGCCAATCCGGTAGGCCAGTGATTCCGCCCGCTCGGCACTGATGCTTTCGGCAAAGGCCATGATCGCCTCCAAAGGCACCAGATGCGCCCCGCGCAGCAACGGATAGCTCACCACGATCACCGCAAGCCCCGCCGCCAGCCCCACCTGCACCCGCCGTGGCGCGAACAACACCACCGGCACCAGCCCGATGGCATAGGCAATCGGCCCGAAACTTTTGCACGCAAGCAGCAACAACAGCAGGTAGATCACCGCCACCAGCCACCATGGCCGCCGCGCCGCCGGCCCCTCGCGCAGCAGCACCGCCGCCGCCATCAGTGACATCAACGCAAAGAACGCCACCCACAACCCGTGCTGCAGGAACACCACCGGCCGGTAGCCACCCGCCCGGATGGTCTGAAAGAAATCATGCTGGAAAAACCCGTAAACCCACACGTTCATCTGCGGCGAAAGCTGCGTCTCGATCAGCATCGGCACCGAATAGGCAAACCCCGCCACCACCAGCGCCAGCGTCAGCGCCCGCAGCGCCGCCGCACTGGCCAGATAGCGCCGCGCCAGAAAGAACGGCAGAATCCGGATCATCTGGTTGGCAATCGCCGCCACCGAATCGTAAATCCGCATGCCCTGCACATCGCCGTCAAAGATCGTGATCGGGTCGGCATTGGTCAGCACCGTCGCAAAGGGTGACAGCACGAACACCACCATCAGGCACCGCCCCACCACCCCCTGCGGCCACAGGCTGATCCGGTCCCCCAGCACAAACATCGCAAACACCAGCGCCGCAAGATTGGGGATCGAGGTTTTGTCGAAATCCGGCACCACCGGCAGATTATAGGCGGTCAGCGGCGGCAAGATCAGATAGCCTGCAAGAATGGTCCAGATCAGCGCCCGCGCCGGATCCAGCCTGCGATACAAAACATAGGCCACGACCGGCCAGATCGTGATCATGACAAAGGCAAAGAGGTTCGGGGCAGCCACGGTCTTGCAGGCTTTCTTGCGGCATCAGGGGCACGGAAGTTCATCCCGGCGCGCCAGATGTAGCACAGGCGGCAAGGCCATTGTCACGGTGATTTGACATTTTGCCCGCGAAACAGAATGTTGCGCGATTGCGGCAACAGAAACCTCGGTTTTGCCGCATGGCATGCTATGAGATGCACAAGATCCGCGGAGTAAAGGTTTGGAATTTCGTTTCGGCGCCGATGTGATCGACGTCAACATCGCCGACAAGGCCACCTTGCTGGCCACCCTGCAGGCGCGCTTCACCGCACGGCAGGGCTTCGCTTTGGCGACCATCAACCTCGATCATCTGGTCAAGCTGCAAGGCTCGGAGTCCTTCCGCCGCACCTATCTGGCGCAAGATCTGGTGGTGGCCGACGGCAATCCCATCGTCTGGCTGTCGCGTCTGGCCCGCCGCCCGGTGGCCCTGATCCCCGGCTCGGATCTGGTGCTGCCCGCGGCCCGTGTCGCGGCGCGGGCCGGTGTTTCCCTTGCCCTGATGGGCAGCACCAAGGCCGCATTGGCGCGCGCGGCCACCGCCCTGATGGCTGAGGTGCCCGGCCTTCGCGTGGTCCTGCAAGCCGCTCCGCCGATGGGTTTTGATCCCACCGGCCCCGAGGCCGCGCGCATCCTGCACCAGATCACGGCCAGCGGTGCGGGCCTGTGCTTCATAGCGCTCGGTGCGCCCAAACAAGAGGCATTCGCCGCCCTCGGCCGCCAACTCGCCCCAACGGTCGGTTTTGCCTCTGTCGGCGCCGGGCTGGATTTTCTCGCCGGCAGCCAAACCCGCGCGCCGCTTCTGGTGCAGCAGCTTGCGCTGGAATGGCTGTGGCGCGCCCTGCAAAGCCCCCGCCGCATGGCCCCCCGCTATCTCGCCTGCGCCGCGATATTGCCGTCGCAGATCCAGGCCGCCTGGCGCCTGCGCCGCACACTGTGAACCCGCCATCGCGGCTTCCGCGGGTTGTGGCAGGCAGAATGCACCTCACTGGCAACGCGCCACGCCCGCCTGTTTCTCGCCAGACCTGATCTCAATCAGACGCGGCAAATGCCAGCCCCGAAGCGGCTGTTTCCCTCAGCTTGCCTCCCACCCGCCAGCGGGACGCATCACGCAGAAAGCCCTGAAACACCGCTGAAGACAATTCATCTAAAGTTGTCCACTCGGTTCTTCATTGCGCAAATATCCCACGGGGGTGCGGGGGTGTGAAACCCCCGCTTTTCAACAGCGGGTTCGAAGGCGCGAGTCCCCCGTTTTTTGCAGCGGTTGCGCGCGCGCGCGTCCCTCTCCAGCCCCTGCCCGGCAAAGCCACAGGTCCGTAACGGCTCATCCCGCTCTAATACCCAAACAACCCCGGATGATCCACCGCCCGCCTGGCAAACGCTTCGGCATCCGCCTCGGGTTGCCAGTTCAACACCGCCTTCGCCCGGTCATTGTGAAACGGCGACAGATGCGCCCGCGATTGCCAATCCACCAGCAACGGCTTGGTCAGCCCGCCTTTGCGCAGCAAAAACCGCTTCATGGCATACTTCACCCGGTCCGCCAGATAAAACAGCACCAGATTGCCGCTGGAAACCCTGATCCTGGTGCCCGTCAACCGATGGATCGCCGCGAAATAATCCCGCGCCGACATCAACGGTTCGCCGATCAGGTTGAACGATTGCCCCTCGATCCCCGGCACCAGCGCCATCCGCCGCAGCGCCTCCGCCACATCGCCGATCAGCACCAGCGGCAGCACATTGCGCCCGGGCCCCCAGATCCGCACCGCCCCCGCCCCGTGCCAACGCCCGATCCCCCAATGCTGCAACGGCCCGCCCGGCCCCACCACGATCCCCGGCCGCGCGATCACCAGCGGCAACCCCGCTTCACGATAGCGCGCCAGCAGCCGCTCCTCGCACAGCGCCTTGCTCCGTGCATAAAGATTGCGCCGCTCCATCGGCCCGAACCCCGTGGCCTCGGTGACAGGCTGCCGCCTGTCCGAAGCATCATAAGACGCGATGGTGCCGGTATACACCAGCCGCCGCACCGATCCCGCCACCGCCGCCGTGGCAACAGCCTCGGTCACCGCCACATCGTTCTGCAGATAGCCCTCCCACGAGGATTCCTCGGCCCGCGCCAGATGATACACCGTATCAATCCCCTGCATCGCCATCCGCAACTCGATCGGGTCGGTCAATGAGGCCGCGACCACCTCCACCGCCGCCCCCAGATCGGCGAAGGGATTGGCCCGCCCCCGGCTCAACACCCGCACCCCAAACCCCGCCGCCACCAGATTGCGCACCAGCGCCCGGCCGATAAATCCCGTGCCGCCGATGACCAGCATCTTCGCCCCAACCGCCTGCACAGGCACAGGCACCGCCACCGCCGCCACCACCTTCGCCGCCGGCAACAACAGACACACCCGCTCGATCGCCGTGATCACCTCCACGCCCGAGGCTCCCGAAAACCGCGCATCCACCGCGCGCCCCGCCGCAATCGCCCCATAAAACGCCGCCACCGCGCCGCGAAACCCCAAGCCATAGGGCGATTTCCGGTTCAAAGACCCCGCCTGCCGCAGCGCATTGCGCAACCCCTCGCCCAGATGCTGCCCCGCCAGCGCCATCTGGCTGCGCAGCGGGTTCACCACGATATCCGAAGCATTGGGCCGCGCCAGCACCAGCACATCGGCGCCGTAATCCAGCCGCGCTGTCCCCGCGACCCCGTGCACCTCAACCGAGCGGTCCTCGGCCCCCTCCACCAAACTCAGATGCAACGTCACATCCACCCGTCCCGCCCGCCCCCGGATCTGCCAGTTCTGCGGCAACTCGCAGCCCCCCGGCAGGGCAACCGGGTTTGATGTCCGCAGATCAAGCTGCGTCAACGGCCCGAACAAATCCTGCGCAAAGGCAAACAGATGCGGCCCCAGCTCCAGCAGCAAATTCTGCGGCGACCGCAGCATCCAAAGCCCGTATGGCCCCGACCGCAGCGGTGCGAGGGGATAGCGCCAGCGGATATCGGCGCTGTCCACACGCCCCGGCACGCCGCCCGCAATCATGGCCTTCAGCCGTAAATACGCAGGCAGCGCCAGAAAGTTATGGTTCACCGCCACCTGCCGGTTGGCCGCACCCGCCGCCGCCACCATCACCTCCGCCTCGGCCCGGCTGACTGCGAAAGGCTTTTCCACCAACACATGCGCCCCCGCCTGCAACGCCTTCAACGCATGCGCACAGTGCAGGCCCGGCGGCGTCAGCACATGCACCGCGTCCAGCCCCGCCTCCGCCAGCATCGCCTCCAGGCTGTCAAACGCCTCAGCGCCGTACCCCACAGCCAACCCCGCCGCCGCCCCCGGTGCCGGATCGCACACCGCCACCAACCGCACCCCGCGCGTGGCCTTGATCGCCTCGGCATGCCAGGGCGCGATATAGCCCGCGCCAATCAGCCCCACCCGGATATCCTTGCTTGCCATCACTGCAATCCCGTCACTTGTATTCGATGATACGGGGGCCAGCCCCGCGATGATTGCGCCACATCCAGGTTAACATCCCCTGCAAATTCGGCAGCTTGGAAAGCGTGATCAGCCCGGCACAGCCCAGACTGCGCCCCGGTGCCATCCCCCCCCGCCAGAACCGCCAGCCCGTCCGCGCAAACGAAGCCCCGTAAAGCCCCGCCACCCCAGGCGCCACCCATGGCATCTTGAACCCCACCAATGCCACCAACGGCAACACCGCCCCCCAAAACCACACCCGCCGCCGCTCGGCGACAAAATGCCCCGGATGAAGCGCGCCCACCTGACCAAACCCGTGCCCCGCCCGCACCGC
>JANNAV010000178.1:0-9512 GCA_031384695.1 Paracoccaceae bacterium
GCCGGTGGCCGAGCGGATTGCCCTGCTGCGCCGGGTGCTGGAAGTTTACAACCGCCGCTACGAGGATTTCGCGCAGGCGATGTCCACCGAGATGGGCGCGCCGGTGGAATGGGCGCGCGGCGCGCAGGCCTGGGCGGGGCAGGTGCATCTGGAGGCCGCGATCAAGGCGGCGGAAACCATGGCCTGGGAATATTCGCGCGGCACCACGCGGATTGTCTATGAGGGGATCGGGGTTTGCGCGCTGATCACGCCGTGGAACTGGCCGATGAACCAGATTGCCTGCAAGGTGGCACCGGCCCTGCTTGCGGGCTGTACCATGGTGTTGAAACCTTCGGAAATAGCACCACTTTCGGGGGTTTTGTTTGCCGAGGTGTGCCATGAAGCTGGGGTGCCTGCGGGCGTGTTCAATCTGGTGAACGGTGACGGTGCGGGAGTTGGTGCGCGCATCACCTCGCATCCGGAGGTGGATATGGTGTCGTTTACCGGCTCCACCCGCGCGGGCACGTTGATTGCGGCGGCGGCGGCCCCCACGGTAAAGCGGGTGGCGCAGGAGATGGGCGGCAAATCGGCCAATATCATCTTGCCGGGTGCCGATCTTGCGGCGGCGGTTGCGGCGGGGGTGAATGCGATCATGGCCAATACCGGCCAGTCTTGCGATGCGCCGACCCGGATGTTCGTGCAGCGCGGCCAGCAGGCCGAGGCCCTCGCCGTGGCGAAGGCCACCGCCGAAGTGATGGTGCCGGGTGATCCGCAAGCGGCGGGCACCACGATGGGGCCGCTGATATCCAAAGTGCAGTTCGACAAGGTGCAGCGCCTGATCCAGACCGGGATCGACGAGGGGGCGACGCTGGTGACGGGGGGCCTTGGGCGGCCTGCGGAGTTGAACCGGGGTTGGTTCTGCAAGCCGACGATCTTTGGCGATGTGGAAAACGCGATGACGATATCCAAGGAAGAAATCTTTGGCCCGGTGCTGGCGATCCTGCCCTATGACACGGTGGAGGATGCGGTGCGGATGGCCAATGATTCCGTTTACGGGTTGGCCGCCTATATCTCGGGGCCGCTGGAGGATGCGCGGCCGGTGGCGCGGCGGCTGCGGGCGGGCACGGTGAACCTGAACTATCCCGATTGGGATACCTCGGCGCCGTTTGGTGGCTACAAACAGTCCGGCAACGGCCGCGAATATGCCGATTGGGGCATTCACGACTTTTGCGAGGTCAAAGGCATCGTGGGATACGGCGCATGATTTACGGATATATCGGCCTTGGCAATCTGGGCGGCCATATGGCTGCCAGCCTGATCCGTAACGGCTTTGCGGTGGTGGTTTATGACCGGGACGCGGCCCAATGCGAACGGCTGCGGGGGTTGGGCGCGACAGTGGCCAGTTCCGTGGCCGATCTGGCGGGGCAGGTGGACCATGTGTTCACCTGCCTGCCCTCACCTGCGGTATCCGAGGCGGTGCTGGCGGAGATTTTGACCACATTGAGGCCCGGTGCGACCTGGATCGAAAACTCGACCCTTGGGCGCGAGGATATCCTGCGTCTCGGCGGTTTGGCCGGGCAGGCGGGGGTTCGGCTGCTGGAGGCGCCGGTGACGGGCGGGGTGCATCTGGCGGCGCGCGGCGAGATCACCGTGCTGGTGGGCGGCGATGTGGCGCTGTTCGAGCAGCACCGCCCGGCGCTGGAGGCGATTGGCAACAAGACCTTTCACATGGGGCCTTTGGGGTCGGCGGCGGTGATCAAGGTGATCACCAATATGCTGGCCTTCATCCATCTGGTGGCGGACGGCGAGGCCCTGATGCTGGCCAAGCGCGGCGGCCTTGATCTGAAAACCGCGTGGGAGGCGATTGCGGCCTCGTCGGGCACGTCTTTTGTGCACGAGACAGAGGGGCAGCTTATTCTGAACGGCAGCTATGACATCGCTTTCACCATGGACCTTGCGTTGAAGGATCTGGGCTTTGCGATGGGGTTTGGTGCCGAGTTCGGGGTGCCGCTGGATCTGGCGGCGATGACCACGCAGACCTTTCTGAAGGGGCGGGCGGCCTATGGCGGGGCGGCGCAGTCGACGCAGATCGTGAAACTGCTGGAAGATGTGCTTTGCACGGACCTGCGGGCGGACGGGTTTCCGGCGCGGCTGGAGTGAACGCGGGGGGCGTATGCATAGAAAAGCATATGGGGTGCATATCATGAAATGCGGCGCCACCGGCCCTTGGGGCCGGTGGCGCACGCTTTGGCAGATGTTACCCCCGCAGGACCTGCCGGCCGGCAAACTCTGCCGTCTCGCCCAGCATTTCCTCGATGCGGATCAACTGGTTATACTTCGCCAACCGGTCAGACCGCGCCAGTGAGCCGGTCTTGATCTGCCCGCAATTGGTGGCAACGGCCAGATCGGCGATGGTGGCATCCTCCGTCTCGCCCGAACGGTGTGACATGACGTTGGAATACCCAGCCCGATGCGCCATATCCACCGCCTCCAGCGTTTCGGTGAGGGTGCCGATCTGGTTGACTTTCACCAGCATGGAATTCGCGCAACCCTTTGAAATACCTTCACGAAGCCGCTTTGGGTTGGTGACAAAAAGATCGTCGCCAACGATCTGCACCCGGCTTCCAAGGCGGTCGGTCAGCAGCTTCCAGCCGTCCCAGTCATCCTCGGACATGCCATCTTCGATCGAGATGATCGGGTAATTGTCAACCAGGGCGGCAAGGTAATCGACATTCTCGGCGGAGGTCAGGGATTTCCCTTCACCTTCAAGCTGATAGCAGCCATTCTTGAAGTATTCGGTCGCTGCGCAATCAAGCGCCAGATAGATATCCTCGCCGGGGCGATAGCCTGCTTTTTCGATGGATTTCACAATGAAATCAAGGGCCGAGCGGGTGGACGACAGATTTGGCGCAAAGCCGCCCTCATCACCGATGCCGGTAGAAAGCCCCGCCGCCGACAGCTCCTTTTTCAGCACATGAAACACTTCCGAACCCATCCGCACCGCCTCGCGGATATTGGCAGCCCCCACCGGCATGATCATAAACTCTTGAATATCAATGGGATTATCGGCATGCGCGCCGCCGTTGATGATGTTCATCATCGGCACCGGCAACACCCGCGCCGAAGTGCCACCGATATAGCGGTACAAAGGCTGGCCGGTAAACTCGGCCGCAGCCTTGGCCACCGCCAGCGAAACGCCCAGAATGGCATTGGCGCCAAGGCGGCCTTTGTTGGCGGTGCCGTCCATCTCGATCATGGTGCGATCAATGCCGACCTGTTCGGTTGCATCGTAACCCATTAATTCTTCGGCCAGTTCTCCGTTTACCGCCGCCACTGCCTCGAGCACGCCTTTGCCCGCATAGCGCGCCTTGTCGCCGTCGCGCCGTTCCACCGCCTCGTGCGCGCCGGTGGAGGCGCCCGAAGGCACCGCCGCCCGCCCCATCGCGCCACTTTCCAGATGCACATCCACCTCCACCGTCGGGTTGCCCCGGCTGTCGAGTATTTCGCGGGCGTGGATATCAATGATCGTGCTCATGGGATGGCCTCCAAAGGCTGAAATACTGCGTTTGCGCCTCTTACCGCGTCGGCATCACCATGGGAAGCACCCGTTTGCGTTAGCGCTGACACTGCAAGGAAATAAGGCCGGAACCGTTGATTTTGGGCGGGCCTATGCCTTTTTGGCCGGAACCCCCAGCAGTTCAAGCCGGTGCCCGATCAGCCGGTACCCCAGCCTTGCGGCAATGCGTTCTTGCAGCGCCTCGATTTCGGGATCAACAAATTCAATGACTTGCCCGGTGTTGACATCAATCAGGTGGTCATGGTGATCACGCTCGGCATCCTCATAGCGTGCGCGGCCGTCGCCAAATTCCAGCTTTTCCAGAATCCCCGCCGCCTCAAGAAACTTCACCGTCCGGTAGACCGTGGCGAGCGAAATCCGCGCGTCAACCCGGACAGCACGCAAGTAAAGCTCTTCGACATCAGGATGATCCTGCGCGTCACCGATCACCCGCGCCACAACGCGGCGCTGGTCGGTCATCCGCAGGCACTTGGCCTCGCAGCGTGCGATGATGTCCGACATGCGGGCTCCGGCTTTTCATTCCGATCCATTTGGCGTTTAAGGGAAAACGGCTGCCGCTGCCAGAGTTTTCCAAGCCTGCCACCGGATGGACTGGGGCAGGGCGCGGGGTTGCATCAGGGGATCGGAAAGGAAAGTCATGACAGCGCGCACAGACCGGCTTGATGGCTTCGGCCTTGCCGCAATGACTGGTGTGACGCTGTTGCTGGCGGTCAATCAACTGATTGTCAAGGAGGTGAACAACGGCCTGCAGCCAGTGTTTTTCGCCGGCCTGCGCTCGGCTTTGGCCATCGGGTTTGTGTGGGCGTGGCTGGTGTGCCGCGGACGGCCGCCGCGGCTGACCCGTGCCGATCTTTGGCCGGGTTTGGCCATGGGTACGGTTTTTGCCGCCGAATTCATGTTTCTTTTCATAGCGATGGACCTGACTGCGGTGGGCCGCGCCTCGGTGATCTTTTATTCGATGCCGGTCTGGATGGCCATTATGGCGCATTATGGTTTGCCGGGTGAGCGGATCACGCCGGTGCGGGCGGCGGGATTGACGCTTGCGTTCGCGGGGACGGCCTGGGCCATTCTCGTGCGGGCGCCGGGGGGGCAAAGCAGCCTGGCCGGCGATCTTTGCGCGTTGGGCGCGGCATTTGGCTGGGCGGGCACGGCGTTTCTTGCGCGGGCCACGCGGATGCGGCATGCGGGGCCGGAAATGCAGCTTTTCTGGATGGTGCTGGTATCCGCGCCGATCCTGTTGGTGGCGTCGCTGTTTTTTGGCCCGTGGCTGCGGCAGATCGAGCCGATCCACTGGGCATTTTTGATCTTTCAATCGTCGGTGGTGGTGGCGGGTGGGTTCATCAGCTGGCTTTGGCTGCTGTCGGTTTATCCGACATCGACGGTGGCAAGTTTCTCGTTCCTGACCCCGGTGTTCGCGCTGACGCTGGGCTTTTTGATCTTTGGTGAGTCGGTCAGCAGCGGATTGCTGGGGGCGGCCGGTCTGGTTGGCGCTGGGATCTATCTGATCAACCGCCGTGCCTGAGGCGTGGGGCGGGCACGCGAATCGATGCTGGCGGAATTTCACCTTTCGCACCGAAATTCAGTGATCGGTTGCAAGCCTAGGGCTTTGCGCCAGAATCCGGCGTTCCTGCAAAAACGGTTCAAGAGTTCTCCCCGCTTTCATCCACAACCTGCGCGATTAAATTCAGGGTGAGGGACGGACTCCGCGCCATGTTGCGCTTCGGTTGGTCAAGCGAAAAATCTTCAAAATACGGTGAAAAACCCGTTGCTGTCTGTGATGAGATACGACAGTTTGACGAAGCGTCGGCAGTGCCCACTAAATGTAGTGGTGGCTGCAGGAGGCGATCATTCAGGCACCGAAGCGCGCAGCGTTGCGTGCGGCCCCGGACAGAGCGCGTGGGGCTGGCCAGATTTGCGATGGTCGCGGTGGTGAATTGGCGGATGAACATCGGACGGGGTGCAGCAAAAACCCCGCCGCAACAGACAGGGACGGGGCATATGAAAATCGAGCGGCACTTCACGACGGAATCCACGGGCGCTTATGGGGCTATCGGTTTTTCGGTGACCACTTCGGAGATTCGCAATCCAGACGGCACGGTTGTGTTCCGCAACGAGGCCGTTGAGGTGCCGGATGGCTGGAGCCAGGTGGCATCGGACGTTCTGGCACAGAAATATTTCCGCAAAGCAGGCGTGCCCGCGCGGATGAAGCGGATCAGGGAAAAGGGCATGCCGGAGTTTCTCTGGCGGTCGGTTCCCGATGAGGCCGAACTGGCCAAGCTGCCCGAGGCGCTGCGGTTTGTTGGCGAAACCTCGGCCAAGCAGGTGTTCGACCGTCTGGCAGGGGCCTGGGCGTATTGGGGCTGGAAGGGCGGATATTTCACCACCGAAGCCGACGCGCGCGCCTATTATGACGAGATGCGGTTCATGCTGGCGCGCCAGATGGCGGCACCCAACAGCCCGCAGTGGTTCAACACCGGCCTGCACTGGGCTTACGGGGTCGATGGCCCGGCGCAGGGGCATTATTATGTCGATCATTTCAGCGGCAAGCTGACGAAATCGGAGTCTGCCTACGAGCACCCGCAACCGCATGCCTGCTTTATCCAATCGGTGAAGGATGATCTGGTGGGGGATGGCGGCATCATGGATCTGTGGGTTCGTGAGGCGCGTTTGTTCAAGTATGGCTCGGGCACCGGCACTAATTTCTCAAGCCTGCGCGGCGAGGGGGAGCGGCTTTCGGGCGGCGGCAAATCTTCGGGGCTGATGGGATTTCTGAAGATCGGCGACCGGGCGGCGGGGGCGATAAAATCGGGCGGCACCACGCGGCGGGCCGCGAAAATGGTGATCTGCGATATGGATCACCCCGATGTCGAGGCCTTTGTGAACTGGAAGGTGATCGAAGAGCAGAAGGTTGCCGCACTGGTTGCCGGTTCCAAATCGCATGAGGCGCGGCTGAACGAGTTGTTTGCGGCGATCAAAGCCTGGGACGGCTCGATGCAGGATGCAACCGATCCGGCCAAGAATCCGGCCTTGAAAGCCGCGATCAGGGCGGCGAAAAAGGCAATGATCCCCGATACCTATACCTTCCGTATTTTGCAGTATGCGCGGCAGGGATTCACCTCGATCGAGTTTCCGACCTACGATACCGACTGGGATTCAGAAGCCTATATCACCGTCTCGGGGCAGAACTCGAACAACTCGGTGCGGGTGACTGATGCGTTCTTGCAGGCGGTGAAGGATGATGCGGATTGGGCGTTGATCCGCCGGACCGATGGCAAGGTGGCCAAAACCATCAAGGCGCGCGATCTTTGGGATCAGGTGGGCCATGCCGCCTGGGCCTGCGCCGATCCCGGCATCCAGTTTCACGACACGGTGAACGCCTGGCACACCTGCCCGGAAGATGGTGCGATCCGGGGATCAAACCCCTGTTCGGAATATATGTTCCTTGATGATACCGCGTGCAACCTGGCGTCGATGAACCTGCTGACCTTCTTCAGGAACGGCAAGTTTGACAGCGAGGCCTATATCCATGCCACGCGGCTTTGGACGGTGACCTTGGAAATCTCGGTGATGATGGCGCAGTTCCCATCGAAAGAGATTGCGCAACTGTCATTTGATTTCCGCACCCTGGGGCTTGGTTACGCCAATATCGGCGGGCTGTTGATGAACATGGGCCTTGGCTATGACAGCATCGAGGGCCGGGCGCTGTGCGGGGCGCTGACGGCGCTGATGACGGGGGTTTCCTATGCGACGTCGGCCGAAATGGCGGCGGAACTTGGGGCGTTTTCGGGCTATGCGCGCAACGCGGCGCATATGCTACGGGTGATCCGCAATCACCGGGCGGCGGCTTATGGCAAAACCGTGGGCTATGAGGCGCTGAACGTCAATCCGGTGGCGCTGGATCACGCCAATTGCCCGGATCAGACGCTGGTGACGCTGGCCAAATCGGCCTGGGACGAGGCGCTGACGCGGGGCGAGGCGCATGGGTTCCGCAATGCACAAACCACGGTGATCGCCCCCACCGGCACCATCGGATTGGTGATGGACTGCGATACGACGGGCATCGAGCCGGATTTCGCGCTGGTGAAGTTCAAGAAACTTGCCGGTGGCGGGTATTTCAAGATCATCAACCAATCGGTTCCGGCGGCGCTGGAAAAGCTGGGCTATTCCACGGCGCAGGCGGCGGAAATGGTGGCGCATGCGGTGGGCCACGGCTCCATCGGCAATTGCCCGGGGATCAACACCACCTCGCTGATCGGGCACGGCTTTGGGGCGCGCGAGTTGGAAAAGATCGAGGCGGCGCTGCCGTCGGCGTTCGATATCCGGTTTGTGTTCAACCAATGGACGATTGGCGAGGATTTCTGCAAGAAAACCCTCGGGATACCTGCGGAAAAGCTGAACGATCCTACCTTTGATCTGTTGCGCCATCTCGGATTTACCAAGGCGCAGATCGAGGCCGCGAACAACCATGTCTGTGGCACCATGACCCTGGAGGACGCGCCTTTCCTGAAGAAAGAGCACTATTCGGTGTTTGATTGCGCCAACCCCTGCGGCAAGACCGGCAAACGGTTTCTGTCGGTGGAAAGCCATATTCACATGATGGCGGCGGCGCAGTCGTTCATCTCCGGCGCCATCTCGAAGACCATCAACATGCCGAACAATGCCACCATCGAGGAAACCCTTGCGGCCTATGAGTTGTCGTGGTCGCTTGGCATCAAGGCCAACGCGCTTTACCGCGATGGATCGAAGCTGAGCCAGCCTTTGGCCTCGGCTTTGGTGGAGGATGACGAGGAAGCGGCAGAGGTGATGGCCTCGGGGTCGGCGCAGGAAAAGGCCGTGGTGATGGCCGAGAAGATCGTCGAGAAGATCATCATCAAGGAGATCATTCGCACCAACCGCGAAAAGCTGCCCGAGCGGCGCAAGGGTTACACGCAAAAGGCCATCGTCGGCGGGCATAAGGTGTATCTGCGCACCGGCGAATATGTTGACGGGCGGCTGGGCGAAATATTCATCGACATGCACAAGGAAGGGGCGGGGTTCCGCGCCATGATGAACAATTTCGCCATCGCGATTTCGGTTGGTCTGCAATACGGGGTGCCGCTTGAGGAATATGTGGAGGCGTTCACCTTCACCCGGTTCGAGCCTGCGGGCATGGTTCAGGGCAACGACTCGGTAAAGAATGCCACCTCTATTCTGGATTATATCTTCCGCGAACTGGCGATCTCGTATCTGGACCGCACCGACCTTGCGCATGTGAAGCCGACGGGGGCGGCGTTTGATGATCTTGGGCGCGGCGATATCGAAGGCAAGCGCAACTTTGCCGAGGTGTCGGATCAGGCGGCGACGCGGGGGCTTGAGGTGCTGAAACAGATCAGTTCCACCGGCTATCTGCGCAAGCGGCTGCCGTCGGAACTGGTGGCTTTGCAAGGCGGGATGGGGGCCACGGCGCTGGCCAATGGCACCGATCCGGTATCGGCGCTGAACATGCTGATCCCGCAGGGCTATGGGGCCCAAAGCTATGGTGCGACGGCGCTGGCCACCGGCACGGTGAGCATGGATGCGCGGGTGAAGGCTAAGATGCAGGGCTATGAGGGCGACCCGTGTGGCGAGTGCGGCAATTACACGCTGGTGCGCAACGGCACCTGCATGAAGTGCAACACCTGCGGCGGGACCAGCGGCTGTTCGTGATCCGGCGGCGATAAACCCCGCAATGCCGGCATGATTTCTGATCGTGCCGGCGTTTTCTTGGGTGAAATCTGAAAGCGGCGCGAGACAGGGCGCAGGCCACCAACTATGCGTTAAGCGTTGATCTGCACTGGAAATTTGGCTGGGGCGCCAGGATTCGAACCTGGGTATGTCGGTACCAAAAACCGATGCCTTACCGCTTGGCGACGCCCCAACTGCGAGGGTGTTTAGCGAAGCGGCTGCATGGCTGCAAGGGGGTAATCGGGAAATTATC